>JAPYNQ010000079.1 GCA_028289815.1 Gammaproteobacteria bacterium | reverse complement strand
TGATAAAGCAGTGATATTTGATGACACAGTCAATTTTCTGTCATTTGACTCTAAAGAAGAAGCAGAATTTTTCTATAAAGTTATTATTTCATTACCTGCTACTGAATTTTTAGAGTCTATGATATTTTGGGATGAAAAGCGTCCTATAACTACAGAGATTTTGAGAAAGCTGTCGATCAAAAAAGTAGCCGAAGAACTCGGACAGCTTCGGGAATACCAGAAATGGGGCCAGATTCAACATGAGTCGGCAACTAGTCAGCTGGAACTCGGAATCGCAGAAAACAAGAACCAGAGTTAACAACTAACAGGCTACTGCGATCAATCATAGCCGTTATGGGCTATCATGCATGGTTTCATTACAAACAATTCAGATAAAATGAGAAAGGACAGTGCCACATGGCATGGATATACCAACAGACCTGTACATAACAGGGACAACACAATGATAGCAGAACAATTACAGACAGGCATAAACCCTGAATCTGAAATCCGATACACAATTCGTCGCAGCAACCGTGCCAGATATATGCACATCAATGCTCGCCGGGACAGAGGTGTAGAGGTCGTTATTCCCAGACGCATGGCATTAAAACATGTTGAACCTTTCGTACAACAGCATCGCCAGTGGATCAAGAAACAAATTGAGCAATTACGGCTGGGCCAACCTGTTGAACTGCCGGCAGAAATCCACCTTGCGGCAATTAGCGAGATCTGGTCGGTACATTACCGATTCGGTGATAGCAGCACTTGGCGTTACCTGGAAGAGTATCCCAACCATTTGCAGATCAGGGGACCCGCGGAAGATACCGGGGCGTGCATCAATGTGCTACATCGCTGGCTGCGCAGGCAGGCATGCAAATTTCTGCCCGGCCTGCTCTATGAAATCAGCCGGAAATGTGAACTGGAGTACCGGAAAGTCAGCGTCCGTACTCAGAAAAGCCGCTGGGGCAGCTGCTCTTCCAAAGGCAGCATCAGCCT
Source organism: Gammaproteobacteria bacterium (assembly GCA_028289815.1). Taxonomy (GTDB): domain Bacteria; phylum Pseudomonadota; class Gammaproteobacteria; order JAJDYQ01; family JAJDYQ01; genus JAJDYQ01. The sequence goes on along the minus strand of JAPYNQ010000079.1, from coordinate 37,140 downwards.
GAATGACCGGTTAATACTGCTACCCTGTGAGCTGGTGGAATATGTGTTAATCCATGAGCTGTGCCACACGCGGCATATGAATCATTCACAGGAGTTCTGGTCGCTGGTGGCAAGATACAGCCCAAGCCATAAAAACCTTGATAAGCGGTTAAGGCATGCACAAACAGCTCTGCCCACATGGGTATGAGGCATAAAAATATTCGGCAGGAACAACATCGTTGTCGGACTTTACCAAGAATATTTTAGTCTGACACAGTTGCCTGCATGGACATCATCACACAGGGAATCGCTGGTGCCGTTCTGGCACAGGCCGGTACAAGCAGGAAACAAGGCATCGCAACCATTGTCGGCTTTACCACCGGCCTGTTACCTGATGCAGATGTGTTGATCCGATCCGCCGATGACCCGCTGCTTACCCTAGAATTTCATCGGCAGTTTTCCCACTCTCTAACGTTTATCCCTGTCGGAGGACTGATTGCAGCCCTGCTGCTATGGCCATTTGTTCGGCGCTATCTGAAATTTTCCCAACTCTACGTATATACCCTGCTGGGTTACAGTGCCGGTGGTATCCTAGATGCCTGTACCAGTTTCGGCACTCAGCTATTATGGCCGTTTAGCGACGCACGTACTGCCTGGAATCTGATCGCGGTCATTGACCCCGTATTGACACTGTCCTTGCTTATCCTGCTAATAGCGGGCTGGCGCAAACACCGACGAATATATCCGATTGCCGCCATCGGATTTACTGCAATCTATCTATCGCTGGCTTATATACAGCAACAGACCGGTTACGCAGCGCAACAGCAGCTTGCCCGAAACCGCGGCCACAATATTGAACAAGCGGTTATTAAGCCAACGCTGGGAAACATTATTTTATGGCGAAGTATCTACCTGCACGATGACCGCTACTATGTTGATGCCATACGTGTCGGCATTGGCGGTGATATACAAATATACGAAGGTCAATCCATCGCCCGCTACAAACCGGGACATAACATACACGAGCACGCCAAATTATCACAGCAATCAAAAGATGTGCTGCGCTTCAGCAGATTATCCGGTGGCTATCTCGTCCGCCACCCTGAACAGCACCATGTCATAGGCGATATACGCTACGCAATGCTGCCCCACAGCGTATCTCCGCTATGGGGAATCCGGCTGCATCCACACAGCCCATATTCACATGCCGAGGAAGTCACTTTCAGAAAAAACGACGCCGAAACCCGCCGGGCGTTTCTCAGCATGTTGGCCGGTAAGCCCTGAGTTAATCAGTAACTGCCTATCACAATGACCGGGACTAACGACAATTAGGACATAACATAGCCTGATGAAGATACCCGCGGGAACTCCCCATGGCTATCTGTGGTCTTTGAGAGGTACGCTAAATGCTAGGATCAAATGATGAAAGGAACACTGCTTAGTACATTTAACGCCCTATTGTTGATGACGACCCATGTCAGTGCCGAATTATTGAACGATGTACTACAGCTTGAAGAAAGCCCTGTTGGAATCGTCATAGAAGTGACGAAAGCCGACGGCGATGCCCTGCATGAACACCTTATAGAGGTTCGCACCGCTTCAGACGCAATTCGCCAGAAATTCCCCGGGCTGCCGATTGCCATCGTCAGCCACGGTCATGAACAGTTTGCACTGACATCAGCCAATGCCGGCAAGTACCGTGCATTACACGCAGATGTAGAAGACTTGGTAAAAAATGACATTGATGTACATGTCTGCGGAACCCATGCATCCTGGTACGATATTGCCCCGGAAGATTACCCTGAATTCATTGATGTAACCCATGCCGGACCAGCACAGATCAACGACTATCTGAACATCGGCTATGTGCAACTGGAATTATAATCAGGAGCCTCGAAAGACCATAGCGAGCGCCATTAAAGCAAGGCATGTGCGACGCAGCCATAGCATCGCACAATAGTTTTTTGAACAACCTGCCCCAGAGGTTCCCGAATGCACTTTTTGATCTTGGCAGCCGTAATCGGTGCACTCCTGTACGGTCCCTCACTATGGGCCTCCCGCATTCTGAAAAAGCACCAGACCCCTCGTCAAGATTTCAAAGGAACCGGAGGAGAATTTGCCGACCATCTCATCAAACAACTGAATCTCAACAATGTCTCCCTGGAGACCACCAGCGAAGGGGACCACTACGACCCAGTATCGAAAACGGTTCGCCTGAGCGAACACAACTATGGCCAAAAGTCACTGACGGCCATAGTAGTCGCGGCCCATGAGGTCGGACATGCGCTACAGGATAAACTAGAATACAAACCGTTAAAAATACGCACACACATGGCGCAGATTGCCCATCATGCCGAGCGTATCGGCACCCTGCTGATTTATGCCGTACCGTTTATCGCCCTTATTACTCGAGCGCCCACATCCGGCTTAACTATGCTGCTACTGGGGATTACCACCATGGGAATTTCCAGCCTGGTCCATTTTATCACCTTGCCGGTTGAGTTTGATGCCAGCTTTAACCGGGCCATGCCGGTATTGAAGGCAGGCAATTATCTGGACGAAACAGACCGCACCCATGCACGCAAAATTTTACTGGCCTGCGCCCTTACATATGTTGCAAATTCTCTGGCTGGGCTGCTCAATATCTGGCGCTGGATCACCATGTTCAGGCGCTAGAGGGTCTGCTGATAGCAAGCTGAAATTCACCTGACTTTATAACCTGCCTGATGCACTGCAGCACTCAGTTGATTCCGGTCCAGGCCGTTACCTTTAATCATTACGCTACCTGAATCAAGATTCGGTATCGCACTTTCGACACCCTCAATACTCTCAAGTGTTTTTTTCACGCTGGCCAAACAGTGCTGACAGGACATACCTTCTACCTGCAGCGTCAGCCACATACCCATATCTTTATGCCGTTTGGACAGGCCTCTGTTACGATAGCGTCTGACATTGAGATAAGCGGTCACAGCAACCACTAACAACGCCGAGGCACTACCGAACCATCCCTGTTCGTGCCGATGTATGGGCTTGCCGGATACGTCAGACAAAATAAAGTCGAATCCCAAACCAAAACCAATACTCATCACAATAACCGTGCCGATGTATACCATCAGCAAATGCCCGCCGAGGGCTCGATAAACCGCACCGATTGTTGCCATATTAGTGGCCGGTCCCGCCATCAAAAATACCAGCGCGGCTCCCAGCGGCATACCGGCTGCAATAAAAGCTGCCGCAACAGGAACCGAACCGGTCGTACAGACATAGAGCGGAATTGCAACGATAAGCATCAGCAACATACCGGCCAGTCCCTGAGCCCAGTGAATATCCTGAAAAAAATTACTCGGCAAAACGATATTGATCGCAGCTGCAAGCAGGATTCCAAGAATAATCCAGCGATCAATCGCACCGTAAAGATCAACTATCGCATAACGGACAACTTCAACCAGTGGACCATGATGCCCGACTTTACCGTCGGGGATTTGCTCTGCCGCGATACCAACCGCCTGCTCCGGTACAACCTTATCGGCAATCAGGCCACCGATAATCCCTGTTGCAAAGGCGGCAAACACCTTAAAGACAGCAAATGGCCACCCTAGGAAGGCAATACTGACCAGAATTGAGTCCACCCCGGTCGATGGTGTACTAATCAGAAAGCCCGTAGTTGCACCATTGGAAGCACCTTCCCGTTTTAAGCCCAACGCCGTCGGCACCACACTACAGGAACATAAAGGCAAAGGAACACCTATCACTACCGCCTTAAAGGTACTCATAAACCCCGGTCGGTTCAAAGCCTGATAAATCAGGCCTGCGGGCAACAAAACATGTAGGAACCCGGCCAAAAGCAAACCGACCAACAGTGGCGGCGCAAGCTCAACAAGAACATACCAGACCTCAACGGCATATGACTCAAACATACTGATTGCATCCAATCCGCCTCTCCACGTTTATCAACTGCAGCAAAGATAGACCAAAGCCACATTAACAGTACAGTTCTTTCAGGGAATCGACCATAGTATTTCTCATGCTGATCGAATGGCATCGCCGGCTGTGTAAACCCATCACGCTGTTCAGTGGAATATTCAAAGATTGAATGGGAACTTAGTACCGCAAACCGGCATGTAACTGATACCAGCTGCGGCAATACACCCAAAATGTGAAGTGTTGGGTGCACCGACCGAAGCGATAACAAGTGTAAGCCATTCACGCAATGTGGTCCGAATGAAGTATTCCATCTTGCCGTTAGTGGGCGGGGTGTAACGGCATGTCTTGACATGAATCGGCTTTAAGCGTCGGTGTAATCGCCAAAAGCGTTCTGGGTGGCAGCATAATAAGGTCGTTGTCATTTATCACTCAAGATAAGGTGAAGCCGAGGGCAGAGAGTAGCACACAATGTGGTACAGGCGCTGTGTACGGTTGGCTGGATACAAACGGATCCTGGCCAGGAATGATCGTCAACGGCGATGCACAAATATTCTCATCCGGCACCAAGTGAACTCATCTGACAATTGTCGGTAACGCGGCTATCCGGACGAGTGATGCGCTCCGGGCACTTGGATATGCAGGGACAACCTATAGCTAAGATTGGGATAGACATAGTGCCGGGCTGGCATCGGCAGCCACAGGCTGAAAAGCCGGCCGAGATCGGCTCAATTTGATAATGCGTCCACATTGCCTTATGCCACACCGGTAGCCCGGCTGATTTCCCAAGACGTGCAGTACGCACACTCAACCCCGAAACCTGAACGACTTCTTCACGCAAAACCCTTGTTCCGGGATGCGTTGTGCCAGAATCGCTCGACATGCGGGTATCAGTCGGGCATTCTTATATCAGTCCATTCGGGGCACCACTTCAACTGTTAAAGTATTCATTCCTGATAGTGCTGTATGAATTCCGAATAGACAGCTTGACGGGAGATCATGGCTACCTTGGCGCCAAGGCACCAGTAGCCAGCAGAGATGAAGTTACTTTTGACATGACTACAAAATTATTGGCCAGATTTATAGAAATGCTATCCATGGGTAATCGACCATTGCGTATTCTGTTATTCGGCGGGATTTTTTTCACATGGCTGATTATGATGCTGCTGGCGACTCTATTCGGCATAGAAACCGATATCGGCGGCACCGTCACCGTTGCGAACATTATACTCATAGTTATTTCAATACTAGCGGGATTTGGAACTGCTTTCGGTATTTTTCTTTACTTGGAAGGCGTACAGAAAAGACGTGAAGATCAAGATCATCGCTCATAGGCATCATGAGCTTGGGCGCTTAAACCACCTTGTTTCGGCATTGACGGGGCTGTCTAGAGTACGCAGAAAGGCTTCCAGCTGTTCCAATTCTTGCTCGGACAGGTTTAACGGCGCGAGTTCGCTGCGCCCTACTGATGCCGGCGGTGCCGTATTATAATGCTTCAGCACCTCTTCCAGGGAAGCAAAAACTCCAGCATGCATATAGGGTCCGGTCTGGGCAACGTTTCGCAACGACGGCACCTTGAATGCTCCCAGTGTGGCCCGATGGTGCCTGCCTGCATAAATGAGTTCAACACAATCCCCTTCCTGCGCATCACTGTATTCGCCTAGGCAGTTAAATTCGCTTTTTAGCGCTCTTCGGATACCCCGGTATCGACCATAATCGGGTTCTGGCCTGTCCGTGAACAGATAAATGATAGCCGGTAAATAACCGGGCTTTAATGTTGCAGGGTCAGTTATGCCGATATTGTGAAAACTGTTATTGGTAAACAACGGTCCTTGATGACAGGTTACACACATTGCCTTTCCGATAAATAGCTTTAGGCCGGCAACTTCTTTATGTGTCATGGTCGCATCAGTTTCTTCAATGCGGTTGTTTAACAATGCCTCAACATACCGGTCGAATCGTGATGTGCCCGGCAACAGCTTTCTTTCGTAAGCCGCGATAGCTTTACCAATATTGGAAAAAATACGATTTACTTCTCTCCGGTCTTTTGCCGACATCAAGTCCCATTTTTTTTTCTGCGCAATATTACCCGCGGGGGTGGCACCATCAGGAAAGCGTATCCGGTCGCTCAGGTCCGGCAAGGCACCAAAAGTCAATTCATAGGATTTTTTGTAAACAGGATCAGAGTAGATAAGTCGTGCGTAAAATGTACGGTTACCGCCCTGCTCCACAGGTGATTCCAGAGGTTCCAGTGCCTGCGACCAGAGACTGTCTGTGCGTCCATCCCAGAAAAACCAGGGACTATACGCTATGCCAGAAATAGCCGGTGTATTGCGGCGCGCCTCGCCAATAGCCCGGCCTTTGATCACGCCGTCAGTAAAGTTATTATCAGGTTGATGGCACGTAGCACAGGATATCCTTCCGTTGATGCTGAAACGTCTATCAAAAAACAACCGATGCCCAAGCCAAGCCGCCTGCGGGTCGTCGGCATATCGGTTTGTCGGGTCAGTCGGAAGTTTTTCCAAGCTACCAATCCATTGTAACCGTAACAGGGCGATTTCTGCTCCGGTCCACGGACTTCCGCTATCGGCTCGTAAAGAAAAGGGCATAATACAACAGGCCCAAAACAGCAGCTTTAAGAAATGGGCCAAGATGAAAAAAGGACCGCTATGCCGGGCCGACAGTTCAAGTCTGTTAACACTGACTCAAAGACTGAGCTTGAAGACAAGCTTCTCGCTGAGACTACCATACGTAACATCCAACCAGACTTCCCAGTCCCCCATCATACTGAACTTAAGACCCCTGATAAGGTATCTGCCATTACCAACTTCCGTCGTCCTTGGCTGTGTCGGTAGCCCGTGGCGATGGGCCGGCATGCCTCCATATATCTTTACCACAGCGCCTTCCACAGGCCTGCCATCATCAACCGTCTTTATTGTAGTCTGCCAACTATGTATCCGATTTAGTGGTAACGGAACAGTCTGACTTTGGTAGGAAACAGCAAAGTACTTGCCGCTTATGGTTTGCCATGAGTTACCGGCGGCATCCGACACACAGGCCAGCGCCGAACCAACTATAAGGGCCGCATGGCTTAAATACCGCGCCATCTTAAATTTTCCGTACAACATCTGTATGGCACTTTCCATACCAAAGCATAAGTCGAATAATCGACCCTGCCCTGATTATCGGCAATAATGATCTCAGCTCCGAGAGGCCTTATGTTCTCATTAATCGGTATGCCGTATAGCAGTTTCCGGAAGCTAGGATAGTCAATGACAACATACCCCGGCGGGCTGAGCTGTTGCAGGTAATGATGCAGAGCGGAAAGCCGAAATAACCACTGATTATCCTTAAGCGTAAAGCCCACATGTTTTCGTATGGACTCAATCTGCACAGTATCTCTCAGAGCAATGCGTCTGAAAAAGTCGAGCAGCGACTGTTGGGTACTATCCATCACCGAATGATATCCCAAAACCCGACCGATGTGAATAGCGCAGGCGCCTGCTCCGGGCGACAAGCGAAGGTACCGGATATACAACCCAGTGAAGCTGCCTAGCCGGGTGACCGAACACCACCAATTCCATACTAACCAACCGAATGAGCGGCTAATCAGGACAGCTGTTTTTTGCTGCAGCGATGACTACCTGATAACGGACAGTACCCGGATTTATCGTTTCTAAGTGACGTGATCTGGTCAACCGCCCAATCCATCGCCAATCTGGAGAAAGCAATAGAAGCCGCACTGCTATAACCATGGTTTCGGGTAATCAGGGTTACGGCCTGCGCGGGCACGGCGGGTGCCAATACAATCGGGTAAATGCCACATTGGGCTTGGATAATGCTTTTGGGCAGTACCGTACCATATGGACTATGCTGGACCATCTCAATAATCACGCTCAGCGAATCGGTTTCAATCGCAATGCGTGGCATGATGCCTTGTTCGGTACAGTAGGTGTTAATCTGGCGTCGCAAGGCAAAATTAGAGTTCAGAAGCACCAAGGATTCCTTGTTAAATTCCTGCACACTCATACGTTCTTTCTGCCCTGCACAAAGGTGGCTATTACCAACCGCAAAACAGAGTGACTCTTTAAACAGCTGCCTGACCTCAATACCGGATACCCGGGGAGTGGCCAACGTTACAGGGCTGAACGCGATACCGATATCAATACGGTCTTCGGTCACGGCGATTTCAATATTATCTGCCGACATCTCAAGCGTATTCAGCATAATACCCGGATACAGACGACTAAAACGTTCCAGCAAAGAGCAGGCGAGGTAATCTGTAATCGGGGTCCAACCCAAGCAGAGCGAACCCCGACTCAGGTCCTGAACATCATGGATGGCACGGGTACCAGCATCAAGCTCTCCGTAGGCGCGTTTAGCATGGTGTAGATAAACTTCGCCGACATCTGTCAGACGCACAGCTCGACCTGTTCGGACCAGCAAAGGTGACTGCAGTGATTCTTCCAGTTGCTTGATTTGTTGAGATAAACTAGGCTGAGAGACATGCAACGCTTCCGCAGCCTTGGTATAGCTTCCGCACTCAACGATAGCCATCAGGTATTGCAGGGATCTGGGAAATACAACTCTGCGCTTCATAAGCTGTGCCTATAAACATTATAGGAAAACAGTCTTTGATAATCAAAGGCTGAAATCTTAAAATTTCCGAGTAGTAGAGTTAATTTTAGCAACTATATACTAGTTTCGCTTGTCGTATTAAAGAGGAGTTTAGGACTATGCCATCGTCTATTCGAGATAAAGTCCATCGGCACTTGGACATCTGCAGACAGATACAACCTGCCCTGCATCAGGAGACTCATGCACCTTCTCCTGACATGATCGATAATGCACATTTCCGTGCCTATACTCGATCCCCCCATGATATTGGCGGCGAGCCCGATATTCCCATCACTTGGGAAGAGAAAGAAGAAGAGGTTTGGGAACATAATACTTTTGTAACCTGCGAGGTTCTTGCTTGGCGCGGCGTATGGAATGCAGAAGAAAGACGTCGTCGCCAAAACGTCGAAGTCGGCGAGACCATGTATCTGGGTTTACCTTACTACGGTCGCTGGTTGCTAACAGCAGCCAAAATCTTGGTGGATAAGCAATTTATTACGCTCACAGAGCTTCAAGAAAAAATGGATGAGGTGAGAAAACGCTATGAGTAAGCCACATTACGACAGAAATCATCATGTCGAGAAAGCCACTGACATCGGTGACCCGCAATGCTTTAAGGGAGAGGCGGGTAAACCCAGATTTAAGGTAGGCGACAGAGTACGTGTCCGGAATTTACCAGATATATTTTATACCCGCACCCAAGGTTACGTGAGAGGTGCCGAAGCGGTGGTTGCCGAACTGGTTTATGAAAGCCCACCTGCAGAAGATGAATCATGGGATAACACCGAAAATGTTGAATGGTTTTACAGCCTAGTATTCAAAATGGCTGACCTGTGGCCAGACTATCCTGACTATTTCCCCAATGACACAGTCGAAACGGAAATACCCGAACACTATCTGGAGGCGGCCTGAAGGTTGCGTCCGTATCCGCATAAGAAGGCAATAACGAGCAAGAGAGGTAGCAACAATGTCTGATGATAAACATGATCTACACTCGCCGGCACCCATGGTTGATGAGGTCAGTGAATTCGAAGTCCTAGAATTGGCTGTGCGTGAACTGGCAATTGAAAAAGGACTGTTTACCAAAGAGGACCATAATCGCTGGACGGAGTACATGCATACACTGGGCCCTGCGCCCGCTGCTCGCTTGGTGGCAAAAGCATGGCTGGACCCCGAATTCAAGAAACTGGCGGTTAATGACGGTGTCAAAGCCAGTCTGGATGTTGGCATCGACTGGATCAACAGCATGCCCACCAACTTTGGAACTCCCAGTGATTACTGCAACCTGCGGGTTTTGGAAGACACTCCCAAGCTAAAGCATGTCGTAGTATGCACACTTTGTTCCTGCTATCCACGTCCTATTCTTGGGCAATCGCCAGAATGGTATCGTACGCCAAACTACCGTCGCCGAATAGTACGATGGCCACGCCAAGTGCTCGCTGAATTCGGCTTGCAATTGCCGGAGGATATTGAAGTTCGGGTCGAGGACTCCAACCAAAAATCCAGGTTTATCGTTCTGCCGGTCAGGCCTGAAGGCACGGAAGGATGGAGCGAAGATCAGCTTGCCGAGATTGTTACTCGCGACTGCCTAATAGGTGTCGCCGTACCAAAACCAAGCGTGACGGCAAACCGCAAACGCCCTGTACGACGCGCCGTTAATCCTTATCACCACTGATAGCAGGAACCCCCCGCATGGCTGAGACTAACCCTGACTACGTCGCACTTGATAAGGAGATGTCCGGCAAGAATCTGGACAACTCACCGATTGAATTGCTGGAGCGCATCCGGCGGAAAGGCAGAACTTGGAAAGATCTCAGTGCAGAGTATGGAGTGGATAATCCCGACCCACCTTGGCGCATCAACTTGGAGAGCACCTGCGACAACCTTGCATATGGTCACAATGGCCCGCTCAACATCTGCCGGCCAGTCGACCAGCGTGAAGAACCGAGTAACAAGAAAGTTGATGCCGTTGAACGTCGCTGGGAAGAAGACCAGCTGACCAATGAGTTATACACCGATGTGCCATTCCCCGAAAGGCAGCTACTGGCGCTGGCCCATACTATGATTCGCCGAGGACTCTTTGGTGAAAGAGAATTGGCCGTACAGCTGAAAAAAGTAAGTGACCGCTTAAATATGGTGGACGGAATTTACCAGGAAGAACAAATAAGTAACACCGAAACCGGTTAAGCCGTGCCGTTAACTGAAGATAGGTCAATCAATGAAAGCAAAATCGACAGGAAAATACAAAAAATACACCGACTTGGGCAGGAGGGAGTAGACAATGGCAATCCGGGGTGTGGAAATCGATATACGGGGCTTGGCGCACCGATATACACCGAAGAATCCACTGACTTTTGAGGATGTCAACATCCAGGCTAGCCCCGGTGAATCACTCGTCATTATTGGCCGATCAGGTTGTGGTAAGTCAACACTGCTACATATCATCGCTGGTCTGCTGGATGGATATTCCGGCACACTGAAGCTGGATAAGGAAGATGTAAAAAAACCATCTTCGCGCTGGGTGATGATGTTTCAGGCGCCGCACCTGTTTCCATGGATGACAGTTGAACACAATGTTGGCGTAGGACTGCACTTTGCTGGCTGGCCGAAAGAAAAGATCAGAGAACGTGTCGCCGAAACCATACATCTGGTACACATGGAAGAGTATGCACGAAACAATACACAGGACTTGTCCGGCGGTCAGCAACAGCGTGTGGCTCTTGCGCGTTCACTGGTTATGGAACCGGAAATACTGTTGCTGGACGAACCATTCTCGGCACTGGATGCGTTCACTCGGGCTGCGCTGCAAAAAGATGTTCGATCCATTTCCAAAAAACTCGGAATCAACTTGGTCATGGTAACCCACGATATTGACGAGGCCGTACTGATGGCCGACCGTACACTGGTTATGGCCGGTTCTCCCGGAAAAATTATGCACGATTTGATGGTTGACCTTCCCGACCCACGTAACCGGGAAGATCAAGTAGTGCAGGATAAACGTGCACACCTTATGCAGATTTTTCAAGATGCGGTAAATGGGGCATTAAGCGGCGACTCAATTGCAGAAAAGTATGATGGAGCCATGTCCGAAGCCAATCTGGCTGGTATCACATAGGACACTTGGGTAGGAGTATTGTAATTCAGGTTTAATTGACTACTGGAGGTAGGAAAAAATGACTGATATGAAACAGATGTACAAGCAACACGGGGACGGCATTAACGATCCGGAGCTTGTCATTGATTATGATCCACTGTTCCAAGGAGTACTGGGAACCGGAGTGGACCGGCGTGACTTCCTGAAAATTGGTGCTGCGGCAGCAGGCGGCATACTCGGTGCCGGTCTTCCTCAACCAACATGGGCACAGCAAAAGACTTGGGATCCGGTGGTCAAGATCGGCTATATCCCGATTACCGACTCTGCGGCGTTGTTGATCGCGCATGAACTGGGATATCTGAAAGACGAAGGTATTGATTCTGTCAAGCCGACCTTGATTCGGGGCTGGTCCGCTCTGGTCGAAGCATTTTCATCCTACCGCTTTAACCTGACGCATATGCTCATCCCGATTCCTATCTGGATGCGTTATAACAATAGTTATCCGGTAAAAATTACCGCATGGGACCACACCAATGGTTCGGCGATCGTCGTAGGCGAGAAGAGCGGCATTAACTCGCCAGCAGACTTTGGCGGCAAGCAATTTGCCATGCCCTATTGGTACTCTATCCACAATATAGTCTCTCAGCGTCTGTTGAGAGATGCCGGTATAAAGCCGGTTATCCGTCCCCAAGATGCGAAACTGGCCGATGATGAATGCAACTTCCTGGTGTTACCGCCACCATCCATGCCACCCGCACTGGCTGCCGGAACGATTGACGGCTACTGCGTAGCAGAACCCTTTAACGCGCTGGGAGAAATCAAGGCACGCGGTAAGGTTCTACGATTTACCGGCGACGTATGGAAAGGCCATCCTTGCTGCGTAGTTGTGATGCATGAAGAAAATACCATGGACCCTGAACGTGCGGCTTGGGCACAGGGTATCCATAATGCCGTGGTCAGAGCCCAGATTACCTTGGCGGAAAATCGGCAGGAAATGGCCGTGCTGTTATCCAAGGACGGCAAAAAATACCTGCCGTTCCCCAAAAAGATAGTTGAGCGTGCCATGCTGTTTTATGACCCAGCCTACTACAGCAATCCGAGAGCCATCAAACATCCTGAGTGGGGTATGGACCGCATCAACTTCCAAGCATGGCCTTATCGTTCCGCCACAGAACTGGTGGTAAATGATCTGAAAAAGACAGTGATTACTGGTGACGACAAATTCCTTGCAGATCTCACACCTGAGCATGTGGCAAATGATCTGGTGAACTATGATTTCATCAAGACAGCACTTGAAGCAAATCCGAAATGGAGAAATGACGTAAGCGTACCCAAGGGTGATGATCCCTACAATCGTGTAGAAGTGGTACAGCTTTGAGCAACGGCGACAGCAATGTGATAACCGGTGGTACTCTGGCTGAGATAGAAGAGAAACGATCTTCTGCTAGGCTAAAGACATTCAGCAAAACCCTGTTCAACTGGGCTGCGGGGTTACTGATCCTGTTTGCTCTGTGGTATCTCGGTGGATATCTGATTGAGAGAAATCCGGCGACAACCCATTTCGCAGACTTTGGCCCGATACAGACACTTAAGGCATTTCCTGTCCTTTGGGAAGAACAGACAATCCAAAATGCGATCCAGTCAAGCGGCTATCGACTAAGCATTGGTCTGGGCATTGCCATTGCCTGCGGTATACCGATTGGGATTTTACTGGGTGTCAGCAGAACTTTTCGCCAGCTTAGCAATTCACCATTTCAACTACTGCGTATGATTAGCCCGTTATCTTGGGAACCAATCGCGGTTATCGTTTTCGTGACCTGGAATCAAGCGATTATATTCCTCTTGGCAATAGCATCAGTCTGGCCAGTTGCATTTGCGACTGCCGCCGGGCTGGCCAAAGTTGATCCGGCATGGTTCAAGGTAGCAAAAAATCTGGGAGCTAAACCTTGGCATTTGCTTACACAAATCATTTTACCAGCGATCCTGTTCGACATCCTCACCGGTATCCGTGCCGCATTGGGCGTGGCGTGGATCGTACTGGTTCCGGCCGAGTTCCTCGGCGTCACATCAGGACTGGGCTATTCTATTGCAGATGCTCGGGAGACACTTTCTTATGATCACCTGACCGCGATGGTGCTTGTGATCGGGATCATCGGATATATACTTGATAGCAGTTGTGCCTTGGCGATTAAACGATTCGGCTGGCATAGAGGCATAGATCAAAGATAGCAACAGGACAGTAAACAACCCGGTATGACAAGTTACGGAGAAAAACATGACAAACCAGACAACATCTGTAAACGATAAAGACATTAACAGCCCTTCAATAGCCCCAGCCCTACCAAGGGCAGTGCAGATTGTTAGGCACTATTGTTGGGAACAGTCATTTTATACGGTGCAGGCTTCGTGAATATCGCAGCGGTACATAATGCGACGCATGATGCGCGTCACTCGCAGGGGTTTCCCTGTCACTGAAATAACAGCAGGAGAATTACAAAATGTTATTTAGACAAATTGTATTTTACGCACTACTGGTTGGCATACTATCCGGAGCAGTGCTGACGATTGTTCAGACATTTCAGGTTATACCAATAATACTGGCAGCGGAACAATACGAAGGTGCCGCTGCTGAAGCTGAAGAAACCATGATTCCCGCACTGCATGCTCATGGTCACCATGCAACGGAAGAAGACGGATGGGCCCCGACCGACGGTATGCAAAGAACGGCCTTTACAGCAATAGCAAACATGCTGACAGCAATCGGTTTCGCACTAATACTTATGGCGGTGATGATAACAACTCGCGGTACGTCTTGGGGCCGAAACCTGAAATTTGGCTGGAAACAAGGTTTGCTATGGGGTGCTACAGGATACGCCGTATTCTGGCTGGCACCCGCCATCGGTTTACCGCCGGAAATCCCGCTGCAGGCCGCAGCCCCCTTGGAACACCGGCAGATCTGGTGGTTATTTGCCGTGCTCTGTACAGCCGGCGGCTTAACAGGCTTGGCACTTGCCCCATCCCCATGGCGCTGGATGGCCCCGGCGCTGTTGGTCGTTCCGCATATTATCGGCGCACCGCACCCGGCTGGTGCCATGTTTCCAGACCAGACGCCCGACGTATCGGCTTCACTTGAACAATTGGCACAACAGTTTATCGGTGCTGCCGCAATCGCCAATGTCGCCTTGTGGCTGGCATTGGGTTTAACTTCTGCGTGGGCAGTACAGCGCATGATTACTTCAATGAAACAGGCTGGATTATCCGATACAGATACTAAGCCTGGTTACTCCGCTTAGGCGATGATATTAAACGATAAGGAGAGATGATTATGAAAGAACAAACCACAACCTTAAACCAAGAATCTTTGCAGACAACCTGGAGTCTGCCAAAGACCGTACAGATCATTGGTGTGATATTGCTGGGTAGTGTCATTTTATATGGCACAGGCTTCGTGAATATCGCAGCAGTACATAATGCGACCCATGATGCGCGTCACTCGCAGGGATTTCCCTGCCATTAGTCACGGCCATCTTTTTCTGAAAATATTTTTATACAGACTGAGATAGAAGTGACAGACAGAAAATATATTATCTGCTCGGCAGGGACCCATGAAAAACTACAAATGGCGGCCATGGTGGCATCCGTTGGTGTCGCCAGTGGTGATAGCGTTACCGTATTCTTTTCCATGAATGCCCTGGAGCATTTTGTCAAGGGGCATAGTAATAAGGCACCCGCAGAGGGCGATTTTGGTAACCTGCTGACAACGAAAGGCGTCCCGCCCTTTAAACAGTTATTTCAACAGGCCGTTGAGCTAGGTAATGCTAAGCTACTACCCTGCTCAATGGCGATGGATCTGCTTGAAATTAGTGAGAGTGAGTTGGATGATGAGCTGGGTCCACCTACCGGATTGACAAAATTTTTAAGTGACGCGGAAGGTGGAACGATTATTACCTTTTAAGGATAACTAGGAATAAATTAGGAGTGTAAGGCTAATGAGCGATGTAAAAGTGATTGACGCATGTAACACCTATTGCCCGGGCCCGTTGATGGAGCTTATTACTTACATGAAACAGGCCAAAGTTGGTGAAACACTGGAATTGTTGTCAACTGACAATGGCACGGCAGTTGATGTACCGGAGTGGGTTAACAAGATAGGACATGAATTGATCAGCAGTGAACAGGTCAATGACGTTTGGCATATCCAGGTAAAGAAAATGAAGTAATGCCATTGGTTTCCAGGAAAATATGATGAAGATATTAATCGTTGGTGGCGGTACAGGCGGCACCATTGTCGCCAACAATGTTGCCCGTCGCTTGGTGCGGGAGACACGTGATCACAAAGCCAGGATCACGCTACTGTCGGCGTCTGATCGTCATATGTATCAGCCCGGACTATTTTATGTCGCCTTTGGTCAGATGATGCCTGATGAACTATATCGGGATGAAGCCAGCCTGCTGGAATCCAATATTGATTTCCATGTTGATTCGGTGGAAGGCTTCGAACTGGATAATAATCGTGTCATAACCCGAAGTGGGAAAGTACATGATTATGACATCATGGTAATTGCAACCGGTTCCCGGATTATGCCCCAAAAGATACCGGGCCTTGATGAAGGCGCAGAGACCTTCTATACAGAGGAAGGAGCTATCAAAATGTATCAGGCGCTGCGCAAATTTGAAGGCGGTAATGTTGGTATTGTGGTCGGCGTACCACATAAATGCCCAATAGCTCCAGTTGAAGTAGTATTTTCATTGCACGATTTTTTCAAGGACCGCGGCATCCGCGACAAGGTAAATATCAAATATCACTACCCTATTAATCGTATACACAGCATTGAAAATGTCGCCAACTGGGCACAACCCGAATTTGATCGCATGGGCGTCGAATATGAAACCCTGTTCAACATTGAAGAAGTCGATATTGAAAGCAGGGTAATGAAAAGCATGGAGGGATCGGAATATAAATATGACTTGTTGATTTCCATCCCGGAACATCACGGGATGAGTGTGGTGGAGGATAATGGCCTAGGTACTGATGGCTGGATACCTACCGACCGCCATAAACTAACTATGGAAGGTTATGATAATGTCTATGTGGTGGGCGACACAACAAATCTGCCTGTGAGCAAAACCGGTTCGGCCGCTCACTTTGAAGCCGAAGTAGTAGCTGAAAATATCGCTTCCATCGTTAAGATCGGTACACCGGTCACCGAGTACAATGGCAAAGTATATTGCTTTATTGAAGCTGGCCATGATCGGGCTACATATGCCATGTTTAACTACGATCATCCTCCAGATCTGAAAGATGCCAACAAGTCAATGCACTGGTTCAAAATGTCCTATAACAAAATGTACTGGACCAGTGTCCGCGGACTGCTATAAGGGATTCAAAGGGCTATGGTTACCTCGTCGGAAACACCCAGCACAGGCATCAATGAAAAAGATCTACAACGAATTGCGGAACTGGCATCAATATTTGCTGCGGCCCAAGATGCGCTGACAGATGATATGGTTGCCCGCATGGCAGGGGCAATCAGTGAGGGTATAACGCTGCTGGATCGACTGACACGCAATGAAGGCCTGATGCGACTACTCAGAATGCTGGATCATCCCGACGTTCAATGTCATCTGGTGAGCCTAGCAAATTCCATTCACGGGATAACCCGCGATATTGCAATAGCACCACCCCCCAACGGAGGTATCAGGAACATGATTAAACTGATTTCCGATCCAAATACACAGGAAGGCTTACGTGCCATATCCATTATCGGCAAATATTGGGGTGAAGGCTTGCGGGAACTTCATCATGTTGGCGGCGAAAAAGGTCTTAAGCGGGATTAGGCCTGTTTCTCTGTTAGAGTTGCCTCACAACAAGTTGAGCTAAAAGATGCTCTCATCTTTGAAATGTTGCGCTTTACAAGCGTGCATCTTCCGTTTCCTCTACCGGATTTCTCTGCTGCGCTAAAAACATGGCAGATCACTGATATCGGTAGTGTCAAAAAATTTTTGACATTACCATGACGGACTTCACCTCTGCCGCATTGATCAGCCTTTACCCAAACCTTGGGTTCCCTTGCGTATGTTCAGAAAGAATCGGCCCTAGGCCTTTGCAGCTCCACGCTCCCGAGTCTCCTTGATGACCTCATCCGCAATATTTTTCGGACAAGCCGCATAGTGGGAAAACTCCATGGAAAACTGACCACGACCAGAAGTCATGGTACGCAGGTCGCCGATGTAGCCGAACATCTCGCTTAAAGGGACATCAGCCTGCACACGGACACTTGTTGTACCCGACTCTTGAGAGCGGATGATACCACGACGACGGTTCAGGTCGCCGATAACATCGCCGACATAATCTTCGTGAACAAACACATCAACTTTCATAACGGGTTCCATCAGCTGAGGCGCAGCCTTTGGAATGGTAAGACGGTAAGCATTTCTTGCCGCAATTTCAAAGGCTACCGCAGAGGAATCAACCGGATGGAATGCGCCGTCAGCCAAGGTGATTTTAACATCCAGTAGCGGATAGCCAGCCAACGTACCTTTTTCCATGCTGGAGCGAAAACCCTTCTCAATCGCCGGCCAAAACTCGCGAGGCACGTTACCTCCGGTAACTATAGATTCAAACTGAAAACCGCTGTTTGCCTCACCTGGTTCAACAATATAATCAACTCTACCAAATTGGCCGGCACCGCCAGTCTGTTTCTTGTGAGTGTAGCTGTCTTCGACACGCTGTGTAATAGTCTCACGATAGGCCACTTGAGGCTTACCCACTTCTACCTCTACACCATAGGTACGCATGAGGATGTCCACCTTGACATCAAGATGCAGCTCACCCATACCCTTGAGGATGGTCTCACCACTTTCCTCATCGGTCTCGACATAAAACGAGGGGTCTTCCTTAACCATTTTGTTGATGGCAATACCCATCTTCTCAACAGATGCCTTATCTTTGGGGGTAACAGAGATAGAAATAACCGGATCAGGGAATACCATGGATTCTAAAGTAGCCGGATTATTGGGGTCACAAAGGGTATGACCGGTTTGTACATTCTTCATACCGACAACTGCAATAATGTCACCGGCCTGAGCGGATTCCAGCTCCTCACGGGAATTGGCATGCATCTCCACCATGCGACCGATACGCTCGGTTTTACCAGTAAAGGTATTCAAAACGGTGTCGCCTTTGCTGATCCTGCCGGAGTAGATGCGGACAAAGGTCAGGGCTCCGAAGCGGTCGTCCATAATTTTAAACGCCAAGGCGCGCAGTGACCGATCAGGATCAACAATTGCTATTGTGCCGGTCTCGTTACCCTCCAGATCAACTTCCGGTTGGGGCTTGACCTCAGTCGGGTTCGGCAGATAGTCAACAACCGCGTCCAACACGAGTTGAACACCCTTGTTTTTAAATGCGGAACCACAATAAGTCGGGAAAAAATCCAATGCGATGGTTCCTTTGCGAATCAGCTTACGGATGGTCGGTATATCAGGTTCGCTACCTTCAAGGTAAGCCTCCATGATACCATCATCCCGCTCAACGGCAGCTTCGATGATTTTCTCGCGATACTGCTCAATCCTGTCCGCCATGTCCACCGGTGGTTCAACGATATCGTAATTCATCGGGTCACCGGAGTCATCCCAGACCCATGCCTTACGGGTCAACAGGTCAACAGCACCAGTGAACTGATCCTCAATGCCGACAGGCAGTGCCATCACCAGGGGATTGGCACCAAGCACATCTTTAATCTGGCTGACTACACGATAGAAATCCGCACCTATACGGTCGAGCTTGTTCACGAAGACAATACGGGCAACCTCAGATTCATTGGCATAGCGCCAGTTGGTCTCTGACTGGGGTTCCACACCACCGGAACCGCAGAATACTCCGATTCCACCGTCAAGTACCTTCAATGAACGATAGACCTCTATCGTGAAATCCACATGCCCCGGAGTATCAATGATATTCAGGCGATGTTTATTCCACATGCAGGAGGTTGCAGCAGACTGAATTGTAATACCGCGCTCTTGCTCCTGCTCCATAAAATCAGTAGTAGCAGCGCCATCATGTACCTCGCCGATCTGATGAATTTTCCCGGTCAATTTAAGGATACGCTCGGTAGTCGTCGTTTTGCCGGCATCCACATGGGCGAAAATACCGATATTGCGGTAAATGGATAAGTCAGTCATGTTGGTCGCTCTGATTAAAACTGTAAGGATAAAAATCAAGGGCCTAGCAAGGAAAAGCACACCAGTAGCAGTAAAACATATGCCCGGCCGCAAAAAGTGCGCGATTCTACCAATACTGATAAAAAAAAGCCCCTCCAATTTTCATTGGAGAGGCCTCTACGCCCCTCAATATCGCCGAGGAACCCAAGCTTGTAACCGCTTACTTCGCGGCGGGAGCAACAAAAGCAAGCATGACGGGGGAAACAGGGATTACAGAGGCGGCAGCAGCTTGTGCAGGTGGTTCCCTGTGGTATTTGGCTTGATACTTCCAGCTGTGCCCTGATATACAGTTCTCTGATTAACGAGGAACAGCAGCATGAACGAAGAGACGGCCGAAGGTGCGGAGCTTGCTGCTACGCAAGATAGTGCTGCTGGTTCGGACCTGAGTATCCCCGGTCAAGTGCTACCCACCACAATTCATATCCTGCCGGTTGCCGACCGACCATTTCTGCCGGTACAAGCATTACCTATTCAGATGAATGAGGAACACTGGCTGGAGACGGTCACAAAAATTGGTGAGGCAGCCCATCATATGGTTGGTCTGGTAATGGTCGACATAGAAGGTATCGACACAACCACATTTGAGGATTTTATTGAAATGGGCAGTATTGTGCGTATGCACCATCCGTTAAAGGAGGACGGTAAAATACAATTTATTGCAGAGGGGCTGGAACGCTTTCGCATCGTTAAGTGGGTATCCAAAAGACGGCCCTTTATGGCACAGGTTGAATATCCGGTCGTACCAGAAGAAGACACTAAAGAGCTGCGCGCCTATGGCAACGCTATTATCGGTATGATCAAGGACCTGCTGCCACTCAATCCGTTGTATGGAGAGGAGCTGAAAACGCATCTGGAACGTTTCAGCCCCAACCAGCCTTCTCCGCTGGCAGACTTTGGCGCCATTCTGACTGCCGCCGGTACCAATGAACTGCTGGATATCCTGCGCACCATTCCACTCGTCAAGCGCATGGAAAAGGTGCTCTCGCTACTGAAACAGGAACTGGAAGTCGGCCGCCTGCAATCCCGTATCCGCAGTCGGGTCGAGGGAAAAATACTGGAACAGCAAAGGCGGTTTTTTCTGCGTGAGCAGCTCAGGGAAATCCAAAAAGAACTGGGTCTGTCAAAAGATGACCTCACTGCCGACACGGACAGGTTCCATAAGCGCCTGGAAGGACTGGAAGTGCCGGCTCAGGCCATAAAAGTTATTCAGGAAGAACTAAACAAACTTTCCGTGCTGGAAACCGGTTCACCTGAATATGCCGTGACACGCAACTATCTGGACTGGCTGACCGCTATTCCCTGGAACCGGCATTCCAAAGACAAACTGGACTTGAACCATGCCCGTAGAACCCTCAATCGCGACCATGAAGGCCTTGATGATGTCAAGGACAGAATTATTGAATTTATAAGTGTCGGGGCGCTGAGAGGAGAAGTCAGCGGTTCAATCATTCTGTTAGTTGGACCACCCGGCGTGGGCAAGACCTCAACAGGAAAATCTATTGCTGATGCACTAGGTCGGAAATTTTACCGCTTCAGTGTCGGCGGAATGAGGGATGAAGCAGAGATCAAGGGTCACCGCCGGACCTACATAGGTGCCATGCCTGGCAAATTTGTACAAGCTATCAAGGATACAACCGTTTCCAACCCAGTCATTATGCTGGATGAAGTCGATAAAATCGGTGCATCGTTTCAGGGTGACCCAGCCTCAGCCCTGCTTGAGGCCCTTGACCCTGAACAGAATAATGAATTTCTAGATCACTATCTAGACGTACGGATTGATTTATCCAAGGTCTTGTTCGTCTGCACGGCAAACCAGTTGGATACTATTCCCAGCCCGCTACGAGACAGGATGGAAATTATCAAGCTATCGGGCTACATCGCAGAAGAAAAAGAAGCTATCGCCAAATTACATCTGTGGCCAAAGCTGCTTGTACGCTCAGGTATCAGGACCAGCCAGCTAAAAATTACTAATGCAGCGATTCGGCATATTATTTCGGGCTATGCCCGTGAAGCAGGTGTCAGAGGACTGGAAAAGTGTCTGGATAAAATCATACGCAAGTCAGCCGTACAGATTGTAAGAAAGAAAAAGACTCCGATACGCATCAGTATTAAACAATTGGAAAACTACCTGGGTAAACCGATATTCAGAATGGAACGTAAAGTGAGCGGTATCGGTATTGTAACCGGCTTGGCATGGACAGCGATGGGCGGTGCGACACTAAGTATTGAAGCAACACGGGTACATAAAAAGCAGAGAGGCCTTAAATTGACCGGTCAACTAGGCGATGTGATGAAAGAGTCAGCCGAAATCGCCTATAGTTTTGTCACTGCCAACAAAGAGTCATTTGATATTGACGAAAGATACTTTGATAAAGCCTTTATTCATCTGCATGTCCCCGAAGGAGCGACACCCAAAGACGGTCCCAGTGCGGGCATCACCATAACAACTGCCTTGATTTCTCTGGCAACCGGCAAACGTATCAGATACCCGCTGGCCATGACTGGAGAGCTGACATTGACCGGCCTGATTCTGCCGGTGGGCGGCATACGCGAAAAACTGATTGCTGCCCGTCGCAGTAAAATCATGGAAGTACTGCTGCCTGAAGATAACCGACGTGACGTTGATGAACTGCCGAAGCACATTGCAAACGGGATACGAATCCACTTTGCCGAACATTATCGGCAGGTAAACAGCCTTGCCTTCCGATAAGGCAACAGCCGGCAATCCGGCATACTGGAAACAACGCTGGGAGGATGGCGTGACAGGATGGCAACAAGCAGATGTTCATCCGTCCCTGATTGAATTTCTCTCCCGCCTTGAATGCGCCAGAGGTGACCGTGTATTTGTTCCCCTGTGTGGCAGGTCACTGGATATGGTCTGGCTCGCTAAACAGGGACTCAGTGTGATCGGTTGTGAGATCAGTGGTAAGGCTATTAAAGACTTTTTCTCGGCAGTCGGCCTGCAACCCCGCAAACAGGCAGATAGTAAATTGATCGCTTGGCAGGCTGGACCTTACACCCTGTATGAGGGAGATTTTTTTGCTATGACACCCGACCAAGTGGAAGAGATAACAGCTATCTATGACAGAGGCGCATTAGTCGCCCTGCCGAAAGAAGGACAAAGAGGGCGCAAGGCGTATATGCACCAGATTCGAACATTGTTCGGTACAGGCACAAAAACCCTGCTGATTAC
Organism: Gammaproteobacteria bacterium; assembly: GCA_028289815.1. Classification (GTDB taxonomy): domain Bacteria; phylum Pseudomonadota; class Gammaproteobacteria; order JAJDYQ01; family JAJDYQ01; genus JAJDYQ01. The sequence continues at coordinate 14,113 of JAPYNQ010000079.1, read as the reverse complement.
CCTTGACTATGACCAGTCGCTTATGAACGGGCCACCATACTCAGTCAACTATGAGGAAGTGGTCTGGCAATATTCCTTTGACCATATCATTGAGTTCTTATCCGATACCGATATCCTTGAACAGGAGCAGCGCTTCAAACAGCAGGGTCTCACACAGCTTACGGAATGGGTCTATCTGATGATCCGCTATGAACCGGTTTATGCCCGGTTTTCTGATATTCCAACTGAATTCTGATGACCATATCGTGCCTATGGCCACGCGGGCTACCGATGCGACACCATATTACATGTATAATAATCCAGACGACAAAGTATCCATACAATTCAGCTCAGGCATCCTCAAAAAACTTGTAGTAAATGGCGCCACCACGGTACCATGCAACAGATTTATGAATAACAGGCATGTTGAAGCAAATTGACTTAATGCGCCACGGCGAGCCCGTGGATGGGAGACTGTATCGTGGACAGATTGACCACCCGCTAAACAATAAAGGCTGGCGGGAAATGCGTCATGCCGTTGGTAATCGAATGACCGGGATATGATCGTACATTCACCGCTATGTCGCTGTGCTGACCTTGCCAATGAACTGGCAACCAGACTCGGTATTACCTCAAATGCTGACAGTCGATTGAAGAAAATCGGTTTTGGTCACTGGGAAAACCGTACAGGCGATGACATTCGCAGGGAAGATGTCGCAGCCTTTAGAAACTTTTATCATGATCCGGTCAATCACCAACCCGATGGAGCGGAACCCTCACGGAGCTTTTACCTGCGTGTCTCGCAAGCCTGGGATGAAGTCAGTGCACGTAATGACGTTGAACGCATCCTGTTGATTGCCCATTCCGGCGTCATTCGGGCAATCGTCATCAATATACTGCGAGCACCGCTACTGGCGATGTATCGGATGCAGACTGATTCAGCAAACATGACCGCAGTAAAGTTTAGCGATGGGCGCCCGCCCACAATACCATTTTAACCGCCTGACAGGATTCACCTGATCAACCAGATTTTTGCACATCCAGAGTCGCAAGTAGTATAAAAAGAATACGTAACTTGTTACATATTATTTAATAGATCAAGTCTTTGTGGGGTTCCCACGTCACTCCAGGCACCGGTGTAGTGCTCTGCTGTAACCCGGTTATGGCGCATCGCCTCCCTGAGGAGAAGTACCAAAGGAAATTTTCCCGCCTGCCGATCATTCAGTAATGCCCTGTTATACACACCAATGCCGCTAAAAGTCAGGCGAGGTTCTCCTTCGCTTATAGCGTATCCGGCAGACAATACAAAATCACCAGCAAGGTTATAGACCGGGTTATTAACCAACACGATATGGGCATATCCTGCAAGCGTATCCGGCAGACAAGCATAGTCATAATCCGTGCAGATATCAGCATTCACTGCGATGAAGGTATCACTGAGCAGGTCGAGCGCGTGCAGTATGCCTCCGCCCGTTTCATAGGTTGCCTCAGGTTCCCTAGAGTACGCTATGCTGACATTATAGCGTGAACCATCTGCCAGATATGTCTCAATTTGACTCCCAAGCCAACCGGTATTGATAACCAACTCACGAATACCAGCCTTTTCCAGGGCCTCAATATGATATTCAATCAGGCATTTGCCTCGAATTCTGAGCAGAGGTTTGGGTGTTTTATCGGTCAACGGACGCATACGTTGGCCCCGACCCGCTGCAAGTATCATGGCTTTCATTTCAGGAGTTCGGGATGGTTCCTGCCAGCATCGGCCTGACTCGGTCAACAATAAAATCATGCAGGCAGCATAATTCTCGGTAGCGGGCTCCAATAGCTTCCACATAGGCCAAAGTTCGCGGGATATCCCGCAGGTAATCCGGCTTGCCATCCCGATAATTCAGGCGGGCAAAAATCCCCGCGGCCTTCAGGTGCCTTTGTAAACCCATCAGATCAAACCAGCGCAGGAATGTCTGTTCGTCGTAATGGACATCACGATCAAGTATCCCGGATTGCATTGCCAACTCATGGTAGCCGAGCGCCCAAGCCTCGACCCGATCCTGCGGCCAGACGATATAACAATCGCGCAATAAAGAAACCAGATCATATGTAACCGGCCCAAACACAGCATCCTGAAAATCCAGAATACCGGGGTTATGCTGTTCGATAAACATCAGATTACGTGAGTGATAGTCCCGGTGCACACAAACCTGCGGCTGTTGCAGCGCATTGTCTGTCAGCAATCTGAAAACGTTATCAAGCATACTACCAATTGCGCCATTCACCTCCAATTTCAGATGACGCCGCAAAAACCATTCACGAAACAGCTCCATTTCCTGTATCAGCAGGACCTTATCGTATGGTGGAACCTGCCCGGCATCAGGCCCGCATGCCTGTAGAGTTATCAATGAACCGAGGGCATCCCCGTAAAGCCTTTCCACGGTTTCATCATTGAGCTCCTGCAAATACTGACGATCACCCAAATCAGCAAGCAGCAAAAACCCCCGCTCCAGATCCTGATCAATAACCTCCGGTACATTCAGACCGATTTTAATCAACGAGCGCGACATCTTTATAAATGGCCGGCAATTCTCGCTCTCAGGTGGAGCATCCATCACGATATATGATCGCCCACCGATACAAATGCGCAGATAACGCCGAAAACTTGCATCACCAGATATCACTATCAGGTTTTCAACCTCATAACCGGCCACTCCTAGCCACTGCAAAATTGCTTTTGTCCTGTCGGTCATACCCTTTAATTATATTACTGTGAGAATCAGGCAGGCCTGTAATCAGAGCTCGCTCGACAAACATAACCCTGTAAGAAGTTCATCATGGATAAATTCATAACCTACTACCTATGCTGTATTTTCCTCTGCCGCCATCTATGTCGAACATGGTGACCGTATGCGATGATTCGTAGGGTGCAGATCCAATTCAATCTGCACTCCTCACTCATAAACGTCAAGCCATCTGTCAGCAGATGCTCAATCCACGGAATCATCGGTTTTTGTTACACAAAATAACAACCGACATCCGCCTTTTCGAGTGTCACTGCATAACGCCCTGCCGGGCGGGCCAGCAAGATAACGGTGTGCTATATTCTCCGCGCTCGGTCTCCCGGACGATAATTCCTGGAAACGTATACAATGGTCATACATGAAAAACGGCCGCAACAGTCTCTTTAAATCAAACCTCACTTCCCTCCCTCTTGTTCAGCGTGGCAAGGTACGTGATATTTATGCTATAGATAACCGACATATTCTTATTGTCACGACAGATCGCCTGTCCGCCTTTGATGTTGTCCTGCCGACACCCATCAATGGCAAGGGAATAGTATTAACTACCATTTCCAATTTCTGGTTTGATTTTTTCAAAGATATGATTCCGAATCATCTAAGCCATATGGAATTATCCGCAATTCTCCCGGATAAAAAGGAAAGATCACAAATTAAAGGACGTGCCACCATCGCACAGACGCTCAAGCCTCTGCCAATAGAAGCTGTTGTGAGGGGGTATTTAGCCGGTTCCGGCTGGAAAGACTATCAACAGACCGGAGCAATCGGTGGCATTACACTGGCTACAGGCCTGCGACTGGCAGACAGGCTGACCGCTCCGGTTTATACGCCTTCGACCAAAGCTGGCACCGGGCAACATGACACCACCATCACTTTCTATGATACCATAGAGCTGCTTGGAAGGCGCCTCGCGGAGCAGGTGCGGGAAATGAGCTTGCGCATATACACGGCAGCAGCTGAACATGCACTGCAAAGAGGTATTATCATTGCCGACACCAAGTTCGAGTTTGGCTTGGACGAGAGTAATGAGCTTGTCCTGATCGATGAGGTATTAACACCCGATTCCTCAAGATTCTGGCTGGCATATACTTGGCAGCCGGGCACCAGCCCGCCCAGCTTCGACAAACAGTTTGTACGTGAGTACCTTGAAACTCTGGATTGGCATAAAACGCCTCCCGGCCCTGAACTACCAAAAGAAATTGTCGAGCGTACCATATGGAAATATCAGGAAGCAGCAAGGCGTCTGCAAGGCTGAGGGTCAGAGGTAGTGGTTCTGCTACATGAACGGTTTACTGTTACTGCTTCTGTCAGGCACTATTCTGGGGGTATGGTATGGCAACACCAAAGCTAAGGAGTCTGCGATCAGCTATGTTACCGAAACGTTGCAGGACGCGGGATTACAATTACTGGATGGTTCCATATGCCTGTATAAGGTATGGCCAACCCGAATGGCATCAGGATATATCGGCCTGCTGCGCTTTTATGATTTTGAATATACCACCAATGGCGTGGACCGACATCGGGGAATAGTCGTGATGGCGGCAGATAATATTGAATATCTGCAATATCAAATAGACGGGCAAACCATTATAACAACGAACAACAACTACCTGTAGGGCTTTCTCCAACTTGTAACCGCCGTAATATTGCCGATCCTTCTGCTATGCCACTACTGTTTTCCAATCATCCTGGCTGCCAGGAAAGCCACTTAAGGCGCCGCTACCGCAACCCTCTGCTGTATTACAGCGAAAAAATTACCCAGGATATGGTCAATTCTGCCCACCAGCAGGATTTGGCCGAATTCGAGCAATTTAAACAGGACTTTACTGAACTGATGAACAGAGCAGCGGAACTCCAGCCCAATAGCGACAGCAACGTTGTTGTTCCTAAACTAAAAGAAGATATTGATAAGCTCTATGAGCAGTGTGCCGGCCTGACAGGTGACCCCACACCCTATAAAAAGGGACTGATCCGGCTCATGCAGGAAGTCACGGCAGCGATACGTAAAAGTGCGAACCAAGACCCGGCAACACATGACCGGCTTAATCAGGAAGAGCTGGCCCGTGCGCAACATTATGAGCTACTGCAGCTACCGTTAGTCTCGCATCTGCTCAGACCTGATTCACCCGTGCAACCCAACGAACTCACTGCCGTTATACTGGGAGAAGATGTAGACAGTGCCCGCATCACTCTGGGGCTTTTCGACCCCGAACACATTATTGAGCTAAAAAATCAGGCAGAAAATTTACTAGAAAACGAAACCGGTGCAATACACGGCGCACCCTTCGCCAGCAGCATTCTCAATTTACTCAGAGAATATGCAGGCGACACTGCCTGATACCAAGGGAACTCTGAACCTAACCCAAGACTTGCCGGAACAAGAAAAACAAAAACGCGCGTTTTGTTTTCCTGATGCTGGCACCTGGTTACAGGGCAGCCTGGAAGCGTTTCAGTGCCTCACCACTGTCCAGGGTAGCGCGGATGTGGTCAGCCGCCTCCGGCAGGGAAACGCCCTGGCTGAGGCATTGCCAAGCGACTGCTCCGGCATAGACCAGACTGTCATAGGCTGTACCTCGTGTGCCCTTGAGTGCCTGTTGGCCGGCTTCGGCAGCCAGCCGAGCTATTTCAAAGATATGCTGTGGATTGGATGCAGTTCCGCCTCTGGCCTTTTGAATGGAATCGGGCAGTGGGACGCATCGCGTTTTGTGGTCCAATCCAATTTCTGCAGGATTCAGTGCTATTTCCTGTTGTTCGCACCCATCGTAATAGTAAAACAGTTTAGCAGGTTGTTGCAGAGAAGGGACAACACCGCCTTCGACGCCACGGATAATCATGGCAGATGCAAATTGGCTGTGACGTGCCAAACTGGCATACAGAGGCGGATAGGGTTTGTGAACATAACCGGTCATTATATGGGTTGCCTTACGGCCCCGGATCGGCCCAAGCAACACTTCTACGGTAGTAATGACGGTACGTTTAACAATTTCACGGCGGAAGTCGAACATATTGTGCAGAGTAGGACAATATATGGACTGGTCGAGATATGACCAGCCTATACCGGCATCTGCGACCTGAGCGGCAGCTTGTTGCAGGTTCAGATCGGTGCGCTTGCCGGCTTCTTTCAGTACCATCCGGTGTGTTGCACCGTATTTAGGGCCTACGGACTGCAGACCATGGGAGATACTTGGTATGCCCGCCGCCGCCATAACTGCCGGCAGAAAGGCTGCAACCGGTAAACCCCGATTCCAGCCATCGTAGGGATCGGCTATATCCAGGACATGGTCGACATCGGCTATGGCACGGCCTGAGTGATCCATAATGCCCTGTAATATTCCGGCATTTTCTTCTTCAGTCTCACGCTTCATACGCAGTGCTATCAGGAAAATAGCTGACTGTACAGGACTGATGTCACCACTAAGAACACCCTGTATCCCTGCTCGGGCTTCGGCAAAAGATATGTCTTTACTCAGGTGAGGTCCGGTTGCTACCCGCTGGATTATGGAGTGCATCATTTCCCGGTGATCCGTGTTTCTGACCGTTTGATCCATGTGATTCGCCTGTTTTCTATGCCGTTAACAATCTAGGGACACAGGCCTTGCCTTTGAATACCCCGGACGAGGTATGGTCAGGGGTTATTAGACATAAGGCATAAACGACTCAGGAAAAGATATCCCAATGCAGCAAATATGATATCCTTCGCAGGAAATCCATAAAGAAAGGGAGTGATATGAGCGAAATATTTTTTGAAAAGCCCATATTAAATTCACCCTACGAGTACCCATCGCAACACTGGGAACTTGATGATGGTATCCCCACGCAGAAAATTATTCCTTCCCGTCGTAAAGCGGAATTCATTACACCTGTCCCCAAACCGAAAAAGCGCAAAGACCGGAAGTCAGGCGAGTTATTTGATGAGAGCATGGGGCTTGGCACAGGTCATCAATACGACCCGCTTTCCATCATAAACGAGTTACGCGGGCATGTTGACACATGGCGACGGCTGCCGGCCGAACGGGATTGGAGGGTGACACCCGATACGGCCCGACTGCTGAAGCATTGGCGTGATTATCAGTATAACGGTATCCGCCCGTTTTTCTGCCAAGTTGAGGCCGTTGAAGTGGTCATATGGCTGACGGAAGTGGCACCGAAGTTTGGAAAAACCGGCAAAAAATTTCTGGAATACCTTGCAAATGCCAGTGAGGAAGCCAATCCAGGATTGATGCGGCTGGCACTCAAACTCGCAACCGGTGCCGGCAAGACCACCGTCATGTCCATGCTGATTGCCTGGCAGACTATTAATGCACTGCGTTATCCGAACAGCAAAAAATTTACACGAGGTTTTCTGGTCGTGACCCCCGGCATTACGATCAGAGATCGCCTGCGTGTACTGCACCCGAATGACCCGGGCAGCTATTATGCAAAGCGGGAGCTTGTCCCGAACGATATGCTGCGTGACCTGGAACGGGCAAGGATTATCATTACCAACTATCACGCATTCAGGCTGCGTGAAAGCCTGAATCTATCGAGAGGCGGGCGTGCCTTGCTCAAAGGCAGACTTGAAACCGATCTGAATACCCTGGAAACCGAAGGCGAGATGATGCGACGGGTGATGTCGGAACTGATGGGCATGAAGAACATCATGGTGCTCAACGATGAGGCACATCACTGTTATCGGGAGAAGTCCGGTGCCGATAAAGAAAGCGGACTGAAAGGCGATGAGAAAAAAGAGGCAGAGAGCAATCGTGAAGCGGCTCGCCTCTGGATAACCGGACTGGAAACCGTTGCCGGCAAAATCGGCATCAACCGGATTATTGACCTGTCGGCGACACCCTTTTTTCTGAGCGGATCGGGCTATGCGGAAGGTACACTGTTTCCATGGACCATGAGTGATTTCTCACTGATGGATGCGATTGAGAGCGGCATTGTCAAACTGCCGCGTGTTCCGGTCGCAGACAATGTCCCTGGCGGAGACATGCCGAAATGGCGTGAGCTATGGAAACACATAGGCACAAAGATGCCGAAAAAAGGCCGAGGCAAGGCGGCATCACTGGACCCTCTGGCGATTCCGGTCGAGCTGCAGACCGCAATGGATGCGTTGTACGGGCATTATGAAAAAACATTTGATCTGTGGAAGGAAGGTGGCATAAAGGTCCCGCCCTGCTTCATCATCGTGTGTAATAACACATCCACATCAAAGCTGGTTTACGATTATATTGCGGGTTTTCATCGTGAAAAAGAAGACGGTTCAGCAGAATTTGAACAGGGCAGGCTGGCGTTGTTCCGAAATTTTGATGACAACGGTGACCCGTTCCCACAACCCCGCACCCTGCTGATTGACAGTCAGCAACTGGAATCAGGGGATGTGCTTGATCGCAATTTTCGCCGGATGGCAAAGGATGAAATTGATCGTTATCGCCGAGAAATCATTCAAAGAACCGGTGACCCGCATCGGGCAGAAAACCTGACTGATCAAGACCTGCTCAGGGAAGTGATGAACACGGTCGGCAAAGAAGGTGCGCTCGGTGCCAATATCCGCTGTGTGGTCTCGGTATCCATGCTGACGGAAGGCTGGGATGCCAATACCGTCACCCATGTGCTCGGTGTTCGGGCCTTTGGTACCCAGCTGCTTTGCGAACAGGTGGTGGGTCGGGCACTCCGGAGACAATCCTATGACCTCAATGAAGAAGATCGCTTTAATGTCGAATATGCCGATGTCCTGGGTATTCCATTTGACTTTACGGCAAAGCCCGTTGTGGCGCCGCCGATACCGCCGAATACGACTATCCACGTCAAGGCAGTTCGCCCCGAACGGGATGCCCTTGAAATACGCTTTCCGCGTGTCACCGGATATCGTGTGGAATTACCCGATGAGCAATTGGCCGCCGAATTTACCGAGGATTCCGTGCTGGAATTAACCCCCGATCTGGTGGGTCCTTCCACCACCCGAAATGCCCCCGTTATCGGTGAAGAAGCGGAGCTGAATCTGGAACATACCGATCAGCGGCGTCATTCGACACTGGTATTTCACCTGACAAAACGGTTGCTCTATGAACACTGGCGAGATGCCGGGGAAGAACCGAAATTGTATCTGTTTGGGCAGCTCAAACGGATTACCAAAGAATGGCTGAATAATTGTCTTGTATGTAAGGGCAACACCTATCCGGCACAGCTCAGGTATCAGGAATTGGCTGATATGGCCTGTTCCAGGATTGCAGCCGCCATTCGTTCAGTCGAGACTGTTGAGGAACGCCTCGTCAAGGCATTGCTTGACCCATACAATCCGACAGGTTCAACGAGGCATGTCAACTTCAATACATCCAAGCCGGAACGTTGGCAGACTGATCCCTCAAAATCTCATATTAACTGGCTGATTCTGGATGGAGACTGGGAAGCGGAACTTTGCCGTGTGATCGAATCACCCAATCAACCGGTAAGGGCTTACGTCAAAAACCACGGTCTGGGGCTGGAAGTCCCTTACCGTCATGGTTCTGAAATACGCCGATACCGACCGGACTTTATCGTGCGGGTCGATGATGGGCATGGTGATGATGACCTGCTCAATCTGATTGTCGAGATCAAAGGTTATCGAGGCGAAGATGCCAAAGAAAAAAGGCTGACGATGGAAACGCTCTGGGTACCCGGCGTGAACCGCTTAAAGACGTATGGGCACTGGGCATTTGCGGAATTTACAGATGTATTTGAGATGCAGCATGATTTTCAGAAGGAAATCGAAGCATGGCTTAACCGGATAATCGCAACGAAAACAGACCTTACGGGTAACCACCTGAAACATTGACCACTCTGGACTAAGGATACAGCGATGGCGAAAAAATCGAAGAAACAGCTTGAGAGTCTCACACACAACCGGGCATCGCGAAAGAATATTCCCACGGCGGAATATCAGTCCGTCATGGAGGAGGAAGATCACCATTCCGTTCAGGTCGCCTACGAGCGTCGTAATCGCGACTTGGACCCGCAGCTGATCTGGCGAGGAAAAGATATACAAAACGAGACTGAACTCCAGGTACAGGCACCGCCGCTGTTCATTCAGGAAAAGGTGCATCCCAAGGTATTGATAGACGACCTGCAAAGATGGAGTGAGGAGACGAATAAAGAAGAGGCGAATGTGCCACCCGACCTATTCGCAGACTTTAACGGATTGCCGAGTGCGGAGGCTTACACCGAGTTTTATCAGCATGATGCCAACTGGTCGAACCGGATGATCCTGGGCGACAGCTTGCAGGTGATGGCCTCACTGGCAGAGCGAGAGGGGCTGCGCGGCAAGGTGCAGTGCATCTACATCGACCCGCCCTACGGCATCAAGTTCAACTCCAACTTCCAGTGGTCAACGACCAGCCGTGATGTCAAAGACGGCAATGCCGGGCATATTACCCGCGAACCCGAACAGGTTAAGGCGTTTCGGGACACATGGCGGGATGGAATACATTCCTATCTGACGTATCTGCGGGACCGGCTGACCGTGGCACGGGATTTATTGGCAGAAAGCGGGTCGGTCTTTGTGCAGATTGGGGATGAGAATGTCCATCGGGTACGGGCAGTGATGGATGAGGTGTTTGGGGATGAGAATTTTGTCAGCGAAATTCTTCTCAAGAAGGGTGGTACAGCTACCTCCAAGCATTTACCAACAACATCCGACTTTATTCTTTTTTATGCAAAGAGAATTGAATCTGTAAAGTATCAACAACTGTTTTCTCGGAAAGAAATTGGGGTAGGTGAATCTACTGGACAACGATATGACCAACTTGAGCTCTCGAATGGAAAGCGGCGGCCCCTTACCCGTGATGAGAAGGACAATCCGAATTTGTTGCCCCCTGATGGAAGACTATTCAAGCATTCCAATCCTTGTTCAATGGATGAAAACAAGTGCCATCGTGAAAATCCACTTATGGTTTTTGGGCGTCAATTTACACCGCCTAACGCTCGTCATTGGTCTACTCATCCAAATTTAATGAATCGGGTCGTACAGGCAAATCGAATCATTCCCACAGGTAAGAACCTTGCCTATGTTATGTATATTGATGATTACCCGGCAGTTCCGATCAATAACATCTGGACTGATGTGCTCATGCGCTCCACCAAGCAATACGTTATCGAAACCGCTTCAACGGTCATCCAGCGCTGTATCCTGATGACCACCGACCCCGGCGACCTCGTCCTCGACCCCACCTGCGGTTCCGGTACGACGGCGTATGTAGCCGAGCAGTGGGGCCGTCGCTGGATCACCATTGACACCTCTCGCGTGGCGCTCGCGCTGGCCCGTGCCCGCATCATGGGTGCCCGCTATCCGTACTACCTGCTCGCCGACAGCCGGGACGGTCAAATCAAAGCAGCTGCACTGGCCCGCAAAGCCCCTTCGGATGCCTCCACATACAATGACATCCGTCAGGGCTTTGTGTATAAGCGTGTTCCCCATATCACCCTCAAGTCCATTGCCAACAACACCGAAATTGACGACATCCATGCAAAATTTCAGAAAACCCTGGAACCCCTGCGAACGGCATTGAACGACGCACTCGGTACCTCTTGGGAGGAATGGGAAATCCCTCGAGAGACCGACGATGACTGGACCGAAAATGCGAAAAAAACACATGCAGACTGGTGGGCACAACGCATCGCCCGGCAACAGGAAATGGATACCGCTATCGCCGCCAAGGCCGACTACGAGTATCTCTACGACAAGCCTTATGAAGACAACAAAAAGGTTCGCGTCGCCGGTCCGTTCACTGTAGAAAGCCTGTCGCCGCATCGCATGCTCGGCGTCGATGAAAACGATAACCTGATGGATTATGCCGAAAAACCGGATTTCGCCGAGGTTATCCTCGATCACCTGAAAACTGCCGGCGTTCAGCAGACCAGCAAAACCGACCGGATTGATTTTATCTCGCTGGTTCCGTGGCCCGGAGAGCTGATTGATGCGGAAGGCGTGTATCGGGACCAATCAGCAACCGAGCGGCGGGCGGCTGTTTTTATCGGTCCGGAGTTTGGCACAGTCTCCCGACCGGACTTGGTCAGCGCCGCACGAGAGGCCGCCGATGCCGGCTTTGAAGTGCTGATTGCCTGCGCGTTTAATTACGATGCCCATTCCGCTGAGCTGGCAAAACTCGGTCGCATTCCCATCCTCAAGGCGCGTATAAACGCCGATCTGCATATGGCCACCGACCTGAAAAATACCGGGAAGGGTAACTTGTTCGTCATCTTCGGCGACCCGGACATCGACATCCTCGACAGCGAAAATGAGCAGATACAAGTCGAGATCAAAGGCGTGGATGTCTTTCATCCCAATACGGGTGAAATCCGCAGCGATGGACCGGAAGGTATCGCCTGCTGGTTCATCGACACGAATTATAACGAAGAGAGCTTCTTTGTTCGCCACGCCTACTTCCCCAGGACCACCAGCGACCCCTACAAGGCACTGAAAAACACCCTCAAATGTGAGATCAACCCGGAAGCCTGGGAAACCCTGCGCAGCACGATATCTCGCCCGTTCGATAAACCGAAAAGCGGCAGGTTCGCAGTCAAGATCATCAATCACCTCGGCGACGAAGTGATGAAGGTTTATCGGTATGATCGAAACTGAAGTCATGGAACGAAATAAAGCGGGTGATAACCCTGAGAAATGTTCTGATTCACGGTGATGGAGTAGTTAATCAGAATGACAGATACTTTTAATCGCGAGCAGCCATCAGTTCTTGATTAATACATTTCCTTTCGCTTTTGCTCCAACCTCAATATATGCACAGAAATATGCCTTCAGACGAGAGACTCAATGCTGGATACTTTGATTGGTGGTTACTGAATACCAGGCATCAGGAGCACCCACCTAACTAAAAAGGAGATTTGTCACAAATGAAACAGGAATTGTCATTTTCACAGCGACAAGGAATCGAACCGGTCAGGAAAGTACTGCAGATTGATTCCATGGATCAGGAGTTAAAAAACAGTTTATGGAGTCTTCTTAATATATTTTACTGGGAGAAATTCGAGGGTGGGCTCGATGATATTAGTGACGGCAACAGGATTAAACATAGTAATCTTGATCAACTTTTCGAAACCCTTTGGTTTCTCTACTTTAAAGAACCAATAGATACAATACCTGAGTATTACAAGGGACGTGAGAACTGCGGATTAGCAGTTCTAAGAAAACATTTCTTTGCAGCACCATGGAACAAAGTTTATGACTTTATTGAATTTGTAGCAAAACATGGCTTAGAGTTGGATAACCAATCAAATAAATTCATGAGACATTGCAACCAAGCTCTCGAAAGAGAAAACGCTGCTTATCGGTTCATTAACGGACAGATCGCTCTCATTACTTCTTCCGAAGAAATTGAAGAGATAGAATCTGCCATTGAAGAATCAAAGCCTTATCCCGGCGTAGCGCAGCATCTTGATCAGGCCCTTTCCCTGTTAAGCGACCGGGAAAACCCGGATTATCGGAACTCCATCAAGGAATCCATCTCGGCTGTAGAAAGCCTGTGCAAACAGGTCAGCGGCAAGGATAAAGCCACTTTAGGGGATGCACTCAAAAGACTGGAGGAAAAAGATGCACTGCATCCGGCACTAAAGGAAGCATTCAGCAAATTATACGGGTATACCAACGATGCTGATGGCATACGGCACGGGAGTATTGAGGAGTTCAACGTCACTCCTGCCCTGGCCAGATTCATGTTAATCAGCTGTTCGGCTTTTACCAATTACGTCATTGCGTCCATCCCGGATAATGAATGATTAACTTCTTTTGGTATGGGATAGAACAGTGCATACGAACCTTTTAAGGATGTATTTGGGAATTATCTGCATAAATCCGCATTAGCACCGGCTAGTAAATCTCCATGCGGAGTGCGATAGCCCGCCGGTGTTTCAGGGGTAGTTTTTCACTGGCACTGATCTTCCTGAAATTCCTTGATGATCGGGATGATACCTCTCAGTTCCCCTTGAACCCACTCATGCGGGTTGGGAAACGACATCATGGAGATGCTTCTCCGGTTTCCCTGAAACAAGGGGATTCGAGCTTGAACTTGACCGGGTGCTGCCGATCCGGATCGGCAGCCTGGTAAGATTTCAGGACGGTTTTCCAGGCGGTCAGTTCGGCGTAAGTCAGGCGTTTACCGCACATCCCGGCAAACAGGGCACAGATGCGATCCCTGGTATCGACCTCGCAGTTGCCTTCGTTCAAATTGAATCCACGCTTGAGCACCGCCCACACGCTCTCAATGCCGTTCGTATGCGCCATGCCGTTGACAAACTCCTTCGCCGAGTGTTTGACCGTCTCATGGGTATAGTCGTCTGACAGACCGAGATAACTGCGGTGCTCATCCGTATAA
>JAPYNQ010000078.1 GCA_028289815.1 Gammaproteobacteria bacterium | reverse complement strand
TATTCATATTATGGGTACTTATTTACTATTTCATATATAAGGGATTCTTGAAAACCGGAATTATCCTATGGGATAAAAAAGTTAACGCAATCATTGAATACAAAAAATTAGGCCTCGTAAGAGTGATTTTTGGAATAATAGTTTTTTTGGGGTCACTATTGGTATCCTTAGGCCTATATTCATTAGGCATATATTTATCAGAGGAAGAAGATAAGTTATTCCAAACAGAACATACGACAGTAAATCCCGGAAGTTCAGATGATGCCTTTGGTTTTTATTTTGAAAACAAATGCTACCATCCGCTAATGCTGGTGCTGCGATACAAAGGAGTGGATGGCTCTTGGCATACAGAGGCTGTCTGGGATATAGATGCAGGTTTCTCCGGATATCTTCGAGACGAATATGGTAATAAATTAAAAACCGGTAATGCGGTCTGGTACTACTATGCCAAAACGACAGATGATTCCAATCTGGAATGGATCGGGGACCATTACTTCTTATATGAAGGGGTTAATTTACCAATGATAGAGTTGGAAGATACAGATGGCGATAGCGAGTGGTCCGTCACATGTCAACAGCTTGATACTTACGATCCTAACGCAGATCAAGTTCAGCCTTTAGCAACGCAAACACAATCTATAGCGGAACGTTTTGCTGATACGCCGCAACAGACAAATCAAGGGTATACGGATGCAGATATTTATAATTTAAGTAAAACTCCGGAGTTTAAACGAGAAGTGATAAATCAATTAGGAAGGATTGAAGCAGAGCGTCAATTTGAATTATTAGCAGTTGGTGCTCACACAGGACAAGTACCAACAGGCACATTAAGATTATTTAAAATAATAGCTGATCGCGCGGCTAGTAGGGAAAGTAGTAATCAAAACAAACCGCATCCGGTTTTGCAACCGGTTAGAGATCTATTACTCGATGATCAACCGCTTACTGTCAATCAAATAAACAGGTCCGCTTCTCAGATATTAAGTCTTACGAGTAATTTAGATGACCATACTAATACCAAAGATATGGAAGAAGCAATGCATTTAGGTGCTACTTTAATAGGAAATGCTTTATCGCAAATGACAAATCATCGCAGTTTTGTAGATCAATTTACTTTTGCATTAAGCCCCATTAGTGATTACGCGTCTGTCGCTAATTGGCTTAATACTAATAAAGTAACTTTTGATGACGAAAACAATACAATAACAATTCCAAATGCGCAGAACTCTACACAGAGTGAAAGTTTTAATCTTGGCGGGCAATATTTACAGTTATATACTTTAGCTAAACTACTGTATAACAGGCAAAAACGGATACATTCACAGTAGAGTGGTTAGCCTGTTACATGATGTATAACGCTCCAAAGAACGTTTAGTACCTGCCGATCCGTTAAGGTCGGGTTTAGGAAGGACTTCGAGGCGATTTTGCAGATACCGGTGCGGCATTAACTCGTTTAGTACCGGTAAAAGCGGCGTAGCAAAAAACCGCAGAGTTAGAACATCTTGCTGATAGACACAGACAGAAAACAAAAGCATTAGCTGCTGATCCTATGAGCATCTACGACATTAAAAACATACGAGATATTTCTGAATACGTCAGTAATGTATTTCAATCACAAGCACCTGCTTAAGGACATACCAACACTTCTATCAAGAAACAAACCTCTCCAGCAACGCCTGTTGGGCAGAGCAGCTTTCTTCGCCGCCGGTTAATGGTTCATACTGTCCATCCTGCTTCAGCAGCCATGCCTGGGTGTTATCTCCTAGATAAAAATCCAGTTCTTCGATAATACGATCGCGTAGCCTTTTATTTTCTACAGGAAAGGCGGTTTCGACCCGGCGGAACAGATTGCGATCCATCCAGTCGGCACTGGCACCATAGACTTCCGGATTACCTTCGTTATGGAAGTAAAATATACGGGTATGCTCAAGAAATCTGCCGATAATGGAGCGTACTCGAATGTTTTCAGAAACCCCTTCAATTCCGGGGCGCAGGCAACAAATGCCCCGTATAATCAGCTCTATCTCCACACCTGCCATTGAGGCCTGGTACAGGGCTCGAATGGTTTTCGGTTCGACCAGAGAGTTCATCTTTGCAATTATCCTGGCCGGCTTGCCGGTGCGTGCATTGTCTTCTTCACGAGCGATTAACCGCCATACCGTTTCATGCAGTGTAAACGGAGATTGCAATACCTTTTTCAGTTCGAGCTTTTGTCCCGGTCCGGTCAGCTGCATGAAAACATGCTGCACATCCCGGCATATTGCCTTATTGGCAGTGAGCAGACCGTAGTCCGTATAGAGTTTTGTGGTCCTTGCATGATAATTACCGGTCCCCAGATGGGCATAATGCGCCATTTTGTTGCCCTCACGGCGTATAACCAGAACCATCTTGGCGTGTGTCTTATAACCTACGATGCCATATACGACATGGGCACCGGCTTTTTGCAGCTTGTTTGCCAGTGCGATATTTTCTGCTTCGTCAAAGCGGGCGCGAAGCTCAACAACAACAGTAACTTCTTTACCGTTTTCCGCAGCCTTTACCAAAGCGTTGACAACAGCCGAGTCCGGCCCGGAGCGATACAGGGTCTGCTTGATGGCCAGCACATCCGGGTCTCTGACGGCCTGCAATAAAAACTCGATAACCGGACGGAAAGACTGAAACGGATGATGCAGCAGTATGTCCTGCTTGCGAATAATTCTGAATATGTCGGTCGCATCCCCCAGCACTGCCGGGGTTGAAGGCGAAAACGGGCTGAATTTCAGGTCCGGTCGGTCAACAATATCGCATACCGCCGACAGCCGATTCAGGTTGACCGGCCCGTTGACCTGGTAGACATCTTCTTCATTCAAGCGAAACTCGGTACGCAGGAACTTGACCAAATCATCCGGGCAATCGTGGGCAACTTCCAGACGCACAGCATCGCCGTAATTGCGCTGCATTAGTTCACCCTCCAGGGCACGCAGCAGATCGTCAATCTCTTCTTCGTCAACAAACAGCTCCGAGTTTCTTGTAATGCGGAACTGATAGCAGCCGGTCACCTTCATACCCGGGAATATTTCAGAAACGTAGCTGTGCATGATGGAGGACAGAAAGACGAAATCATACGGGCCGTTACCTTTCATATCCGGCGGCAGCTGAATAATACGTGGCAATGCCCGCGGGGCCTGCACAACTGCATGGCTGATGCTTCGCCCAAACGCATCTTTACCCTTGAGTGAAACGATAAAGGTCAGGCTCTTGTTGATAATGCGCGGGAATGGATGGGCCGGGTCAAGGCCGATAGGGGTCAAAATGGGCAGCAGCTCTTCAGTAAAGAAGTCATGCACCCAGCTTTCCTGCTGCGGGGTAAAGTGGCTGCGTCGTATGAAGCGTATGGCCTCCGCTTCCAACGCCGGTATCAAAATTTTATTCAGAACCCGGTACTGATTTTCCACCAGGTCATGGGCACGGATACCGATGGCCTTCATATTATCTGCCGGCACCAGGCCATCAGGGGTGACAGAAACGCTGGATACAGCCATTTTCTGCTTTACGCTTGATACCCGGACCTCAAAAAACTCATCCAGATTCGTACACGAGATACACAGGTAACGCAGACGTTCGATCAGCGGGACATCCTCCAGGCTGCTTTGCGCCAGAACACGCTCATTGAATGCCAGCAGGCTGAGTTCGCGGTTGATGTAGTAATCCGTATTGTTAAGATTGATATCGTCCATGTGCAGTCGTGTGTTGTTTTATGGTTGTGTTCTTGTTGAGATTGAGCAGACAAGTCACGGAATCAGCTACACTATAAGTTGCGTATAAGCAAGAATAGCATAAACAACCACAACCGGTAGCCATCACTATGAAAGACCAAATACTGACCATGCTGGAAATGCA
Source organism: Gammaproteobacteria bacterium (assembly GCA_028289815.1). GTDB lineage: Bacteria > Pseudomonadota > Gammaproteobacteria > JAJDYQ01 > JAJDYQ01 > JAJDYQ01. The sequence goes on along the minus strand of JAPYNQ010000078.1, from coordinate 116,133 downwards.
GGATGCCGTGAACAGCCATGTCAATCCCGACTGGCGCCGGGCCGGTAATGCCTGGTATCGGGCGATATGGACCGAGTGCGCCGAAATGCTTGATCACTATGGCTGGAAATGGTGGAAGCACCAGCAACCTGACATGCAGCAAGTCAGACTGGAGATCATTGATATATGGCACTTTACCATGAGCGACCTGTTGTCAACTGACAAGACCAGGCACTATGTTGTCGGGCATATCGCCAAAGAACTGCCGGAACCGGAAAAATCCGCTGATATTTGTGAGGCTATCGAAAAACTTGCTGTGAAAACCCTGCAAACCCGGGCAGCCGATACACGGCTTTTTGCCGGACTCATGCAGGCTGCCGGGATGTCATTTGACGAACTGTTCCGCGGATATATCGGCAAAAACGTACTGAATTTCTTTCGCCAGGACCACGGCTACAAAGACGGCAGCTATATCAAAGTCTGGCATGGCCGGGAGGACAACGAACATCTCGCCGATATTCTTGCCGACATTGATCCGGCCCTGCAGGGATATGCCGATGAGGTTTACCGAAGACTGGAACAGGCCTATGCGGGAGCATCATAAGCCTGCTTGAAGACAGCTCTGGTTAAGAAGATTTTATGACCATAAAACAACAAACAAATCTCCGATTTATTGGCCTGATCACCTGCTCTCTACCTGATGTTCAGGTATCTCAAATGTTGATTAGCCCGGGGCATATTTATTACCGGACGGACCGGAATGATTAAACATGTCAGTATCTGCCGAGCCTAAAATTTATCATATTGTTCATATAGACCGCTTGGATTCGATTGTGCGCAAGGGTTTCCTCTGGTCTGATGCTGAAGTTGCAAAGCGTCGGCTTGCTGGAACAACCATCGGTATGTCCGACATTAAGCAACGGCGCCTTAAAGAATTGACATTAAAAAGTCATCAGAAGCTGCTTGTAGGAAACTGCGTACCTTCGGAGCTGTTTGTAGGAGACTGCGTACCTTTTTATTTCTGTCCTCGTTCGATTATGCTGTATGTATTACACCACAAAAACTACCCTGAATTGTCATACAGAGGAGGACAGGAACCTGTTATTCATCTTAAGGCAGATTTGCGGCAAACAGTTGCTTGGGCGAAAAGAAAAAATCTACGCTGGGCATTCACTTGTTCCAATGCCGGTTCCCGTTATTTTGAAGACTACTGTGATTTGGCGCACCTAAACAAGATTGACTGGAACGCAGTATATGCCCTATATTGGGAGAATTGCCAAGAATATAAACAGGCCGAGTTTTTGATCGAAAAACAGTTTCCGTGGGAACTGGTTTCCTGTATCGGCGTTTGCACACCAGAGGTAAAAACCCAAGCAGAAAACATTCTCATTCGTGCGTCACATAAACCACCTATAAAGGTTATGAAGAAGTGGTATTATTAACGGAGGAGACAGGAACATGATTGAGTTCAAAACGGGTAACCTCCTCACTGAGGATGCCGAAGCCCTGGTCAATACCGTCAACTGTGTCGGTTTTATGGGGCGCGGTATCGCGCTTCAGTTCAAAAAAGCCTTTCCGGATAACTTCAAGTCTTATTCCGCGGCCTGTAAAAGGAAAGCAGTACAACCCGGACAGATGTTCACGTATGAAACAGGCCAGCTGACAAATCCCCGCTATATCATCAACTTCCCAACCAAGCGCCACTGGAGAGGCAAGAGCCGCATGGAAGACATTGATGCCGGACTTGCCGCGCTGATAGAAGAAATCCAGGCACATAACATTCGTTCAATTGTCATACCGCCTCTAGGCTGCGGGCTGGGGGGACTGGATTGGGCTGAGGTAAGACCGCGCATTGAAAGGATGCTGGAAAAATTCAGCGACCTGAGAGCTATCGTATATGAGCCAGATGATTCATTGACAGACGCAAGGGTCAATCGCTCGACTAATGTACCTGAAATGACAACGGGGAGGGCCGTTTTGGTCAGCCTGATAGATCGTTATCTCCGGGGGCTGCTGAATCCGTTTATCACCCTGCTGGAGATCCATAAGCTCATGTATTTTACGCAGGTTGCAGGTGAACCCTTGCGATTGAATTACCAGGAAGGCCCGTACGGGCCCTATGCTGAAAATCTTCGGCATGTATTGAATACCATTGAGGGACATCTGATCTCCGGCTATGCAGATGGTGGCGATCATCCTCACAAACCAATAGACCTGATTCCCGGTGCGCCAGAAGATGCCAATGGATTTCTGCAGAACCAGCAGAAAACCACGGAGAGGTTTAAACGGGTTTCCGGGCTTGTCGATGGCTTTGAGTCCCCATTCGGGCTGGAGCTGTTATCCACGGTTCACTGGGTTATCAATAAAACAGCCGTAGAAAACCTGGAAGATGTAATCAAGCAAACCTATGACTGGAATGAAAGGAAAAAACAATTTTCCCGTCGCCAGATCGAGCTTGCGGTCAATGTGCTGTCACAAAAAGGCTGGCTTAAAAATGTCCCTGATCTAAATCCGGCATAACCATAGACACCGGCGGGCTCGATCAGATAAGGGTGATCAGAGTTTCTCTGGCAATAGCTCAGCGTATGTTGTACATGAACCCGCTATACCCTGCCTGAACATGGCGACACCTGTTACCGGTACAAAGGTTCAAGCACCGTAGATGTATTCTGTGGCCTGTCATTTCCTGCAATATCAAACCGTGCGGCCTCTTCTGCAATGGTGCTGCCATCCCAATCGGCCTGCCGCTCACTATAGAGATGCTGCGATAAAAACCGAATCTCGTCAGACAGCGGCGAGGGGACTCGCTGTGCGATAGCCTCCAGACTGCGTGGCGGATAATCCGGCCAGATTGCCTTTGCCCAGTCCAGTAGCGCCATGTAAACATCTTCGGGATTACCGGCTTCACACGCCCGACGCAGGTTACGCAGTGCCTTTTCAGGTTTTCTCGGTACATAGGGCATGGTATTCTGCGGACCTTGTCCGACCAAGGCTTTGTAGTTCCGCCACCAAGCCACCAAGGTAATCAACCAAAGCAGCAACAGCCCCAGGCTGCTGAACAATAACCAACGGTCGGTATCGTCAGACAGATACGGCGATTCCGATATCTGCTGCCCAGGGATCTTTTGTGCTGTATCCAGCCCTACTCCGACCAAATTACTGGCCCTAGGCTGTGAAGGTGCTGCCAACGTATCGGTAACGCTCAGCCTTACTGTCGGAATCGCCGCGATCTCCATTTTATCTTTTGTGCTGTTCCACCAAGGAATCTCAATTACCGGTAGTTCGTGTATGCCGCCACCTGACGGAATCAGGGCAAATTTTGATGTGCGCGTACTGAGCAGGCCTTTTTGATCTGCCTGTTCCTGATTTTCAGGTTGATTCGGGTAAATTTTTATACCCGGGATATCCTCCAGCTTGATAGAGGGCAACTGGTCCACACCGACCCCATCTCCGATGATGGCCAGCGTGCGCGTGACGGGCTCACCGGCCTTTAGCTCGGCCAGCTCCGACGACCAGGCTTCCTGTAACCGGATATCACGGGCAACCACCCAATGACTGCCGGAAAAGGATGCAGGTATCGGCCTTATGGTTAACTTAACCGGTTGGCTATGGACGACTCTGCTTTTATCTGCCACTCTGGCTGACAGGCGAAAAGGTAGCACGGTGAGATCGCCGCTTTGCTGAGGAAACACAACAAAACGTAATTCAGTCACCATATAATTTTTACCCTGATATTTTTCATTATAGGTTTTTTCAGTGCCAATACGTTGAGATATGATTTCCACGCCTTCGGACTTAATCGGCGTCAGATTGGCTCTCGACCAGCGTGCCTGACGATATATTTTTACCTTCAGGATGATCTGCTGTTGTACATAGGGGTTGGCTATATCAGTTTCGGCACGTATAAAAAACGACTGGTCTTTACCAGTCTGCCGGCTCTGCCCAGAAGACCGCACATTTACAGTAACAGGCTTGCTTTTATCCGTTCCGAAGCGGATTGCCGGCACCACAATCTTTCCCTGTTTCAACGCAGTTAACGTCAGGGTATAGGTCTTGGCTCTATTAATTTTACCGTTAACCGTGCTGGAGACAATGGACTGACCGGTGCCCAAGAGGTTGAAATGCTTATTCAGGGGTGCAAAATCAGGTTCGCCATTCTGCGGACCTTCTACCCTGAATATGAGATTGAACGGTTCGCCGACAGACACCGGGTTACGATCTGCAGTAACCGTAATGGTGGCACAATACGCAGAAAATGCGGCCAGCAGCAAGCCGAATAATATGAACCATCTCACCACGGTTTATTTCCACCATCTGTACGTGCCCTTTGCCGATATTGATACTGAAACTTGCGTTTCAACAGCCCCGTGGAATCCTGAGGAATGCGCTTTAACCATAGCTCCCTAGCTAGTTCCTGCTCCTTGGCCAAGCTGTCAAAATGCTCAAAGCTGTCATCATCCCGGGATGCCTGTTCGGGCGAAGGCATCTGTTGCCCATCTTGCTGCTCGGCTGACTCCTGCTGTTGTGACTGCGGGTCTTCGGAGGCGTTTTGCCCAGAGGACTGCTGCGTTTCATCGCCCTGCTCTTGCGCCAATGGGTCCCGCTCGCCCTGTTCTGTCGGGTGCTGGCTATTTGCCTGCTCACCGGAGGTGCCCTGCTGTTGCTGGGCATTTTCCTCTGATTGCGGTTCGCCCTGTTGTTGCTCCGGCGTGGGCTGCTGCTTACGCTCTTCAAGCAGCTTTAGCGCCAGTCTTTTGTTATGGGCGGCATCCTTATGACCGGGTGATTGCCGAATGGCGCGTTCATAGGACTTTATCGCCTCTTCGTAGCGTCCAAGCCTGACCAAGGCATTACCTTCATTATATCGGGCCCTAGCACCTTCAACGGACTGAAAATGTTTCAGCGCTCGCTGGTAGTTGCCTGCCGAATAATGGGCACTGCCTTTCCACAAAGGATGCTCAAATCGGTCGGCGGCCTCAGTAATCTGGCCACTATCAAGCAGGATCTGGCCCTGCTGGTCGGGTGTCTGCCACAAATTGCGCCAGAAGTCCGCCGTTCCCAGAGCTCCGGCAGGCGGGGCAATCGGCAGTAAAAAGATAATGCTCACAACCAAGATACCTCGCCGAAAAGCCGATGCAACAAGCGGCAAAACCGGCAGTAGCAGCCACGGACCTGCCTCTTTCCAGATATCTGACGTAAGATCGTCATCCTCTTCGAATATATCATTGATCTGCAGACTTCGATCCAGCGCCAGTCTTCGTATATCTTCATCGTTGCCGGTAACGCTGGCATATCGACCACCACCCTCATGGGCAATTCGCCTTAGATTATCGACATCAAGTTGCGCCATCACGATATTACCCTGGCTATCCTTCAGCGACCCTCCGGCAGCCGGTATTAACGCGCCGTCTGCCGTGCCTACTCCAAGTATAAAAAGCTGATAACCATCCGCAATCAGCCGGCCAGCCGCATCCAGACCAATTTCAGACTCAACCTCGTCGGTAATCAACAGAATCCGCCCTCTGGTTTGGCTGGCCTGTCTGAGCAACTGAGAGGCCAGATCCAATGCCCTGTCGGTGCGACTACCCTGTACAGGTACCAAATCTGTGGTAAGGGCAGGTAACTGGGAGATAATCGTGTCGTCATCATCCGTCAGGGGAATAACGGTAAAGGCATCAGCGGCATAGACAATTAAGGCCGCCTGTCCCTCAAGACGGGACTTGAGTATATCGGTAATTTTGTAGCGTGCGCGTTGCAGGCGTGAGGGTTTTATATCTTGGGCGTCCATTGAACGTGACAGATCCAAAACTATCACCAGTGCATCATCATCACGAAAAACAGGCTGTGGAATACGTTCCCATGTTGGTCCGGCAAGCGCCACAATCGATAGGATGCCGGCTATGGATATGGCGACCAACACTCCGATTTTGCGCGCCTGTCGATTGCCCTGCAGCAGCAGAGGCAGCAATTCAGGGGCAACAACACGGCGCCAGTTACTATGCCGATCATGACGGTGCAGTGCCGCCACAAGGGCAATCAAAAACGGAATGATCGCCAACAACCAATAGGGCCTCAGGAAGTGAAACAGTTCAATATTCATGCGTAACTCCGGTCCATGGAGGAACCACCATCAGTATCAGACTCAGTATCAGCGACAATGCCAGTGGCCAGTAGAATAATGCCTTAACCGGTCGATAGGTCCTGTTATCGCTTTCCACAGGTTCCAGCCTGTCTATAATAGCGTAGATTTGCTTAAGTTCCTGCGTATTGCCAGCATAGAAGTATCGCCCACCGGTCTGCTGTGCAATCTGTGTCAGTGTCTTCTCATCGACACCGAAGCGCCTGCCACCGGCACCAATACCAATAGTATAAATTTTAAGCCCGTCCTGTGCCGCTATATCCGCCGCTTTGATCGGGTCAATTTTACCGGCTGTATTTTCGCCGTCACTGAGCAGGATCAGTATGCGATCGCCCTGCTTGTCTCCCAGATGCTTGACTGCCTGACCGATGGCATCACCAATAGCCGTATCATTGCCTGCTATTCGGGTCACCGCCTCACGCAGCAACGTGATAACCGTCTGACGGTCAAAGGTCAGCGGGGTCTGCAGGTAAGCACGCGAACCGAATAGTATCAAACCAATCCGGTCACCAACTCTCTGCTGAATAAAATTTGCAGCCACCACCTTGGTTGCCATCAGCCGATTTACTCGTTTACCCTCCAGAGTGAAATCACGCCTTTCCATGCTGCCCGACAGATCAACCGCCAGCATGATATCCCGGCCTTTAATCGGGAGCTCAATGGGCTCGCCCACCCACCGGGGGCTGGCAGCCGCCGTCAGCAGGGCAAGCCATATCAATATGCCGCCGATCAGCCTTGTTCGCGGCAATGCAGCATGCTCCACATCAAGCCGACCGGGACCGGCAAAATCATCTATAAAGGGTACCTGCAAAGCAGCCTGTGCGCTGTTGACCGGACGGGTAAAACGCCTGATTAACCAAGGTAAAGGTAGCAGGACAAACACCCAGGGCCACTCAAATTCAAGCATGACGACCCCGTCTGCTGACCAGCAAAATCCAGCACCTGCTGACCTCCAGCAGCGCATCTACATCAATATCCGGATCAGGTCGGTAAGCGGCATGAATAAGCCGTTGGCCCAGATCATTATTAAAATATGGCTCTCCGGCGAGCTCATCAAGATGCATAAGCCACTCTTGTCCGGTGAGACCGGCTGCCACGTGGCGCGGCATCACCGATATAGCGACTCTCCTTAACAAGGCCGAGATGGCTTCTGTAAAGCAGGCATTATCTGCGTGCTCCCGATAATGATGCTCTATACGCTCCAGCTCCGCAAGCGCCAGACGCTGTATTGACAGCCGACGATGTCGCCGGACAAACCAGAACAGTATCAGGCCGATAGCGAGGATCAGCAGTCCCGCGCTTATCCACCAGCCAAGCGCTGGTGGCCACCAGCCAATGGGCTCTGGCAGGTGTATATCACGCAGCTCGTGGACAGGTTCCATTTTCAGCCTGCCTTGCGAAAATACCGATGTTGTTTGCCGACGGCATCCCTGAGTATGGCCACCGGGGATTCATCGGTGCGACAAGTAATTTTTTTCATGCGACCTTTGCGACACATGCGCTGCAGGGTATCTACACGCCGCCTAAACTGCCGATGGTAAGCAGAGCGATAGGCTCTATCGGCCGTATTGATATCAAAGCTCCTGCTACCCAAGCTTAACCGGTATCGACCAGCCTGTGGAAGACTTGCCTCCAGGCAGTCATAGACATGTAACAGCAATACTTCAGAATGACGGGAAACATTGACCATTTCTTTTTGCGCACCCTCATCAAGCCCGTGGAAATCACTGATGACACACACCAGGCTTCCAGGATGAACAAGGCGATGCAGGCGGCCGAACGCCGGTTGCAGGGAGCCGGGAACCATAGGCGTCAGATTCGGGTTCTGGGAAAAGGCCTGCAGCATGTGCAGAACGTTTTCCTTGCCGCGACGAGGGCGAAATTCTCTATTCTCAGTATCGCTAAATATCTCGCCACCGACACGATCACCCTGCTGGGTAGCTGTCCATGCAAGCAGGGCGGCCAGCTCCGCAGCAATAACTGATTTGAATCTGCCTTGTGTAGCAAAGCGCATGGCACTACGACCATCCACACTGATAAAAACAGGGCGTTCACGCTCCTCACGAAACATCTTGGTATACGCCACCCCGGTACGCGCAGTGACCCGCCAATCAATATTGCGCACATCGTCTCCGGGCTGGTAGACACGGGATTCATTGAATTCCATTCCCCTGCCTTTTATCCGGGAAAGATAATTGCCGGTCAGCCGCGAACCAATGTGTATTGACCGGAGCTGCAGGAACTGCGCAGGCCGACTCATGGCGATGAGTTCGGCCAGTGTTGCGCAACCGGGATTGTAGTCGGCGGAAAACATAAACCGGAACAGAACTCTAGCGGGATCCCGGAACTCGCTCGGACAAGCGTGAGGATAGGTGAAAATAGCCCAAAATGCGTGGTTTACTCAAAGCAAATAAACCTCTTGAAGACACTTTTGACACCATGTCGCACCGCGTGAATCGAACTTCGACAGCCAACCAGAGCTAAGGAACAGCAACCTGTGCGATTAATTCAGCAATAAAACGGTCGGTAGTAACACCTTCGGCTTCGGCCTCATAATTCAGAATCAGGCGATGACGCATAACATCAAAAACCATTGATTGGACATCTTCAGGGGTAACGTAGTCGCGGCCTGACAGCCAGGCATGCGCCCTAGAGCAGCGGTCTAGGGCAATTGAGGCACGCGGACTAGCACCATACTCCACCCATTGCGCAAGCTGCTCGCTGTATTGACCAGGAGCGCGGGAAGCCAATACCAATTGTAGTAAGTACTCCTCGACATTAGTGGCCATATGGATATCCATAATTTGGCTCCGGGCAGTAAACAAGTCCGCTTGACTAAGCTGATCGTCGTGTGCGGCCTCTCCTCTCTGCCTAACATCCTGCCGTGCGAGCTCCAAGATTTCCTTTTCATACTGTGGTTCAGGATAATCAATGAAAACATGCAACAAAAAACGATCCAACTGGGCCTCCGGTAATGGGTAGGTGCCCTCCTGCTCAATAGGATTTTGGGTCGCCATAACCATAAACAATTCGGGCAAAGGATAGGAGGTATTACCGACCGTAATCTGGCGCTCGGCCATGGCTTCCAATAATGCTGACTGCACCTTGGCGGGTGCCCGATTAACTTCGTCGGCCAAAATTAGATTATTAAACAAAGGCCCCTGTTGGAAAACGAAGCTGGCATCCTGCGGACGGTAGATATCTGTACCGGTCAGATCAGCAGGCAGCAGGTCGGGAGTAAACTGCACACGGTGAAACTCGCATTCTATCCCCTCACTCAAAGCCTTGACGGCGCGAGTCTTGGCCAGTCCGGGAGCACCCTCCACCAACAGATGACCGTCGGCCAGCAGTGCGATTAATAAGCGACTTACCAGCCGGTCCTGACCCACAATCTGCTGTTCAACATGGGATTGCAGAGATTGTATTCGTAGCTGTTGCTCTGTTTCCGGATATGAAGATGTCAGTGTGTTCGTATTATCGTGCATATTTTTCGCTCTGCCTTGTCTCTCACTTGTCTGGACAAATCTCAGCCACCGGCCAAGGAACTTCTATTGACCGATAGCGGAAAAACAGGTTCATCATAAAACGCTGATTTTACACCATTGCTTGCGATGACTCACCGTAACCGCGGGGGACTTCGAGAACAGGAGAAAAAACGCTCCCGACAACAACCGTACCGCTGTCAGTCAGGCGAATCTGTCGGTATGGCAAAATCCCTCAAACCGGCTAAAATCCAAGAAGGTTCCGATTAAAACGAAGCAGAGTGCAGAATGTCCTTAAAAAAGCTATACACAGGGGAAAATGCCATAGAGATCAATCATCTGCACATTCTGCTGGAACTGGAGGGTATTAAAGCGCAGGTCAGGAATACCTACTCGGCATCTGCTTTTGGAGAAATACCCTACGAAGACTCTCTGCCACAGCTCTGGGTGAATGAGCGCGACTATGAACGGGCCAACGACATATTACGCCATGCACTGTCCACCAGCGACGGCAACCTTAAAACATGGAAGTGCCCTCAGTGCCGGGAACAGATTGACGGCGTTTACGGACAATGCTGGAACTGCGGGCACATTGTCGAAGGGTGACTGATCCCCACCCGGCAACCAACGGCCTGCTAAATCATGGATCTGTTCCGACACAACCTACTGAGTAACCGCCATATTGCAGAAACAGAAACATACAGGAAAAGCCAGATATCTATCAGATAATCCCATAGGTTAGTTGATTCAAGCAATCCGGCGAGGTACGCCAAAATTGAGCATGATAGCACCAACAACACCATCCAGCTTCTTCTGATGATTAAGCCGACGAACAGTACTGGCAATATCAGGGCAAAGCCCACACCGCCGTATCCCATACCATAGCTATCCCACGGCGATAATCCGAGCGCCATAGGGTATAGTATCAAACCGGCAAGCATCAGTATCCTGTGCAACCGATGTTTTTCAGGCAGGGCAAAATAACGATTGCCAGTGTAGGCCCCGGCAATAAAAATTGATAACAGAAACACACTGGTGATGCTTAAGTCGGCAGTGACTCCGCGCACGTAAGCAATAACCGGAAGGCTATTAATGGGCAGCACGGCAAAACTCAGCATTGCAAAGATAGTTATACTAACCACCCTACGATCAAATCGTGGACAGCGAACATGCACCAGCGGCAAAGCGATCAGCAGCAGCAGGCAACCGAATAAACCGGCGTAGTGATTTAAAGCATTCATATTTTCTGCTCCAGCCACACCAGATTGAAATGAACATGCTTAATCCTCCGTTTTTTCCAAGTATAGGTCAGATGAAAATCTCCCCGTTGATCACGTATCAGACTGGGGTAGGAAAATGTACTCTCTACCCTCTCTTTCGCAATCGGCTCATATTCAAGCCGATGAAAAACCCTCCATGACCTGCCGGCATCCGGTGAGTATGCCATGGACAGATCATGGCGCTCTTCCCTATGATCATTGAAAATCGCCACCAACCGATGTCCATCAATGCGATGCAACGCAACCGCTGAATTAGGATTGGGCAAAGAGAGTGACGATGGCACCGACCAGGTCTGTCCCGCATTATTGCTACGACTGGCTTTAACACGCCTATCGACCTCGCTGCTGTCGCGTAACATAGTTACCGCGTGCCTCGCGCTCAGAGGAGCAATGGCAGGTTGAATGGTTTCCCGTCCCCAGGAAATTCGATGCTTGTCTCGAACTATCCCGTTGCGGTCAAGGATGAGCAGTTCTGCAAATTTTCCCAAAAATTCGTGATAAACGGGCAAACCGACATCACCATTATCAAAATCAATCGGCACTCCTCTAACAAGGGTACTGATATTCAGCGATGGTGTCGTAACAAGCCTTCGGGGCGGTGACCAAGTCTGCCCTAAATCATCGGAAAAACGGATATTAAGGCTGCTGGCAGCCCATCCTCCAAACGATACGCTGACATAGACCATCATGAGACGACCATCGGGCAAACTGTGTATGACCGGATTACCCAGTTTTCGAATATATCGCCAAGTGGCGGTTCCGGTACCGGAAACAGTTGCCAGGATACGTGACGGACTAATGGTACGGCTTACCGGATCAATGACCGTGCCAGCGATGACGACATCCTCGGCACCCTCCTCACTGCCGGCAAACCAGACAGCGATTAATTTGCCATCCGCTCGCCGGGCGATGGAAGAGGCATGAGTCTCAGGAGTTTTACCAAAGCTGATGAACTGCTCATGAAAAAAGGCTCCACCACCGACATTTTGGCTGCCCGGTTCGGAGATGATGAATAACCTTTCTGGCTGATGCAGCCATCTGGCGATAAAGACACTTGATAGTATGACTGCGACCAAAAGAAAAAAAACCGATAACTGACGGTCAGTGGGATTCATACACATACATTATACGGATAAGAACCGCGCCCTGTTGGCAACATTACTATCAAGGAGCGCAACAATAATATTTACCATCTGTCAGGGCTACGGCACAGCCGGATGCCATATTGCGCTGCCAGTGCCACTACTGCATGATAGCGTCATAATAATAATGCGAGTTACCCATGAGTAAATTCATCCTGCTGACAGGCGGAGGAACCGCTGGCCATGTCACGCCGAATATCGCACTCATCCCACGTCTGCTGGCAGAGGGACATCGAGTGGAGTATGTCGGTACATCAAAAGGCATAGAACATCGCTTAATCATACCGATGGAAGTGCCGTTTCACATTATTGCAGCTGGCAAAGTCCGCCGTTATTTCAGCCTGCAGAACCTTGCCGATGTATTTCGTATCATGCTGGGATTTATCCAAGCGCTGTTTTTGGTGATCAGGCGCCGACCGGATATGTTATTCAGCAAGGGTGGCTTTGTCGCAACACCGGTAGTGTGGGCCGCATGGCTGTTCCGCGTACCGATAATCATCCACGAATCTGACCTGACTCCTGGTCTGGCGAACAAACTCTCAATGCCCTTCGCACGTAGAATATGCTACAGCTTTAGAGAAACAGCAGACTATCTGCCCACAAAAAAAGCCATTTACACAGGCATACCCGTGCGCGAAGAACTGCTGCAAGGCGACCCCGACAAAGGGCGCGAAATACTTGGTTTCACACAGGACAAACCTGTCCTTCTAGTGATCGGAGGCAGCCTCGGCTCACAAGCCATTAACCATGCCGTGCGGCAGGCACTACCAGCACTACTGGAAGACTTTAATATCGTTCATATCTGCGGTGCCGGCAATAAACAGGATATCCTGCTGACCTATGAAGGCTACCGCCAGTACGATTATGTCGGCGATCAGCTGAAGCACATTTTCGCCATAACAATGCTGGTCATTTCCCGTGCAGGCGCAACCATGCTGTTCGAGCTGCTGGCACTGCGCAAACCACATCTGCTTATTCCACTGTCCAGAAAGGCCAGCCGCGGAGATCAGATACTCAATGCTGCCTCATTTGAGAGGCTCGGTTACAGTATGGTCCTGCAAGAAGAAAAGCTGAATGCGAAAACTCTGTTGAAATCGGCCCGGAGACTATATGAAATGCGCACAGACTACACCGACGAGTTGCAACAGGCCGATGAAGGACAGGCCTTGCATCGGGTATTAGAAACCCTGTCCGGGGTATAACTAATCGACAACCTGCTCATGCCGGTCGAGTCATGAATCGCAGCCATAGATAGCCTGCGCTTCCCGCAATAATGGAGGCAAACAGGACACCTGTTTTAGCCATAAGCAGCTCTTCTGATTGTCCCGCAAAACTTAGTTCGGCAATAAAAATCGACATGGTAAAACCAATACCTGCGATAAAAGCCACACCGACAAGATGCCTGAGATTCATACCTTCCGGCAACGAACCCAAACCCAGCTTGATAGTCAGCCAAGGAATACCGGCAATCCCGATCAGCTTACCGAATATCAGACCAGCCATGACACCGAGCGCAACCGGGTGGGTTACTGTCTGCCCCAAAGCACCCCACTCAATCGGAATACCGGCATTAGCCAAAGCAAACAATGGAATAACCAACAACGCAACCGGCAGATGCATAGCGTGTTCCAGCCGCTGAAGCGGCGACTCCACGGCCTGTACACCACTCTCAAGTGACTGCAACAGTGCACGAGTTTGCCTATCATGGACTATGCTATGCTGTTTATCGTAACTGCTCTTTTCAAAGTCAGTGATATTGCTTTTCATATTGTCAAGCGTTTCCCCGACATGACGGGTAAATGTCCCAGTATTAAACTTGGGCTTTACCGGGATAGTCAAGGCAACCAGAACACCGGCAAGTGTGGCATGCACCCCGGACTCCAACATGGCAAACCACATGACAGTTCCCAAGATAAAATAAGGCAGCGGTCTGCGGATACCGACCCGATTAAGAATCACCAGAGCGGCAAACACGATACCCGCCGTAAGCAACCAGCTAAAATAAACCTGTTCGGTGTAAAACAGCGCAATGATCATGACGGCACCAATATCATCAACAATTGCAACGGCAAGCAAAAAAGTCACTACGGTTTTCGGTACACGCGTCCCAAGCAGCGCCATGACACCAACGGCAAAGGCAATATCCGTTGCCACCGGAACACCCCAACCATCAACACCGCTACCGCCAGCGTTAAGACCATAAAACAATAAAGCCGGCACCAGCATGCCGCCGACAGCAGCAATGATCGGCAGGAATGCGGCCCTGAGATCGGATAGCTGACCAACAATGACCTCCCTTTTGATCTCCAGACCGACAACCATGAAAAACAGTGCCATCAGGCCATCGTTAATCCAATGATGAATAGTATGACGCAGCTCCCACTGCCCGAACACAAAAGCAATTTCGGTATGCAGAATATACTCATAATGATGCGCAAGCACGGTGTTGGCTATAACCATAGCAACAATGGTGCAGGCCATTAAAATTACCCCTGAGGTCGTTTCGCCGCGAACAAACTCCTCCAGCGGAGTAACGATATTGTCGAAATATCTCTCCCAAGGTTGATAGTTGGTGTGTTCGGATTGCATAACTTTTACTTCCATTCGTTGGATATACGAAGTCTAAAGAGATATGTGGTCACGCGCAAAGCATCGGAAAAAGTTTTACCCCGTTACCATCATTAATTTTCCGACCACTGCGTAATTTGTGTCGATTTTTAGCGACACAATCAAATACCTGGCTGATCTGAATTTTCAGAATGATCTGGAATCACATAGCCGGCAGACTCTTCAGGTAAACCGCCATGGCTTGTAGATCCGCGCTGTTAAGATGACTGGTGCTATCATCAATCACTTCGGCCATCGAGCTGCCTACATAGTCACCGTCCGGCAATGCACCGGTTGCCAGAAAATAGGTCAGATCATCCTTCGACCACTTACCGATACCGGCGCTGCGGTCCGGCGTGATATTCGGTACCAACTCGTCTCCGATACCACTTCTCGCACCGACCAGATAGCGTGTTACATCAAGTGCACCGAAGCGATTGCGTGGCGTATGACACTCCGAACAATGACCGATCACGACCAGATAGGCACCACGGTTATGTTCCGCACTTCCGGTAGGCATTTCAGCAAATTCAGTCGGCTCGAAGAACAGCCATTTCCAAACAGCCATCATCCGACGAAACAGGTACCAAGGCAGTTCATGTTCACGAACATCGGTAACAGCAGGCCTTACCGTACGCAGATAGGCGGCCATTAACCTGATATCGTCATCCTTCAGCTGAGTGTAAGAGGTATAGGGAAACACCGGATAATAGTGACTACCGTCAGGCGCAACACCATCACGCAGTGCCCGCAAAAAATCGTCGTCTGACCACCGACCGATACCATGTTGCGGGTGCGACGTGATATTCGGCGAATAAAACGTGCCGAAGGGCGTCACCAATGCCCGACCACCAGCCAGAAAAGGCCCATCGTTCTCGTGATCGGTATGACAGGAAACACAACCGGCAGCGCGCACCAGATACTCGCCTTTTCTAATCAGGACATCATCTGCCCGCAGCGGCCCAGCCGCCAGCAACAGCAGCAGGATAGGAATCCATCGGCACATATCGGAAGACTATTCGTCCTTCTGACGGAAATCTTCGTGACAACCCCTGCAGCCCTTACCGACCCTCCTAAAGGCGGCTGCCAGATCACTATCACCGCCAGTTTCGACGACCCTGACAAAATTCTCAATACCGGCTTTTGACTCATCGGCAGCCTTCCTGAAATCATCCCATTTCTCCCAGATGATCTCCCTAGCCTCAGTCTCGCCGAAATCAGAACCCTCAGGAAACAACCCGGCAATATCCCGCGAAAGCGACAGCAACCCGTTGGCATGCACCTTCAATTGATCTCTATGCGAGACCTTGCCACGAACGATCAAGGAAGAAGCGCCCATATGACCGCCGATAGCCTTCATCACTGCCTGCCTATATTTGATCTGATTCTCGGCTTCATCGGCCCCGGATGGGACCGGTAAAACGAGTAACGCGCAAACACCTAGAATCCGCAGTAGCGACAGTGGTATATGTACTGATTTCATCTGATTTCTCCTTGGTATAAATCGTCACATAAAGGAAACTCCAGCTAAACCGGAATTTCCCACATCAATAACAATAAAAAAACCCTTGGGCTGTACGAGTACGCTCCATATCGCACTTTTCTATCGCCGATAATGTACCGTATCGGGGTCTGTAGTACCAGTCCTTATATGGTGCCGAATGTTGTTGTACTGCAACAATCGGCCAGCGAGTTCAGCTGCCTGATTCAAAATAACCGGTTCGTCTTCCTGCGAACCTGTCTCGAAACCCTCCAAGATACATACTACATATGATCGGTGATCTCTTTAACCGGATTATCCGGCAGCAGTTCGCGGGTTTCCGTGAGGGCTTGCTGTTCATCGGCCTGGAACGGTTCAACGAAAAACTGACCGATTTGGTTGGGTCCATATAACAACATTCGGCACTATAAAGGACTGGAATTACGCCCCCCGTACAGTGTAATAGCAGCCATAATCAAAAGCACAGCTTGCGGTGAACTCGTACATGACCTTGATTTCTCCCAGACTTGGGCCTATGCTACGCCTCTGCTAGAGGCAGCCAGACTTTAAACAACCTAAAATACTTAAACAGAGCTTTGCTCACAACTATGGAGAAACTTATGAATCCTTTGAAAACAGTAACGGGAACGTTGGTATCTGGCTTGATACTGGCAATTATTTTTACTTTCATGCTCGGCGGCGGTAAGGGCATCAATCTTTGGGAAATCGTAGTCTGGATTCATGTTTTTGTTGGTATTATCTGGATCGGTCTGCTGTACTACTTCAACTTTGTGCAGGTACAGGCCATGGCCGCCGGCTTGGCCGACTCTGATGGTCCAGGACCGGCGGCTATCGGCAAATATGTCGCACCGCGCGCCCTGCTCTGGTTTCGCTGGGCAGCATTGGTTACGTGGCTGACCGGCGCAGCAGCGCTGGAATTTCTGCATCCCGCCGAGGGTTCCGGTTTTGTCGCGGCTTTCACATTTTCTGACGGGTTAGCCATTATCGGTATGGGTGCATGGATGGGTACTATCATGCTGTTCAACGTTTGGGGGTTGATCTGGCCTAACCAGAAGAAAGTGCTCGGCATTGTTGAGGCATCTGACGAAGAAAAGGCCAAAGCCAAGGCAATTGCCGGTACCGCCTCTCGCGTCAACACCATGCTATCTATTCCGATGCTGTTGGGTATGACGGCGCACGGGCACGGCCTGCCATTTTAGGTAGCCGGCCAAGTCTCTGAAAAACCCGGTCAGGTGACCGGGTTTTTTTATTTTCAAGCCTTGTCATTGTGTAACTTTTCAGCACAATACCGTCTTTGATTTCTATCAGGCAGCGTCTCGTTGATGCTGCCTTTTTATTTTTAGCCCGTTTTTTCAATGTCCAGCACACTCATGTCAACCTATCGGCGCTTACCTGTTGCCTTTTCCCGTGGCAGGGGTGCGATATTGTTCGATACTGATGACCAGCCGTATCTGGATGCCTTGGGTGGCATTGCAGTATGCGGCTTGGGACACGCTCATCCTACCGTTCAGCAGGCAATTGCTGATCAAGCCGGCAAGTTACTTCATACCTCTAATCTATACGGGATAGACACTCAGCAGCAACTTGCCGACAGGCTGGTGGCATTGAGCGGCATGGATAGTGTATTTTTCAGTAATTCCGGGGCAGAAGCCAATGAAACCGCCATCAAGCTGGCCCGCCTGTATGGGCATAACAGGGGCATTGATAATCCGGCTGTTATTGTCATGGAAAACAGTTTTCATGGGCGCACCATGGCAACATTAAGCGCAACGGGCAATCGTAAAGCACAGGCCGGCTTTGAACCGCTGGTACAGGGCTTTATGCGCGTACCCTACAACGATATTGGTGCCATTGAATACATCGCCGCCAACAGACCTGATACAGTCGCTATTCTGGTCGAACCAATCCAGGGAGAGGCAGGCATCAATGTACCCGCAGACAATTACCTAAACGAATTACGTACCGTTTGTGATGAACAGGAATGGCTGTTAATGCTGGATGAAATCCAAACCGGTATCGGTCGCACGGGCAAATGGTTTGCCTATCAGCATAATGACATTGTGCCTGACGTGCTGACACTGGCAAAGGCATTGGGCAATGGTGTGCCGATCAGTGCATGTATTGCACGAGGGGCTGCGGCGCAGACCCTGACCCCCGGCACCCACGGTTCCACCTTTGGCGGTAATCCACTGGCGTGTTCTGCGGCACTGGCAGTCCTTGATACGGTTTCCGCCGATGATCTGCCGAATCATGCCGGCACTCTAGGCCAGCACATGCTGGATGGATTCAAGCGATATCTGGCTGGTGTCGAAGGCGTTATTGATATCCGCGGCAAGGGGCTAATGCTGGGTATTGAGCTAAGCATGAATTGCACTGAGCTTGTCGGCAGGGCACTGGACAAAAAGCTGTTAATCAACGTAACCGGCGGCAACCGTGTGCGCCTGTTACCACCTCTGATTATTGACCGGCAGATGGCTGATACCATCGTTGACACAGTCAGCGAATTAATCAGGGCTTTCCTGTCTGAAAACAGAGACGGCACATGATGGACCGGCCTCGTCATTTTCTATCATTGCCAGACTTATCTGCCGATGAACTCACAGGCCTGCTAAACCGTGCAATCAGGCTTAAACAACTACAGCAAAATCATCAGGCCCAGCAAACCCTGAAAAATCGCATACTCGCCATGTTGTTTGAAAAATCATCCACCCGTACCCGGGTCTCTTTTGAAGCCGGTATAACTCAACTCGGTGGCAGCGCAATCTTCCTGTCGCCCCGCGATACACAACTGGGGCGTGGCGAACCCATAGAAGATACTGCCCGCGTACTTTCCAGCATGGTAGATATCATTATGGCAAGAACATTTGAGCATGAAAAAATCACCCGACTTGCCAAGTATTCTTCGGTCCCGGTAATTAACGGCCTGACTGATCGGGAACATCCCTGCCAACTCTTGGCGGACTTGCAAACTTGGCTTGAACATCGGGGCGACATACGCGGAATTACGGTCGCCTATGTCGGAGATGGCAACAATATGTGTCATTCATGGATACATGCCGCCCGGCTATTGGATTTCAGGCTAAACATCGCCTGCCCGGAAAATTATGATCCGGATACCACTATTCTGCAGTCAGCAGGTAAAAATGCCGGGGTTACCAGAGATCTTATGGAGGCTACCAGCGGGGTCCAGCTGCTGGTAACAGACGTATGGGCCAGCATGGGACAGGAAAGCGAACAAAATAATCGCGCCAGTGTATTTAAGCCTTATCAGATTGATGCTGACATAATGAAAGCCGCAGATAAAGACGCGCTTTTCATGCATTGCCTGCCGTCACATCGTGGTGAAGAAGTAACCGCAGACGTGATTGATGGCCCACAAAGCGTGGTCTGGGATGAAGCAGAAAACCGGCTGCATTCACAAAAGGCACTCATGGAACTTCTGCTACTGGAAACGACGGTATGAAGAAGTGGTTCACCTCGCTCAATTCATTTAGTACTATATGATATTCAAGAGTAAAGGCACGAGGAACTTTATTCAATCCGTTGACTGATTTTTTATTGTTTGCACAAACTGAAATTTCTATCGTTTATCGACGATGTCCAAGACAAAAAATACCAACACCCGCACCTGCTGAATCTTGCTATCAATGGCTTTCGTGAAATTAAGTCGCTTCATATTTTTACGCCTGAGTCAGGTTGACCTGCTGGCCAGTAAAAATAGCGTAGGCAAGACGATGATTTTGGAGACTTGCCATATCTACGCCGCCCGAGGGCACTATTCCGTATTATGGGATTTAGGGCAAAAACACGAAAAGTATGCCACTGGCACAGACGAGGACAGTGATAAATTCATTGGTGTAGATCTATCCGGTCTGTTTTTTTCGAGAGAGAAATTAAGAAAGACATCTTCATGGAAGCCGGATGCAAAGATAGCAAATCCACCTAAATCACGATTAAGGTAGCAGAACCCGATAAAGAATTTACTGCACGGCTAATGGAACGATTTTCTGTTGCCCCAGAAGAAGGCAAGATACTGGGAATCAAAACCTTTTTTGTAGAAAAAGAGCACTTCATCCTGTATCTGATTGATCCATCGGACAACCCGGATAACTTATTTTTTGGGCCATGAGCTTCGCTATCTACAGCGGTTTCGTGAACAGTCTTCCGCCTTGGAAATGCGATGTGAAACTCTGGGCCACGGCCTGTTGGGTAACAATGATTTGGCGACATACTGGGATAAAGTTGCGTTGACCGGATAATCAAAATTCTGGACCTGACACTGGCAGGTTCAAACAGATCTGTCGAGCGAGTGGCAATGGTGGGAAATCCCCGTGGTCGAAGAGACCGTCGCGTGGATGTCAAACTTTCCTCCCACGAAAAACCGGTTCCGCTCAGGAACCCTAGATAACGCCGCAATCCGGCTTTTTGGTATGGCAATTGACGAGACTGAAAATGGTATTCACCATTCGTTACTCGCGACAATAATGTCCAGATACTGGCTACCACGTACGACTGGGATTGTACATGAGGCTTTGCCCTCGCCTGCAAGGATAAGAAACAGTACCAGAGCATGCTCATTCGTCTTGAACGTCGGAACGGATCAATACAGGCGATTGAGTACTCAGATCAGGAACTGGCCACCGCTGCCGAACAGAACACTGAAGTCAGATAGCGACGATACAGGCAGATTGGAACCAAAGCACCAGCAAATCCCTCTAAAGATGGCACGATTGCTACTGGCGGGACCTTCAGAGTTAGAATCTGGCTGATGCCAGACAACCAGTCATCCAGAAGGCCGGAGGATTTTATCTGGCAGATGATCGCTCCCCGGGACCCGGCTTGGCCCAAGCCTGAGAGTATATCAACGATATTATGGCTGATGGTCGAAGATTTCCGTTCAATTAAAGTAACAAAGGCCAAAATTTGCCTGGCTGGCCACTCAAAAAAACCGGGGCTTACTTAGACCTGCCATCAGTTCGAGAGGTCTTAGCTGTAACAAGCAGCTTTGCGGGAAATTTGTGGCATGGCTTGATAAGCTGTTCAGATGAATGATTTGCATCATCCCTTTTCTACTTGGCCGGTAGACCGTCCGTTAACCAGACACATCGACAATCAAGACGGAAAAGTTTTATGCAGCAGAAAATCTGTCTGTCGAAAATGCCTGTTGAGGTTCCTCTGCGGCTGTTTTCAGATCCTTCATGGTGCCCGGAAATGATCGGCTGATGTGATTATTCGAGATAGATTAAAAAATGGGAATTACATACTTAATACCGAAGATGTTTGACAAACTACATATAGCTGCTAAAATGATGCTGATCTCTACACACGTAGAAGATTTAAGTAGAAAATCCAGTCATTATGGCTGGTCGGTTCTCGGGAATAGGGCTGCTAGACGTGGAGGTGGCGAGGTTATTCGGCCTGTGAAGCGTCAAATTGATATTTGAGTAGCAAGTATATAATTCCCAAAAGAATCATGCTCTCTGGTCTTGCCATAGCACTTGCGGCCTATGCCGGATTCGGTGTGGTGCTGTATCTGGCCCAAGACAGCCTGTTATATTATCCAACAGCTGAAAGGACTGACAGCCGCTTTGAAAGCCTTCGCCTACGATCCGATGACGTTTCGCTAAAAATCTGGAAGGCCAATCCGGGACACGAACAGGCCATTATTTATTTCGGAGGCAACTCCGAAGACCTTGAGCCATCGCTGGATTCGATCAACGTGATCGTGCCCAATCACACAGTTTACGCGGTTAATTACCGCGGCTACGGCGGCAGCACGGGCAAGCCTTCTCAGTCCGGTATATTCAAAGATGCACTAAATGTTTACGACTATGTCAAAAAGCAACATTTATCCATATCGGCGATTGGTCGCAGCTTGGGAACAGGTGTTGCTCTGTATCTGGCTGTTGAAAGAAAAATTGATCGTCTGGCACTCATCACACCCTATGACAGCATCCTCAAAGTCGCTGAAAGACAATACCCGGTATATCCCATAACCATAATGCTGCGTGATCATTACGACAGCCTGTCAATAGCGTCGAAAATCCGTAACCCAACGCTTATTCTGATAGCTGAACGGGATCGGACAATTCCTCCCGTTCATGCCGAAAATTTAGCCCGGGCAATACCCTCTCCGTGGGGCACAAAAATCACAATTCCACGGGCAAAGCATAACGATATCCATGACGCAGAGAGTTATATCCGCCATCTAAGTGATTTTTTTGCGACTGATGATTAAATGTCCGATAGCGATCAGCCTCACGGTAGCCGGCTTTTTCGCATTGACCCTGATACACTATGTCCGTATTATCCTGCTCCTCGGATGAATTCTGATCGATTCATCAGAGAATCGGGGCATGGCGCAGCTTGGTAGCGCATCTGCTTTGGGAGCAGAGGGTCGAGGGTTCAAATCCCTCTGCCCCGACCAGATTACTTATGGAGACTCCAAATAACCAGAGTGTCCTTGGTTTGCCCTACGGCGTTCAGTACCTGAAAGCACCCTAAACTTTGTTGCGAGGCCGGGGGTTCTCTCATTGTATGGAACAAATTTTGCGTCCGTAGCTCAGCCGGATAGAGCAACGGCCTTCTAAGCCGTGGGTCGCAGGTTCGAATCCTGCCGGGCGTGCCAAAATAAATGAGTAAGTGGTCTGCATTGATAAAGCGATCAAGATGGTGGGTGTAGCTCAGCTGGTAGAGCACTGGATTGTGGCTCCGGATGTCGAGGGTTCGAGTCCCTTCACTCACCCCAATATGTGAGACTCTGAATTTAATCAGGCTTTTGGATATCGGTTATAGCCGATGCACCGGGAAAGTAACAGGGTTATACCGATAGCCCTTTTTTATCCTACGGGCGAAAGTGGCGGAATTGGTAGACGCGCTGGATTTAGGTTCCAGTGCCGCAAGGCGTGAGAGTTCGAGTCTCTCCTTTCGCACCATGTTTTGATGAAAATTGCAAAGAGAGACAGAGCAAGGACTCGAATGGAAATAACGGTTGAGGTAATACAGGGGCTGGAGCGTCGCATGACAGTCAGGGTTCCCAATAATGGCATTGAATCGAAGGTCAATAAAAAATTGCATTCAATTGCTAAAACCACGCACTTGCAGGGCTTTCGTCCGGGTAAGGCACCCCTCAGGATGATTAAAAAACAGTACCTCGTCCAGGTCGAGGCCGAGATCGTGCAGGATATTATCCAGTCCACCTGTATAGAGGCCTTATCGCAAGAGAATATCAGGCCCGCCAGCCGGCCTGCGCTACAGTCACGGGATTTGAAGGATGACAATGTCCTAGAATACACTGTGACTTTCGAGGTTTACCCCGAAGTTGAGATTCAGGGATTGGACAAAATCAAGGTGGAAAAACCGGTCACTACCATCTCCGAGGAAAATATTGATCATATGATTCGGACACTGCGCCAGCAGCAGGCTGACTGGAATGAAGTGGACCGTGAAAGCCGCAAGGATGATCGCTTGGTAATCGCATTTGAAGGCAGGATAAATAATGAGAAATTTGATGGCAGTTCAGCTGAAAATATGTCTCTAGTGCTGGGTACCGGTTCAATGTCAAGTGAGTTCGAAGATAATCTTGTCGGTGTGAAAGCCGGAGAGGAAAAGGTGTTCGATGTCACTTTTCCTGAGGATTATCCCGGGCCAGTCGTTGCGGGTAAAACCGCACGATTTGTCGTGAATGTTCATTCCGTAAGTGAACCAGAGCTACCGGAGCTTAATGATGAGTTCGCCAAAGCATATGGGATTGATGAAGGAGGGATGAAGCAGCTCAGGAAGGAAGTAGCGAAAAATATGCAGCGTGAGCTCAGTCAGGCTGTTCATTTCAAGGTCAAAACACAGATCATGGAGGGGATCTTGGAAAATAACCAGATTGAGATTCCAAACGCACTGGTTGATGAGGAGATTGAAGAATTGCGCCAAACTACCCGGAAAGATATTAAACGACGGACCAAAGGCGATGCCAACTTGGGCCTGCCCTCGTCCATTCTTAAAGATCAGGCGCGCCGCCATGTCCGGCTCGGTTTGCTGGTTGCAAAGCTCATACAGACCAATGGGATCAAGCCAGATCTGGAAAAATTTGCAGCAGAGGCTAGGACTATTGCCGCGACTTATGAAAATTCCGACGCCGTGGAACAGGCCTACCGTGATAACCCGGATTTAAGGCAAAAACTGGAGGCACGGATTATGGAAGATCAGCTTGTCGATGTTTTGCTTGAGCAGGTTGATGTTTCGGAAATCGCAAAAGATTTTTACGACGTTATCGGGCAAAAAGCATAAATTTGCTTCTTTGTAAGAATAGCACGATCAAAGGCATCAATATGAAAGACTGGTTAGATAAACAGGGCGCACAAGGTACTCAAAACCTGAATCTCGTTCCGATAGTGGTTGAACAGACCTCCAGAGGAGAGCGTTCATACGATATATACTCTCGCCTGTTAAAGGAGCGAGTGATCTTCATGGTTGGATCGATTGAGGATTATTCAGCCAACCTGATTGTGGCTCAGCTACTGTTTCTGGAGGCGGAAAACCCAGATAAGGATATTCACTTTTATATCAATTCTCCCGGTGGCGCAGTTTCGTCTGGTTTGGCAATTTACGATACAATGCAGTTTATAACACCTGATGTCAGCACCATGTGTATTGGCCAAGCAGCCAGTATGGGAGCTGTATTGCTGGCCGGTGGCGCAGCAGGTAAACGGTACTCTTTGCCACATTCGCGAGTTATGATCCACCAACCTCTGGGCGGCTTCCAAGGACAGGCCTCGGATTTTGATATTCATGCCAAGGAAATTCTACTGATTCGAGAGCGATTGAATAGGGTTCTGGCAAACCATACCGGTCAGAATTTGGAAAAGATTCAACATGACACTGATCGTGACAACTTTATGAGCGCTGAGGAAGCGAAGGATTATGGTCTTGTAGACCAGGTTATGCTGGCCCGCTAGAGAAAGCTGGAAACAGGCCTAAATCTCCTTTGCCTCCGTACCGAATTTTATGATAGGGTCTCAGCTATTACTGGGCAATACTAGCTGGAGTGCAATTTTGTGGTGTTCGGATTAGATTACCGAGCTTTTTAACATTTAGTAGCTGTTTTCAGGTGTATGACGGGTTCGCATGAGTAAAGGTAAATTTAAGAACGACGACAAGCCTCTCTACTGTTCATTTTGCGGCAAAAGCCAACATGAGGTTCGTAAGCTGATTGCCGGGCCATCTGTCTTTATCTGCGATGAATGCGTGGAGCTTTGCAACGATATTATTCGTGAGGAGATGGAAAATAAACCCATTGAGGGCGGGCGGCTTCCACGGCCTCATGAAATCAAAGCCAGTCTTGATGACTATGTGATCGGTCAAGAATGCGCCAAGCGAGTTCTTTCCGTTGCTGTTTATAATCACTATAAGCGACTCGAAGTCAAAGACGCTGACAAGCAAGACAACATTGAGCTCAGTAAAAGCAACATCCTCCTTATCGGACCTACCGGATCTGGTAAAACTCTGCTCGCTGAAAGTTTAGCCAAGATGCTGGATGTACCTTTCACCATAGCTGATGCAACTACATTGACGGAGGCCGGATATGTAGGTGAAGATGTTGAAAATATTATCCAAAAGCTACTGCAGAAGTGCGACTATGACGTGGATAAGGCCCAAACAGGAATAGTCTATATTGATGAGATTGACAAAATATCCCGTAAATCCGAGAACCCATCCATTACTCGTGATGTATCTGGTGAAGGCGTTCAGCAGGCACTGTTAAAGCTAATTGAAGGCACCATAGCATCTATCCCACCACAAGGAGGGCGAAAGCATCCTCAGCAGGAGTTTCTGCAGGTTAATACCACCGACATTCTGTTTATTTGTGGCGGCGCATTCGCCGGCCTTGATAAAGTTATCCGCAACCGAACTGACAAAACCGGGATAGGTTTTTCAGCCGAAGTGAAGACCAGAGACGAAAAACGTAATTTTGGTGAGATAATAGAGTCCGTCGAACCCGAAGACCTTATTGGTTACGGGCTGATACCGGAATTTATAGGACGTTTGCCGGTTATCGCGACCTTACAGGAGCTTAATGAAGACGCGCTGGTCAAAATTCTGACCGAACCCAAAAACGCTATCACCAAACAGTATGGTAAACTATTCGAGATGGAAAATGTTGAGCTTGACCTCAGGGAAGATTCCCTGCGTGCTGTCGCAAAAAAAGCTATGGAACGGAAGACCGGCGCACGTGGTTTGAGAACCATCCTTGAAAAGGTCCTTTTAGACACTATGTACGACCTGCCAACTCTGGAAAATGTCAGTAAAGTCATTGTAGATGAGACTGTGGTTAAGGGGGATTCCCCGCCTTATATCATGTATGAACGTGTGGAGGAATCCAAGCAGCTCGTTTCTTCACAGCATCAATAGCTAATGTACTATTTGAACCAGTTAAGCCAGTTCGTGTAATTGAAGCACAATGTGTTACGGGGAAAGATATTGAGAAACATAGCAGCGAAGCAGTATAACGCATGGATTAAAACATGAATCTCGTGACTTTCAATGTATTTCGCGGGATCATTATTGTCATCAAATTTTATAGTTATAGCTATCTTTCAACTCTAAATAAAAGAGATAATACTTAATGGTAAAAAAAGATAGATCTAACCAGCTGAAAACCAACGAAAATATTAAGCAAGGTATCCCAGTGTTACCTCTTCGCGATGTGGTCGTGTATCCGCACATGGTCATCCCACTTTTTGTCGGTCGTGAAAAATCTATTCGGTCCCTTGATATAGCAATGGCTGGTAACAAGCAAATTCTTCTGGTAGCGCAAAAAAACGCAGATGTTGACCAGCCCTCCATTGAGGATATGTACCGTATCGGTACGCTCGCTACGATATTGCAACTGTTAAAACTACCTGATGGTACAGTTAAGGTGCTGGTTGAAGGCGGGCAACGTGTCAATATCGTTGAATATGTTACAACCAGCGATCTCTTCTCAGTACAGATCCAGATAGAGGATCAGGAAGATTTTGAAGATGTGCGCGAGGAAGAAGTTTTAACGCGTTCAATTGTCGAATTGTTTGGTCGGTATGCGAAACTCAACAAAAAAATTCCGCCTGACATATTAACTTCATTATCAGGTATTGAAGAACCTGGGAGGCTCGCCGACACCATTGCCGCACATATGCCTCTCAAACTTGAAGAAAAGCAGCGGATACTTGAAATCTTTGAAGTACAAGTACGCTTGGAACATCTGCTGTTAATGATTGAAGATGAAATTGATATGCTGCAAGTGGAAAAACGCATACGTGGTCGCGTGAAACAGCAGATGGAAAAAAGCCAACGTGAATACTATCTGAATGAGCAAATGAAGGCGATTCAGAAAGAACTGGGTGAAATAGAGGATGCACCCAGTGAGATTGAGGAGCTGGCACAAAAAATTAAAACAGCCCGGATGAGCAAAGAGGCTGAAGAAAAAGCAGTATCCGAATTGAATAAGTTAAAGATGATGTCACCAATGTCTGCGGAGGCAACCGTCGTTCGCAACTATATTGATCAGCTGGTCAGTTTTCCATGGCGCAAGAAAACCAAAGTCAGCAATGATCTCAAGGAAGCAATGGAGACTCTTGACACCGACCACTATGCTCTGGAAAAAGTGAAAGACCGTATTATTGAGTACTTGGCCGTACAGCAACGTGTTAAGAAACTGAAAGGGCCAATACTCTGCTTGGTAGGCCCTCCGGGGGTTGGTAAGACCTCTTTAGGCAAATCCATTGCCAGAGCAACAAACCGCAAGTTTGTCCGCATGTCTCTTGGCGGCGTGCGTGACGAAGCTGAGATTCGTGGCCATCGAAGGACATATATCGGTTCTATGCCTGGAAAAATTGTGCAGAATCTGTCCAAGGTTAAGACGAGAAACCCTCTTTTCATGCTTGATGAGATTGATAAGATGTCCATTGATTTTCGTGGCGATCCCTCTTCTGCCTTGCTGGAGGTACTGGACCCGGAGCAAAATAACGCATTCAATGATCATTATCTGGAAGTGGACACTGATTTATCGGATACGATGTTTATTGCAACTTCCAATACACTGCATATCCCGGGACCGTTACTGGACCGTATGGAAGTTATTCGCCTCGCAGGTTATACCGAGGATGAGAAGCAGCATATTGCCGAGCGTTACCTCATACCAAAACAGCTTAAAGCGAATGGCCTTGAGGAAGACGAACTAAAAATAACTAAGGAATCTGTGCTCGATACCATTCGTTACTACACACGAGAAGCCGGCGTGCGCAATCTGGAGCGTGAATTTAGCAAGATCTGCCGCAAAGTCGTTAAGGAACTGATTACTGAACCTCTGCATGAACGGCTTGCAGTTACTCCCGACATGCTTGAAAAATACTTGGGCGTGAAGAAGTTTCGCTACGGCGAGGCTAAAAACTCCAATCGAGTTGGGCAGGTCACTGGCCTAGCATGGACAGAAGTTGGCGGTGAGCTATTACATATAGAGGCTGCCATTGTATCAGGAAAAGGAAAGTTTGCCAATACCGGTCAGCTCGGTGATATTATGCAGGAGTCCATACAAGCGGCGATGACGGTTGTCAGGTCGCGGTGCGACAGTCTCGGCATAAAAAATGACTTTTACCAAGAACATGATGTTCACATCCATGTACCTGAGGGAGCTACGCCAAAAGATGGACCGAGTGCCGGTATTGGGATGTGCACCGCTATAGTTTCGGCTTTAACCAATATACCAGCTCGAGCTGATGTTGCCATGACAGGCGAGATCACTCTACGAGGCGAGGTACTGCCTATTGGCGGCCTGAAGGAAAAATTACTGGCGGCATCTCGTGGCGGAGTTAAAATTGTTCTGATCCCTGATGAGAATCAGAAAGATCTGGCGGATATTGCGGACAATATTAAAGACGGTCTTGATATCAGGCCCGTCAAATGGATAGATCAAGTGCTGGAGACGGCACTTGAACATTTGCCCGTACCCGCGGATAAGACAGAACCCCCGATTAGTAAAGCGAAAAGCAAGAAATCTCCGAAACGTGGGCAAGTTACCGCACATTAGCAGCTTCTTTTCGTTTGAATTTCTGTACAATCACGGGGGGCGTGCATAGTTAGGCTTTCTTAGAGCATATTCTCAGGCAAGGAAGATGAGATCCCTCTGAGGAGCACATTTAATACTCACTAAAAAACTTGAGGAATGATATGAATAAAACAGAAATGATTGATGCGGTTGCAAAAGCTGCTAATCTATCCAAAGCTGATGCTGGACGTGCTCTTGATGCCGTTATAGATACGGTAACAAATGAACTGAAGGGCGGTCATCCGATTACGTTGGTAGGTTTTGGTACGTTTTTGATCAGAGAACGAGCCGCACGTATGGGACGTAATCCGCGAACGGGAGCCGAAATAGAAATCAAGGCCTCGAAGGTCCCGGTATTTAAGGCTGGTAAAACCCTGAAAGATGCCGTAAACTAACTTCTTCTTTTATGGAAGTCATGTCGTTTATCAATGAGTAATGGCTTCCAAGCGGGCGCTTAGCTCAGCTGGGAGAGCATCGCCCTTACAAGGCGAGGGTCGCAGGTTCGATCCCTGCAGCGCCCACCAGTACTAAGGAAGATCTGGACAGTTCCATTTCGGGTCTGTCAGAGTGCAAAAAACAAAAATGTAATTTTTGTTTTCTCGTCAAGGTCAATGGCGAATCCTCATTCGATTCCAAGCCATTGATCTTGGCGATATCCTTAGTATTGCAGGGAACTCTGACTTGATCAGAGTTTCACTTGAAGTCGATATCCGGAGCGGTAGTTCAGTTGGTTAGAATACCGGCCTGTCACGCCGGGGGTCGCGGGTTCGAGTCCCGTCCGCTCCGCCATGTGAAAAACATTGATAGTTGCCTAGTATTTTTTATATCTGAATTATTATTACGATAACCTCTCATAGAGAAATTCTTATGCTGCAATCTATACGAGACAGGCTGGTTGGTTGGGTTGCTTGGGGCATCGTAATTCTGATAGGTGTTCCTTTTGCAATAATAGGGATTACAGATTTCGGGACACCAGAACGAACCATCATAGTCGCAGAAGTAGGCGATATTTCCATTGAACAGAGAGAATATCAAAGACGCTATCAGCTGCGCCGGCAAGACGTACAACAACAACTGGGAGCAGACTACAATCCTCGCATATTTGACCCTCAACTGCAGCACCAAACTGTAAATATTTTAATTGAAGAAGCACTGCTGCGAAGGCTTGCTGAAGATCATAACATTCATGTGAGTGATGACGAACTGGCACTGACCATTCAATCCGACCCAAGCTTTCAGAAAGCCGGACAATTTGATTTCAATGAATATCGGTCCCGCATCGGACAACAAGGGTTTACCCCTGCTCGATATGAGCAGTTCTTGCGTCAAGAGCGTATTTTGACGATTCTCCCGAGAATGATAAGGGCGAGCAACTTCACCACACGCACGGAGGCAAAACGCCTCAATGATCTGTCAGTCCATAAGCGTGACATCAGTTACATTGTAATCAACAGAGACTTCTTTCCCGATGACATTACTATCAGTGAAGACAGTGCTCGGGCTTACTATGACTTTCATAAAGATGAGTTCCAAAGACCAGATCAGGTTAAGCTTGAATATCTTCGAGTATCTGCTTCTCAGCTCACTGATCGAGCGGAGCTTACAGATAATAATCTGCGCAGACACTATGAGGAGAACTCTGATCGTTATATTGTTGATGAGCAACGTAAGGCCAGCCATATACTCATTGCTCTACCTGAAGGTGAGTCGCTTGAGAGTTCCGCCAATATCCTTGAAAAATTCAATATCGTGAAAGATAAGCTGAGTGCCGGCGAGGATTTTGAGGAACTTGCACACCAGTATTCAGATGACCCGAGTTCCGCGTCTGCAGGCGGTGATCTTGGTCAAGTCGCTCTTGGAATGATGGTAAAGCCGTTTGAAACGGCTCTGTTTACTATGAGCAAACCCGGCGAGATCAGTGACCCGGTACGTACCAGCTTTGGGTATCACTTTATCCGCCTCGATGAAATCATTGAAAGAGAAGAGAAATCTTTTGATGAAGTCAGGCAGGAACTTACGCAAAGCTATGCAGAACAGGAGGCTATCGAGCTTTTCTATGACGTGTCTGAGCATATGGCCGAACTCAGCTACGAAAGCCAGGATTCACTGCTCCCAGTATCAGAGGCTTTAGGGATTCCATTACAGACGACAGACTGGGTTAGTCGGGAGAACAAGGGCCTCGGCATTGAAAGTAGCCCTGATGTACTACGTGAAGCGTTTAGTGAACGATTGCGTGCTGGAGGCAACAGCGAACCAATTGAAGTTGACAGGAATGATGCTGTCATTATACGTGTGACGGACTACCGGGAAGCGACGGTACTGCCGTTTAATGATGTCAAGGAACAGGCAATATCCAGTGCGAAGGCTGCCGCCATTGATACGAAAGTCCACGAACTCGCCCATGAGTTGACCGAAAAGGTACGTAATGGCAACTCTTTTGAAGAGCTTGCCAAACAACACGATTTAGCGTTGGAGTCTCCCGGACCAACTGGACGTGACGACCTGTCTCTGCCCGCGGGAATGCTATCGGAAGTATTTAAAATGCCGGCCCCCACCGGAAACATTGTCTCGATAGCTGCCATACCTCTGTCTGATGGTAAATATGGGGTGGTTTCGTTAAACGGAATTATGTTGCCCGAAACAGCAAATGAGCTTTTAGTCCAGGAACTAAGTCAACGTTATGCGGCAAGCGAGGCACAAAGCGTCGTAACCGCTATGCGTGAAACTGCAACTGTTGTTGTACACGAAGATAATTTGTAGCCTAGTAATCAATATTTTGATTTGAAAATCACTTAACCAGAGAAGTAATGAAGCTACTTTTACAGACTCTTCTGATCTTGGCGACTACCGTAAAAACTGTGGTGCTGCTATTGACAGGCTGTAAAATAAAAACCGTATTCTCCAAAGCAGTGCAAAAGTGTTTTCTACTTGGCTATCTGATCTGACAATATGCCTATCCGCCAGTTATCTCCTGATCTCATAAACCAGATTGCTGCGGGTGAGGTAATTGAGCGCCCCGCTTCCGTTGTTAAGGAGCTGATGGAAAATAGCTTGGATGCAGGCGCTAACCGAGTTGATGTCAGCATATCAGAGGGGGGAATCCGTCTTATACAGGTACGTGACGATGGTCATGGTATCCCCAAATCGGAGCTTAGTCTGGCTGTCGCCAGTCATGCGACCAGTAAAATATCAGAACTAGATGACCTCAGCGCAATTCACTCTTTGGGATTTAGAGGAGAGGCACTCGCCAGTATTGCTGCGGTTTCCCGTTTTGAGCTAACTTCAAAACACAAAAATGATGAACATGCCTGGAAGATGTCGGATTGTTTATCCAGCCATCCTGAGTTTATGCCATCAAATCTGTCATCCGGAACCAAGGTGGATGCGCATAACATATTTTATAATGTACCTGCCAGACGCAAGTTTTTGCGCACCCCAAAAACCGAGTTTTCACATATTGATCAAGTGTTCCGCCGTCTCGCACTGAGCCATCAGACTTCAGCGTTTTCATTCACACATAATGGTAAAACCATATTTGACTTTAAGATTGCAAATGATTCCGAAGATCTAAAATTCAGAATCACCCAAATTCTAGGGCATGATTTTTCATCAAATGCGATTCATCTGGAACACACAGGATCTGGTCTTACATTGCAAGGCTGGGTTGCCCAGCCAACCTATTCCAGATCACAGGCTGACCAGCAATATTTTTATGTGAACGGGCGCATAGTAAAAGATAAGCTCATCACGCATGCGGTACGTCAGGCTTTTTCGGATGTGTTGTTTCATGGTCGGTCTCCTGCCTATGTTTTATATCTGAAGCTTGAACCTTCACGAGTTGATGTGAATGCGCATCCGGCGAAGCATGAAGTACGTTTCAGAGACGGACGTACCGTACATGATTTTATTTTTCGTTGTCTACATAAATCCTTATCCGATACACGTGCAGGAAAACAGAATTCTGTAAAACCGGAAGCATTGTTGAATTCAGCGAAAACCCCCGGTAGAACTGATTTGTATTTATCACCGAAGACTCAAGCGAGCCTGAATATTCGGGAAGCGATCAATTCTTATAATAATCTATACGGTCAATCAACTACAACAGACCAATCTGAGGCCGACCCCAAAATTACTGCCCCACTCAACTCAGCCAATGATGAGAATACCCCTCCACTTGGATATGCACTGGCTCAGCTCCTCGGTATCTATATTCTGGCACAAAATCAGGACAGTTTGATCATTGTGGATATGCATGCAGCGCATGAGCGCATTACCTATGAACGTCTTAAATTACAATTCGAACAGGAGGATGTCCGTGTACAACCATTACTGGTGCCGAAACGTATTTCTGTTTCACCGAAAGATACGGCACTGGTTGAGGAGCACCAGGATATCATACTGTCGCTTGGTATAGCGCTTGATATCAGCGGCGAAGAGAGCCTTCTATTGCGTGAAATTCCAGTTTTACTGCACTCTCAAAACCTAACCGAACTGATTTATGCCGTTATAGAAGATTTGCATGCAGCAAGCTCATCCAATCGAACCAGCGAACTAATAAATAGATTACTTTCGACCATGGCTTGTCGCAACTCTGTCAGAGCCAATCGCCAACTAACTCTCACGGAGATGAATGCGTTGTTACGTGATATGGAAGCAACAGAACGGTCCGGGCAGTGCTGCCACGGACGACCAACCTGGGTCCGGATTGCACTTACCGATCTGGATAAGCTATTTGATCGCGGAAACTAGGCCAAAAGTTGTTCTGCTGATGGGACCGACGGCCGCCGGCAAAACAGAGCTGGCTATTGAGTTGGTCGAAAAATTCAATATGGAAATTATCAGCATGGATTCCGCTCTCGTGTACCGACAAATGGATATTGGTACAGCCAAACCTAGTGCTGAAATCCTGAGACGTGCCGCCCATCATCTCATTGATATACGTGACCCTGTGGAATTCTATTCAGTTGCCGAATTTTCTGCCGCCGCCACAGTATTAATCAAGGATATACTTTCCCGAGGTAAAGTGCCCTTGCTGGTTGGGGGCACCATGCTATATTACCGTGCGCTCACAGATGGATTATCCGATCTACCAAAAGCCAACGAAGCAATCCGTCAGAGATTATGTCGTGAGGCTCAGAAAAAGAGCTGGGCACAAATGCACGGCCAGCTGAGATGTATTGATCCGGATTCAGCATCCCGAATTCATCCGAATGACTCGCAACGGATACAGCGTGCATTGGAAGTTTACCGGCTCACTGGTAACTCCATGTCCAATTGGATCAAAGCATATCAATCCGTAGGGCTGCCATATGACTTTATTAAAATAGCGATATCTCCTGGGGACCGGTCGGTATTGCATCACCGTATTGAAAAGCGTTTCAATGATATGTTACAGCAGGGTTTTATTGAAGAAGTAGAAAGATTGAGGGAGCGAGGAGACCTTAATCTGGAAAAGCCGTCTATGAGATGTGTTGGCTACCGACAAATCTGGCAGTATCTGGATGGCGAATTCGACAAAGAAGAGGCCCGGCTTAAAGGCATTCATGCCTCTAGGCAGCTGGCCAAGCGGCAGCTTACTTGGTTGCGGTCCGCTTTGGACATAAATTGGTTTGATCTGAGTAATGTACAAGGCTCCGCTAGTCCTGTATGCTTCATACGTAAAATTTTTGTTTGAGTTCCGGATACCGGACAGTTATGAGAGATAGCTTCTTCAAGATAACGATAATTAATCGGAGATTACCACATGCCTAAAGGCCATTCATTACAAGAGCCCTTTCTGAACACCCTTCGGAAAGAAAAAATACCTGTATCAATTTTTTTGATGAACGGAATTAAACTTCAGGGACAGATTGAGTCTTTTGATCAGTTTGTTCTTCTTTTGAAAAATAATGTAAATCAAATGATCTACAAGCACGCAATTTCTACTGTTGTACCTGCACGAAGCATTCGTATTCAAACCGACTTTGACGAGGGAGGTTCAGGTAACTTCTAGAACTATGCTTTATGGAGGCGGTCTTGCCTAGTCACATCGGGGATGGTGAACTTGCCCTGCTGGTGCATATCCGCTTCCAGAAGGCTGGGTTTTCTTCAAACTACGGTAGGGTCGTCCGTTTTAAGGATATTCAGCGGGAATTCCGGGAATTATGCGAGTCGGCAGGTGCCAGAATTGCTGGCGTAGTCGTTTCTTCCCGTTACGCGCCCGATCCAAAGTACTTCACAGGCAAAGGCAAGGCAGAGGAGATTGCACTTGAAGTGCGGTCTTCTCATGCTGGGCTCGTCATATTCAATCATACGCTTTCTCCAGTACAGGAAAGAAACCTGGAAAAGCTATTAAAATGTCGTGTGCTGGGTCGTACCGGTTTGATTCTTGGTATTTTTGCCAAGCGTGCACGAAGCTTTGAGGGCAAGCTGCAAGTAGAGCTGGCTCAACTACATCATTTATCCACCCGTCTGGTAAGGGGCTGGACTCACCTAGAGAGGCAAAAGGGCGGGATAGGGCTTCGAGGTCCTGGTGAAGCCCAGTTAGAAACAGACCACCGGTTGATTAGTGTGCGTATCAAAAAACTGATATCACGCCTAGAAAAGGTCAGACTTCAACGAGAACAGGGGCGCAGTTCCCGGCAGCAAGCAAAAACACCGGTCGTAGCTTTGGTGGGTTATACAAATGCCGGCAAATCGACCCTGTTTAACCAGATGACATCAGGCAAAGTGTATGCGGCTGATCAGTTATTCGCCACACTTGATCCTACTCTGAGGCGAGTTGACTTAAAAGGAGGTTCGCATATTATTCTGGCGGATACCGTTGGCTTTATCCGGGATTTGCCCCATGAGCTTGTGACTGCATTTCGCTCAACATTGACAGAAACCCGCGATGCAGATCTTTTGTTACACGTGGTTGATGCATCCAGAGAGGACCGTGATGATTGTATTATGCAGGTGCAGACAGTCCTTACGGAGGTCAACGCGGGCAAACCTTCCAAGGATGCCGACCAGCCTGTTTTAATGGTCTATAACAAAGCCGATTTGATCAGTCGTAACCCCGGTATCGACCGTAATAAACAAGGCCGGCCTGTCAGAATCTGGTTATCAGCCTATCACTCAGATGGTCTTGAATACCTGCTTGAAGCGCTCACCGAAATTTTCCGTAATCAAAAAAACCACGGATGGATAAAGCTGGGACCTGAAGAATCTGCGCTCCGCGCAGAGCTGTATCAGCGTAATGTCGTGCAAAGTGAGGCATACGATGAGCAAGGGCAGATGGTTCTGGAGATCAGCATACATGACCGCGATCTTGAGTCAATCGGCCTGATGGACAGATTACAGGCCGTCACCATGGCTTGAAAAAACATTTATCAACCGGCATAAAAAATTCAGTCTATGTCATAAATACAGTAAAGTTGCGACCTGTGATTACACTGCCTACAATGCCTACCTTTAACTAAATCAGGCGTTTTCTCCATGATCAATATGCATCCCTCCAGAAGCAGACTCTTGGTCGGGCTGATTCATCTCAAAAGGCTAAAGATGACTTGGAATGAGCCCAGTCAAGGTAAAGATAATAAGAATGACCCTTGGAATGCCGATAATAAAGATAAAAAGAATGATCCATGGGGAATCAATAACAAGGATGGTCCTCCTGACCTTGATGAAGTTGTCAAAAAAATGCGTGAAAAATTCGGTGGATTGTTTGGCGGAAAGAGGAGCGGTCGTGGTAATGGTTCCGGAGGTAAATCATCAGGCAGGTCCGGCGGAATCGGTCCCTATGTAATTGTCGTTATCGTTCTAGTCATTATCTGGTTAGCATATGACATGACCCACACCGTTCAACAGGCAGAACGTGGTGTTGTGCTCCGCTTCGGCAAGTACGTGGATACTATCCAGCCCGGCTTGAATTTTCGTCTTCCGCGTCCTATTGAGAAGGTTTATAAAATCGACGTGAAAAAGATATATAACTTTACCGATGATGCCAGAATGCTGACAAAAGACGAGAATCTGGTTGAAGTTAAATTTTTTATTCAGTATCAAATCCAGAAACCAGAGAAATTCTTATTTGAAATCCGCTGGCCAAACCGGAGTCCGGATAGCGTCCTACGCTCCATCATGGAGAGTTCTGTCAGGGATGTGGTAGGCAAGTCCAGCATGGATTATGTTCTGACCGAGGGACGCATCTCAATTGCAACACAGACTCGCCAGCTCATGCAACAGATTTTGGACGAGTACAATACTGGCTTGGTCATAAGTGAACTCAAACTTGAAGATGCGAAACCACCTGAAGCAGTAAAGGCCGCATTTGATGATGCTATCAAGGCTCGAGAGGATCAAGAACGGGCAAAGAATGAAGCTGAAGCCTACCGTAATGACATCATTCCAAAGGCACGCGGTAGATATGCCAGAGATATTGCAGATGCCGAAGCACACAGGGCCCAAGTCATTGACGAAGCCGAAGGTAATGCCAGCCGCTTTAAACAGCTGCTCGGAGAATATGAAAAGGCACCCAAAGTTACCAGAGAACGACTATATCTTGAAACGGTGGAAAATGTGTTAGCCAACAACCGTAAAATCATGATTGATGTTGAGAGTGGCAACAACCTTATGTACCTGCCATTGGATAAAATTGCCACACAGGCCGCAGGAGCGGCGGCCGCGCCTCAACCGACCACTCGCATCCAAGCACCACCTATACATAGCGAGACAACGCCTTTTCGCTCCGACTCACGTCCGGAGATACGTCGATGAGCACAATCAAAATTCAGTTGTTTACTATAGTCATTATTTTGTTGACAGCGCTTGCCCCGCAGGTGTTCTACACGGTAAATATGATGGAGAAGGCTGTACTCCTGCAATTCAAAAAGGTGCAACGTTCGGACTATGAGCCCGGATTGTATTTCAAGATCCCGTTCATCGAAGAGGTTAAGAAGTTTGATAAGCGAACATTAGCCCTAGATGCAGAACCCGAACGTTTTATCACCAAAGAAAAGAAATTTCTCATTGTTGACTCCTTCATCATGTGGAGAATTGAAGATGAGGAAAAATACTTTACAACGACCGGTGGTGACGAGTTTGCGGCCCAGCGACTTCTGGCACAAAAGGTGAATGCTGGACTGCGTGATGAGTTCGGCCTTCGAACAATAAAAGAAGTAGTCTCCGGCGAACGCAGAGAAGTGATGAATATTTTGCGTGATCAGGCTAATCAGGCTGCTTCTGAGCTGGGGGCAAAGGTGGTGGATGTCCGAATCAAGAAAATTGATTTGCCGGATGAAGTCAGTGATTCTGTCTTTGACCGGATGCGCTCCGAGCGTAAGCGGGTTGCTAATGATCTGCGCTCACAGGGCGCGGAAGTTGCGGAGCAGATTCGTGCGGACGCGGACCGTCAACGCACCGAGATATTGGCTTCGGCTTATCGCAAGGCACAAGAAATACGCGGTGAGGGCGATGCGACTGCAGCAGAAACGTATGCTAAGGCCTATGGAAAAAAC
Source organism: Gammaproteobacteria bacterium (assembly GCA_028289815.1). Taxonomy (GTDB): domain Bacteria; phylum Pseudomonadota; class Gammaproteobacteria; order JAJDYQ01; family JAJDYQ01; genus JAJDYQ01. The sequence continues at coordinate 77,452 of JAPYNQ010000078.1, read as the reverse complement.
GAAGGATTCTTCAGACTTTATCGTAGCCTTGAGGCCTACCGTAAGACATTTCAGGGATATGGGGATGTTATGGTGCTGGAACCGGATAGTGAATTTTTCCGTTACTTCAACAGCCCTGTAGGACTGCCGGCCGTTACCCAATAAGCAGTTGACATTTCGATGGATATTGCCTGGGATGACCTGTGGGCTGCGGTTGCGCTCATGTTGATTATTGAGGGCATTATGCCATTTATTAATCCGGGCCCATTCCGCAGAATGCTGAAAGTGGTTAGTGAGATGGAAGAAAAAAGCATTCGTATCCTAGGCATGGTCTGGATAGGAGTCGGCCTAGCAGCTCTCTATTGGGTAAGAGGCTGAGCAAATGAGCGAAAATCGCTGGCTATTACCCGAGGGTATGGAAGAGGTGCTGCCGGAAGCCGCCAGCCGCTTGGAAGACCTGCGCCGTCAGTTACTTGATTTATACCGAGGCTGGGGTTATGAGCTGGTGATACCCCCTTTCATTGAATATCTGGAGTCATTGCTAACCAGTACAGGTTCGGATCTGGATATTCAGACATTCAAACTCACTGACCAGTTAACCGGTCGCACCATGGGTGTCCGTGCCGATATGACTCCTCAGGTGGCGCGGATTGAGTCGGTGACACTGAGACGTAATGAACCAACACGGCTGTGCTACATGGGGACCGTCTTGCGAACTCGCCCGATTGAGCCAGGTGGTTCCCGCAGCCCTCTGCAAATAGGTGTCGAGCTGTATGGCCATCATGGACCCGAGAGTGACACTGAGGTGATTACGCTGATGATGGAGTCTCTAAAAACTGCTGGAGTTGGTGATATACTGCTGGATATTGGCCATGTTGGCGTGTTTCGTGGACTGATACGCGATGCCGATCTGAGTAAATCTCAGGAGGCGTTTTTATTCGACATCCTGCAACGCAAATCGGTACCGGAGCTACAGCAATTTTTGGAAGGTTGCCGGACCGGTGACAGTGCTAAGTTACAGTTAGCCACATTATGCGACCTTAATGGCGGAATAGCGAATCTGGAACAAGCCGCTATAAAACTGCAAGGTTCCGGCACACAGGTTCAACAGTCATTACAGGTGCTACAATCGGTAGCGAATTTACTGCTGGAACGTATTCCGGGGCTCAATCTGCATTTTGATTTGGCAGAACTGCGCGGTTATCGCTACCACACCGGAGTTGTTTTTGCCGCCTATTCAATCGGCCATGGCAAAGCGATTGCCCAAGGAGGGCGATACGATAATATCGGCCAGGATTTTGGAGTTTTGCGCCCTGCGACAGGCTTTAGTGCCGATCTGAAGCAATGGGTTCAACTGTCAGGTCGGAATACGATGCCTTATCGCCCGGCGATTCTGGCACCGTGGGATAGCGACCCCCAGCTGCAGAATGTGATCACCAATCTCCGTGAAAAAGGTGAGCGGGTTATACAGAGCCTTACCAATCAGGATAAAATAAGCAGATGTGATCGCCGCTTGGTCAAACAAGGCGACAGTTGGGAAGTCGTCTCCCTCTAGGAAAGCTCTGGTTTTTCCCACGAAAAATATCAGTAAGGAGGATATCTGCCGCAGGTAATCGTACCTGCGCGAGACATACTTACAGGAAATCATTATGGGCAAGAGTGTCATAATCATTGGTACCCAGTGGGGCGACGAAGGTAAAGGGAAAGTGGTTGATTTGCTAACCAAGCAGGCACAGACCGTTGTTCGTTTTCAGGGAGGGCATAATGCCGGTCATACTTTAGTTCTTGACGACCAAAAACATATCTTGCATTTAATTCCTTCAGGCATTCTTAGAGAAGGTGTTTCCTGCATGCTGGGAAATGGCGTGGTTTTATCACCTGATGCCCTACTGAAGGAAATGGCCGACTTAAATAAATGTGGTATTCCTGTTCGGGAGCGCCTGCATGTGAGTGAATCCTGTACACTGATCCTTGATTATCATATTGCGCTTGACCGGGCACGTGAAGCTGCGCGCGGCAAACGAGCAATTGGTACGACAGGCCGTGGCATAGGCCCGGCCTATGAAGACAAAATCTCACGTCGTGGTCTGCGGCTTGGTGACCTGCTCCATCCTGATCGATTTGCGGAGAAATTACTTGAAGTCATGGACTACCACAATTTTGTTCTGGAACATTATTTCAAAGCCGATAAAGTAGACTATCAAATGGTACTGTATAAGTCTCTCAGTGCCGCGGAAACTCTGAGGCCAATGGTTACAGATGTAACGAGCCTGTTAGCCAGTTTACGCCAAAAAGGTGACAACCTTCTTTTTGAAGGAGCTCAGGGAACCTTGCTTGATATTGACTTGGGAACATACCCATTCGTCACATCCTCAAATACTACCGCAGGCGCTGCTGCGACAGGTACCGGGGTTGGACCACAATATATAGACTATGTACTAGGCATTACCAAGGCCTATACAACCCGTGTTGGTGCGGGACCGTTTCCAACAGAGCTTTACGATGCCGTCAGCTTGGATGATCCTGACGGCAGACATCTGGCGAGTAAAGGCCATGAGTTCGGAACCACAACAGGACGCGCACGTCGCTGTGGATGGTTAGATATGGTTGCGCTGAGACGTTGCAACGAAATCAACAGTGTAACCGGTATGTGCATTACTAAACTGGACGTTCTGGATGGCCTGCAAAAAATCAAGATCGCCACAGCCTATAAATACCATGGTGAAATCATAGACACTCCACCTGCTAGTGCGGAAACCCTTGATACTTGTGAGGCGGTTTACGAAGAATTTCCCGGCTGGTCAGGAAGCACTGCCGGCATCAAAGCAATAGATGATTTACCGAAAAATGCACAGGGCTATCTGAAAGCAATAGAAGAACTGGCCGGTACACCTGTCCATATGATTTCCACTGGTGCTGACCGCAATGATAACATAATTATTGAGCAACCATTTGGTTCAGCAAGCTGCTGATGCCAAATTCATTCATACAATATGAGTTTATTTTTTATACATAATCTTGATAAGGGCGTAACAATCAATACAAATCGACTGTCATATCCCGATAAGCAGTATCAGGGTGATGAGTATATTGACTATAAAGATCTAACAAGTCACTTGTCCGGACGCAAGCTACTCTGCACCTCGTTTGCGTCGCACAGCTTTAATTTTGGAACATAAAGACAAGATCAGAATCAGTACAGTAATAAAATATGACAGCAAGTAAAGAAGACATAAACCCTAAAATTTATAAATACCGCCTTGTGATCGAAGAGATGTCAGGCGGAATCAATATAATGGTTCTTGATTAGAATCACGAGTTCTGTTCCTTTAGGAGTACCCGGACATTACCAGCGAAGGTAGGCAACAAAATAAAAATGATCATATTGAACTACTCAGCAGCAAGTTTAAAGAAACCATAAATCAGAGGTTATGGAAAGACTTAACCTTGCCTTTATAAATGATGGACCCATATAACTGATTTACGAGGTTCCGCAGCGGATGGTAAAATCTTTCTCAGGGACTGAGGATACTCTGGAAAGACTGATGGGCGCGTTCTGACACAGCCGGACACCCAGCGAAAACAATTTGGTCAGGTTTTCACGGAATTTGAACTCCAAGCCGAACAACGGGCAGTAGCTTCATGGACATAATGAACTTTCAAGGCAAGTACAGAACATAAATGAATAGTACGATTATCACAAATACGACGGGCTTAACCAAACACTACCTTGGTAGGTGTCGGCAAGAAAAAACAGACTGTGTTATGGCTTTGGATTTACCAATCAAGGTAGATGGCAATCGGGTTCAATATCACTCCATGAATCTGCTAAGCTCCACTACTTTGTTGAGCCTATTACCAGTCCAGCAATACGATATCAAAAACAGGGCCGGAAGGCTTATTAATCATGCTATTTGATCAGCTATTTATGCCTGCGATACTACTCATGATGTTTATGAGTTCTTTGGCTATAACGTGCTACTTATCGCACAGCCAGTCAAAGCTACGGATTCTAGATGAACCCAAAAGCTATTCCTTGCATACGGAACCCACTCCTCGAACTGGTGGACTGGCAATTTATGTGGCGCTGCTATCCGGCGTTTTATCTCATTATTTCGTATATGGTCAGACATCATTTTTAATGTGGTATGGCCTGTCAGCTACCATACTGGCGATAGTTGCTTTTGCAGATGATATCTCTGACTTATCGGTTTCTATAAGGTTAGCTGTTCAGACAGCAATAGCCGGATATATTATATCAAAAGGTATAATACTCTCTGCAATATCACTTCCAGGTGGACATTGGGTGATTGCAGGCTGGCTATCAATTGTGACTACTGCTATATATATTATCTGGACAATCAATTTGTACAACTTCATGGATGGCATGGATGGATTCGCTGGTGGCATGTCTGTTATTGGTTTTAGCACATATGCCGTGCTGTCGTATATCAAAGGCGACAGTTTACTATTGTTTATAAGTTTGAGCCTAGTTGTATCCACCGCAGGATTTCTCTGCTACAATCTGCCGCCCGCGAAGGTATTCATGGGAGATGTCGGATCATATCTACTTGGCTTTTCGGTCGCTGTGCTATCGCTATATGCCCACAATGAGAGTGTTATTCCTATCTGGCTGTCGGTTATTATTTTTTCGCCTTTTATGATTGACGCATCGCTAACGTTGATTAAGCGCATATATCGTAGAGAGAAATTCTGGCAGCCACATAATAACCACTATTATCAAATTCTGATAAGGTCAGGCTTGAGGCGTACAAAGATCTTGCTTGTAGGATATGCCACCATGCTTACTGTCTCTTTATGCGCAATACTTATCTTTGATGCCGAGGTTTTTGTCCAGCTAATCGTTTCTTTACTCCTGCTAATCGCCTATATGGTAATTATTTTTTTGATAGAAACCAAATTTGCAAGGCATCTGGCTATAGAGGAAACATATTGAAGCAGTATCCGAAAATTGTACCGGACGTATATCTCTTCAGCTGATATTCTAGATGCTCGCTTGGTTAACTATTACTAAAAAACTTATGTTTTGACACTTGGGTTTGTATTCTTGATAAAGCCTGCTGACGATATGAGCGAAGCAGAATTTTTGAGATAATCAGCGGGCATATCTCAGAATATCCATCGGACACAAAATCATGGCACAGCCGACCATTAAAAAAGCCGTTTTCCCTGTAGGCGGGCTTGGCACTCGTTTCCTGCCGGCAACCAAGGCTATTGCAAAGGAGATGCTGCCCATAGTGGATAAACCACTGATCCAATATGCAGTAGAAGAGGCTGTAGAGGCAGGCTGTACCGATATGGTTTTCGTGACAGGACGAACCAAAAAATCTATTGAAGATCATTTCGATACGGCAGTGGATCTGGAAATTGAATTGCAGGCAAAACAAAAAACCACGCTCTTGGACATTGCCCGTAATATTATTCCATCGTCTGTAAACTGTAGCTTCATACGGCAATCTCACCCTTTAGGCCTAGGTCATGCGATATTATGTGCTAGACCGATTGTCGGTGATGAACCCTTTGCGGTACTGTTGCCGGATGACATGGTTGACCATAAGACAGGCTGTCTGCAACAAATAGTTGATGTACAACGCCAGACTGGCGGCAGCACTATCGCAGTGGATGAAATATCCGCGGACAATATAACGGCCTATGGCGTGGTCAGCGTTGATAACACCGAAAGCAATCCTATGCGTGTGCGACACATTGTCGAGAAACCGCCTCGAACAACAGCACCATCCAATCTGGCTGTTATTGGTCGATATATCCTGCAGCCCAAAATATTCCCTATTCTCGAAAAGACCGGACGGGGTGCCGGTGACGAAATTCAGTTAACCGATGCCATAGCAGTCTTGGCACAACAACAACAAGTTCATGCCTTCCGCTTTGATGGGATCCGATACGATTGTGGATCGAAACTTGGCCTTTTAAAGGCAACAGTTGGATACGCAATGAAACATCCGGAGTTGGCTGACGAATTCAGAAAGTATCTAAACAGTTTATAGGTGCGGGCATGGATGAAACAGGCCATGTTCTGGCTTGATACCCATGAAACAAAATCAGGCAGTCTGCATAAAATGCTGATAGTAGCCCATAGACATCTGATAACCAATCTCACAGCAATGGTCAATGGTGGTTATATCAGCGTTGGTATTATGCCGGCTCCTGACTGATCACCTCCGCCTTCAACAGCCTTCCGGTAGAGGCGGATAACGCTTGTATCGGCTGTTGCCGTTGGCTGTCACTGGCACGTTCCACGTAGCCATTTAGTTTTATGGCTTTGGAAACAATATATACAACGCGATACTCAAGTGCTGGCGAGATGCCTTCGCCAAAATGCGCACTCATGCGGCCTACCTGCGCCCACTCTACCTAAGTCGCCCTTGGGCTTCATCTTATACTTCCAACACTTGGCGTGCTGCGTGAATACTCGTGGTTTCCTAGGCTTAACCCGCTCCGATGTAGAATAAAAATGGCTCCCCCGGCCGGGCTCGAACCAGCGACCCAATGATTAACAGTCATTTGCTCTACCAACTGAGCTACAGGGGATCAGCAAGAAGGCACATCCTACTGAAGCTTCATCAGCTTCGCAATACCCGGAAGACATTTTCCATGAATTCAGACCAATACAGACAATATTCTTCCAACTGCGGATTCCAGATTTTCCATGCCGGTTGCAAAAGATATACGAAAGTTACCCGGGCAACCAAAAGCACTACCTGGAACAACCGCAACGCCGCCCTCATTAATCAGGAAAGAAGCCAACTCAATGTCGCTTTTGAGATCGGACTTACTCGCTATTATCTCGCTGGCATCAGGAAAAATATAAAAAGTACCATCACCAGCCAAGCAGGATATTCCCGGGATACCATTAAGGGCATCAACGACGTAATCATGACGCTTCTTAAATTCAGTAACCATACTGGTGACACATGATTGGCTGCTGCTCAGGGCTGCCACGGATGCCACCTGAGAAATTGAAGTCGGGTTGGATGTACTCTGCGACTGTATCTTTTTCATTGCTCTGATAACTTCAGCCGGGGCGCCTGTATAACCGATACGCCAGCCTGTCATGGCATATACCTTAGATACGCCATTAATCACTATAGTACGGTCAAGCAAATCGGGACAAGCCATGGCGATATTGCAGAAAGGTTCCTTACTCCAGATAATGTGCTCATATATATCGTCTGTTACGATGAGCACCTGCGGATAGCGGAGTATTACCTCACCCAACGCCTTCAGTTCCCTGCGGGTATAGGAGACTCCTGTGGGATTGGATGGGCTGTTAATAACAAAAAGCCGGGTTTTGTCCGTGATAGCCGAATCTAGCTGTTCCGGTGTGATTTTGAAGCGTTGCTCCATGCTCGCCTCTACAATAACGGGAACACCATCTGCCAGTAATGTCATATCCGGGTAGGAGACCCAATAAGGGGCGGGAATAATGACCTCATCACCGGGATTGATAATTGCTTGGCACAGATTGTAAAAACTGTGTTTAGCCCCACACGAAACCAGAATCTGGTCAGCAGCAAATGCGAGTCCATTGTCGCGCCTGAACTTGTCAATAATCGCGGATTTCAATTCTGTCGTACCGTCAACGGGGGTATATTTGGTAAATCCGGCTTCTATCGCTTCAATGGCCGCTGATTTAATATGATCCGGCGTATCGAAATCCGGTTCGCCGGCACCCAAGCTTATGACATCGTTCCCTTGGGCACGTAACTCCGCAGCTTGGGCGGTAATCGCCAGAGTCGGCGAAGGCCTGACCTTTTGAACACGATTCGAAAGTACTTTAGACATATGCTACCTTAATGTTCGACGAAATCTGAATGCGTCGGAATATTCTTAATAATTTGAATGAAGACGCGGAAACCATGTGTTTGTATATCATAATAGAATGTGTAAAAGCTGTCTAATGGAGCTTGGGACCGGAGCGGATAACTGTACTTCTATAGGACAATCAGCCTCAATGCAGTAATCTTAAGGCCACCGGAGCTTGATAGTGATAAACGGCGTTCTCGGGACCCGGTTCCTCCTAAGAACTGTCGGCAGTAAAACTGACCATGTGGCCCGGAACAAGATGTTTCAGCCTTTCAAGGGAGCTTAAAATCCCACCATCTGAGAAATTACCGGAATGGACTGCGACCTACCCTCTTTCAGGTTTATTTCTGGACCGGAAAAATACTTGAACCAAAGATTCTAACCATGCCTCTCTGCATCTTACACTTCCTTGTTTGTCCACAGCATGCGTCTGAGTGTGTCGTCCTTGTTGATGAAATGATGCTTTAGGGCGGCACCGGCATGACCGGCAACCAGAAACAGCGTAGCGTATGCCAGATAATAGTGAATATTAATGGCGAGATCTCTGAGCTTCTCATCCACATCCACAATGGCAGGTATAGCAAACCAGTTAAATAGTTGGATGGGCTGGCCCGCAGATGTGGAGATGAGATAACCAGTAGTAGGTATCAGCAACATCATTCCCCATAGCAAGTAGTGCATGCCCGTTGCTCCTGCCTTCTCCCAAGCATGTAAACCGGCCAGCGGTCTTGGCTTTGGTGTATAGCATTGCCAGCCAATCTTGACCATAGCCAGGACCAAAACCAGCATGCCCAGTGATTTGTGATAGTGCAGTGCATCCTTGTACCACTTGTCATAGTAGCCCAGATCTACCATGTACCAGCCCAACCAGATAAGGCAGACAATCAGACCGGCTATCAGCCAGTGCAACAACTTGCTGAATAAGCCAAATAGAGACGGGGTATTTCTGAACAACATGAATCGGGCTTGCTGTACCCTATTTCCTGATTCCCTCAATGTATAAATCCAGCTCCATCTCATCCGATTTGGGACCGAGGTTATACATCATGCCGAAATCGGAGCGTCGTATAGTCACATTTCCTTCAAAACCGGCGCGATAACCGCCCCAAGGATCTGCGCCTTCGCCGATGAACTTTATATCAAGGACAATGGGTTTACTGACCCCGTGCAAGGTCAGAATGCCTTCCAGCGTACCACCTCCAGCATCGCCATTATACTTCGTACTTTTAAAGGTGGCTTGCGGATATTTCTCCACGTTCAGAAAGTCAGGCTCCCGCAGATGCTTATCTCGTTCAGCGTGATTTGAATCAATACTGGCCGTGTTGATGGTCACATCAACGGATGAGACCGCCGGATTGTTCCTATCCCAAGTGAAGAAACCACCGAAGTCGTTGAAGCGACCAGTCAGCACACTGTAGCCCAAGTGGTAGATACGGAACTGGATGGCTGCGTGCATACCTTCAATGTCAATTTCATATTCGGCAGCAACAGCATTCTTACCGAATACCATAAGGCTGGCAGTAAGCAGGGCGATATTCATAATGCGTTGTAATTTCACAGGGTGTCTCCTAAAATTGTCAGGCTATAATGAAGATGGTCAATTATAGCAGTTGGTTACCAAAAGCTGCTCGGGTACGACCATTTTTTCCGGCTGAGCAACCAAGGATACAGCTGCATTATCGGGACAGTCCCATGCCGGATACAAATATTACGCTGTACCGAGGAAAGTCCTTGATTAATTCAGAGCTTCCTTGAAACATTACTCACTCTGCGGCTTTACTATGAAAGTCATACTTGCTAATCCCCGTGGTTTTTGCGCTGGCGTAGATCGCGCAATCGAAATTGTCGAGCGCGCCCTTGAGTCCTTTGGTTCGCCGATCTATGTCCGTCATGAAGTCGTACATAATAAGTATGTTGTTAACCAGTTACGCGACAAAGGGGCGATTTTCGTTGAAGAAATCCACGAAATCCCACGGGGAGCCACGGCAATTTTCAGCGCACACGGAGTTTCGCAACAAGTGCGGGCCAACGCTAAAAAACGTAATCTCAGGGTATTTGATGCGACCTGCCCGCTGGTGACCAAGGTACATATGGAGGTAGTCCGGCATTCCAATGCCGGCCAGGAAGTTATTCTTATCGGTCACACCGGGCACCCTGAAGTGGAAGGGACGCTCGGCCAATACAATAATCCCGATGGCGGCATCTATCTGGTTGGCCAAGTGGAAGAAGCGAGTCAGTTAAAGGTTAAAAATCCCGATGATCTTCATTATGTTACTCAGACAACCCTTTCACTTGATGATACCCGAGCTATTGTAGCTGCCCTGCAAAACAAATTTCCGCAAATAAAGGGGCCAAAAAAAGATGACATCTGTTACGCCACACAAAATCGCCAGAACGCCGTCAACAACCTCGCCAATGAATGCGATATCATTATTGTTGTCGGTTCTCACAACAGTTCCAACTCCAATCGTCTGCGCGAAATCGCTGAAAAGAAAAACATATCAGCCTATCTCATAGATGGAGCAGACCGGCTGGAACCCGGGTGGTTACAAGGCAAAACCACCATCGGCGTCACTGCAGGTGCCTCGGCTCCCGAAATACTCGTCCGACAGGTTATCAACAAACTAGGGACACTAGGTTACTCACTAACGGAGGAATCAGGTGGAATAAGGGAAAACGTCGTATTCAATCTGCCGCCAGAATTAAGGAACCTGAACACCACTCTCAGTTGATGAGTTATGACGTTATTATTGTGGGTGCTGGAATCTCCGGTCTGCTGTCTGCCATTGAGCTGGCAGATTCTGGCCAGAAGGTCTGCATCATAGAAAAAAACCGGCTTGGTCGGGAGTCATCCTGGGCCGGCGGCGGGATCCTCTTGCCTATCTACCCTTGGCGATGTCCAGATCCCGTCAATGCCTTGGTCACATGGAGCCTGCGCCATTACCCTGAATTTCTAACTACCCTTCACACGGACACGAATATTGACCCGGAATGGCTTACATGCGGACACCTGATACTTGATGCAGAACCGGATGTGGATGTGGTTGAACGCTGGTCTAAAAGGTTCCTTGTGAAAGCTGAATATGTATCCGGCGAGAAATTAAAATGGCTCGAACCCGGCCTTTCAGATCAACATATCAAGGCGTTATGGGCCCCGAAAATCGGACAGATCAGAAGCCCGCGCCTCTTACAGGCGCTGGCAGCCAAAGCTAGGCAACTGCAGATTAAGATTCTGGAAGATACCGCCCTGATCGGTGTACGAACCAATGATCGGATCGTAAAAGCAGTCAGAACATCAGGCGGTGATCATGCTGCGGGTTGTATACTGATTACCGCCGGCGCATGGAGCGGTAGCCTAGAACAATATGGATTGCCCCATATGGCCGTACGACCCGTCAAGGGACAGATGATTCAATTCCAAACCCGCCCTGACACCATCAGAACAATCACCCTATACAAGGACCACTACATCATTCCCCGCAAAAACGGCAAGGTGCTTGCGGGAAGCAGCCTAGAGCACTGTGGTTTTAATAAAACAACCAGCGAAGAAGTCGCGACAACCCTCAGAAAAAAGGCCATATCACTCTTCCCGGTACTGAAATCTGCTCCACTAATTAATCACTGGGCAGGGCTCAGGCCGGGTAACGACAGGCAAACACCGTTCATTGGTCAGCATCCTGACTGCAGGAACCTGTTCTACAATACAGGCCACTACCGAAATGGTATAGTTACGGGTCTGGCATCTGCCAGGCTCTGTAGCGATATGATACTGGGGCGTCCGCCTATACTGGCACCTGCCGACTACGCTTGGGAACAAACCGGGTCATTGGTCAGGAACAATGCGGGATGACTAATAACCAGCGCAACCCGATTGCCGGTGTAGCTCAGCTGGTAGAGCAGCGCATTCGTAATGCGGAGGTCAGAGGTTCGAATCCTCTCACCGGCACCATTTTTGTGGAGGCGATCACCCGGAATATTTTTGCAGAAGTCATATAATTCAGGGATATACCTAACATCAGCAGCAGAGAAAAAAATGGAAAAAATTAAACTGGAAACGGATTAGAAAAACCTTCATGGAAACCGTAAAAACCCAAGATGACATCACGCCATTGAGTAAAAACATCAAATGGTATGAAATTACAATCATTGTAGGAATCTCCGCTTGGCTGATAACAATGGGCGCGGCCAGCTTTAAATTATTGCTGGACTAAATAGCCAAGGAGATGAAAAATTGAGAAATCAGCAGACATCATTACTAACGATACTGCAAACCGGTTGGAATCTAATAGCAAATGCTCAATAGTCTTCGCGTAACCACAGTCTCATTGCTACTGGCAACAGCTGTTTCGACACTCTATCCGGTGCTCGCCCAACAGCCTGACAGCCTAGTCGATCACCTTGAACCAGTTCCGACAGAAACTGCTGCGAATACTCCGCTTGATCAGTCAATTGATCACAGCGGCATCGCCAGTGACATTATGCTGTTACTGGATAACTCCGGCAGTATGAAGACTAACGACCCGGAGCTCCTGATGACCAAGGCGGTCAGGAAATTTATCAGCCAGCTGGATTTCAATACTCGCCTCGGCATCGTCATTTTTGACCAAAAGGTCAGGCTATCCTTTCCGCTGACGGAGTTATCCGACGCAAGCCGTACCGAGATGCTGGCCAGCCTTGATCAGATAGACTACAGAGGGCTACACACCAATAGTCCGGATGGGCTGGAGCGCGCTATCTATGAATTGAAGCTGTATGCTCGCGAAGATACCGAACGCTTCATCGTCTTTTTAACAGACGGTATTGTGGACACCGGCGACAAACAAAAAGATGCCAGCAAACTGGATTGGATGCGAAAGGAATTGGCCGCCGATGCCAAAAGTAACGACATCAGAATTTTTGGTATTGCGTTTACCGACGGCGCGGATTTCCAGCTTATACAGTCGTTGGCCCAGCAAACCGACGCAGAATACTACCGCGCATTCACAGCCGATAAGATATCACCGGTTTTTGATCGCATACAAGATGCCATTGCAGCAGCGCGTCAAGCCGCTGCGGAAGCCACCAGACCAGTACCACCCCCACCTGCGCCCGCCGAACCCAGCCCACCGCCGCCAAAGCCGATTATCGTACAAATTCCCGAGCAGGCCGCCGAAACAGACACAAAGACACTATATCTCCTCTATGGCATTGTCGCATTACTGCTCGTGGCCTTGTTGCTGCGTGTTCGTTCCGGTACGGCCCCAACGGTCACCGCTGCAGGAAGCACCGGGATGCCCCATGCTAAGCTCATTGATATCTCCGGCATTACAGGCACCAAAGAGCATCTCATCACCACCCCGATCACCCAAATTGGTCGTATTGAGGGCAAGCAAACAACCGACGTTACCCATATCGTCATACCTGAAACAAGCATCAGCCGTCATCATGCCGTTATTGAGTACCGCAATCACGGTTTTCGGGTGATGGACCAGGGCAGCGGCAACGGCACCCGACTGAACGATGTTCAGTTGGGAGAAGAAAAGTCACTGAAACATGGCGATATGCTGGCATTCGGCGACTTTGTATTCGAGTTCATTGAACCGGACATGGAGCATTCAGATGCAACCGTTGTGCAAGCACCGGGCAGCCAAGCAGCATCCGGCATGGCCCATGATATGGAGGACACGGTAATGATGCCCTCGGAAGAACCGACCGGCTCCGGTCATGCTGATGACGACATGAAGACTACGGACACGAACGACTGGTTTGACGACATAGACCTTGAAACGGACTCCATATCAAGCGAACCATCAGCAGAAAATGATATGACCCAAGCTGAATTTGACCGCCTGTTCGACGATATAGACTCGGGGGAACAAAGAGAATAAGTAGACGATGTTACATGACTAAATTATTAGCCTGTCGATAACCACGAGGATAAGGATGAAAAAATTAATTTTTATATCCTTGGTATGCTTTGGAGTTTATGAATATCTTCATAAAAACTCCAATACGAACCAAGTCTTTCAGTCATCGTTTGCTGCCGAATACTCCTCAAGCGATGAAATACTACAAGGGGCGTATAGAAACAGGCAGAGTAATCTGCAAGTTAGTGGTTCCGGAAGAGTTATAAAAATTCTACCAGATGACTTGAAAGGTAGCCGCCACCAAAGATTTATCTTGAAATTATCGACAGGACAAACCCTGCTTGTTGCACACAATATAGATTTGTCTCCTCGCATCAATTCACTACGTACAGGTGATATGGTCAAATTTTACGGTGAATATGAATGGAATACGAAGGGTGGAGTTTTGCACTGGACGCATCATGATCCAAAAGGCCGCCATAAAGACGGCTGGTTAATTCATAATGGCATCACTTATAAGTAGTTGCTGCGTAAGCTGCGTAAAAAGTAAATCCGGTTAATACCTTAATGTGCATGTCGCCATAAACGACCCCTCTTGGCCCAGCTTCGCCTGTGCATCCAACCCAACGAAAATACACACAGCACCTGCACCACAAGCATGCACTACCCGGCACTACTTCCAAACCTCAGGTATCACCCTCTTTCCCGTGATGACCAGCCAACGACCCCTGCTACCACTCAAAGCGCCTCCGATGATTATACCAACGTTTGAAACTGCGTCATATCAAAACCCGTCTCTATGCCCCGCGCACCAACGACAAGGTGGAATACTTTATCCAAGCCACATTATTATACATAAACAGGCTTATGCTAGCTCTGTTGTTGCGCCACTACCATCGCCATCAACATACCGGCCTGCGATACCACACTCTCATTCAGGCTTTGGGAATTCCACCAACTAACGTGGCGAGCTTACACATTTAACAGATTCAATAAGCTCACTCGCCGACACTAAGACCAAGTGGGTTCGGCAAATCTGTCCACCGACGCGCTCTTTACGTGCTTTTCCTATCCGACTGATGCACAAACAGATGTCTTTTGGGGCACAATAGACAGGTGCCCGGGAGATGAGGCACTAATATCACGCTGTTTTATTGGCAGGCTACTGCCTGCTAACCGGGAGAAACCGTGCCCGAATATATTCTGTATATTGTGCTGGCCTTGCTGGCCATGTCGATTGTACTGGTGATAGTGCTGAGAAAATTCAGCCTGCCGCCTATTCTTGCCTATCTGTTTGTCGGCATTGGCGTCGGCCCACATGCGCTGGGTATGGTGGAAAATGAGCATTCGATTCATCTACTGGCTGAAATCGGTGTGGCCTTTCTGCTGTTTTCAATCGGCTTGGAGTTTTCACTGGCACAGCTTTTTTCCATGAAAAAAGCAGTGTTCGGCCTTGGTAGTGCTCAGGTTGTATTAACTACGGTCGTCGGCATCGTGGTTGCTCATATCATGGGCATCAGCTGGGCAGGTTCTGTCGTGGTTGGCGGCGCTATCGCCTTGTCTTCGACAGCGATTGCTGCCAAGCAGCTCACCGAGCAGCTGGAGATGCAGTCACGTCATGGTCGACTGGCACTAGGAACATTGCTGTTCCAGGATCTGGCGGTAGTACCATTTCTGGCCATTATTCCAATTATGGCCGGTGAGTCTAACAGTAATATGGGCGTTGAGCTGTCGCTGGCACTAGTGAAGGCGACTACCGCCCTTATCTTCATGATCGCATTAGGGCGCTGGGTTTTGCGGCCGATTTTCCATATGGTGGCTGCTGCCCGTTCAGCCGAATTATTCACCTTGACTGTGTTGTTTATTGCTCTGATGGCCGGCGCCCTGACCCATATTATGGGCCTGTCCGCCGCTATGGGTGCGTTGCTTGCCGGTATCATGCTGGGAGAATCTGAGTATCGGCATCAGATTGAGATTGATATTCGTCCGTTCCGAGATGTATTTATGGGACTTTTTTTCATTACCATCGGCATTCAACTGGACATATCCATGATCCCTGCTATCTGGCTGCAGGCATTGCTGTTATTGTTAGTGCTGGTTGTTGGCAAAGGCCTGCTGGTGGTAGTTATCAGTCGGGCAATGGGTTATGAAAATGCCGTGGCGGTGCGCACTGCTCTGATTCTTGCCCAGGGTGGGGAGTTCGGCTTTGCATTGCTCGCCTTGGCGTTAAACCGGGAGTTGCTGTCCGTACAGGACAGCCAAGCCATTCTCGCAGCCATTATCGCCAGTATGATTATTGCTCCGTTACTGATTCGGGAAAATGGCAATATCGCCAGAAAACTTTATACAAAGAGCTATCTGAAGCAACATCAGACACGCGCCAAAAATATCTTTCATGCCTCCAGAGAGCTGCGCAATCACGTTATTATCGTCGGATATGGTCGTATCGGTCAGAATCTGGCGTCTTTTTTGCGGCAGCAGAATATTGAATATGTGGGGCTGGATCTGGACCCGATAATCGTACGTGAAGCCTATGAAGCCGGTGAACGAGTCTATTATGGTGATGCCACACATATTCACATGTTGCGTGCAGCCGGGGTAAAGCGTGCCAAGGCGATGATTATCACCTCAACTGATAGCCATAGCGCGAGTAAAATCATTAAAACCGCGCATGGCCGCAATCCGGAGCTTCCGGTTATTGTACGTACTGAAAACGATTTATACCTTGAGGATCTGGAACAAGCCGGTGCCCACAAGGTTGTACCGGAAAAACTGGAGTCAAGCATGATGCTGGCGACTCTTCTGCTCGAGGTCCTCAAAGTACCAACCAAAGACATACTGTATCTGATTGAAAAAACGCGGGCGGATCATTATTACAATCTGCGTGGCTATTTTCACGGCATCCAGACAGAAAGCGTGGAGGACATGCCTTCTGACCACTATCGTCGGCATACCGTGGTACTGGCTGCCAACAGCCAAACCATTGGCCAGACCATTGAGGACCTGCATATTTCCGAAATGGGCGTCAGTGTTCTATCCGTCAGGCGGGGTAATATTCGCGGCGATAGTCCCGACCCGGATATGGTACTCAGGGCTGGCGACGCACTGCTGCTGGAAGGTGGCACGGAGGAACTCGAAATTGCCGAAGAAAAATTGTTACGTGGAACATGGTAGAATCAGCAGACCGCATCGCAAAACGATAGCCCCATCAATAACAGGTGTCCCATGAAACCGAATAAAGTCATCGTCATAGTCCTGCTGATTTCTGCTGTGGCGCTATTCTTTTTTTATGATCTGGATCAGTTTCTAAATCTCTCTTATCTGAAATCACAGCAGCAACAAATTGATTTATGGTATCAGGAAAATCCTGCCACGATGATCAGCGGATTCTTTCTGATCTATGTCGCCGTTACCGGCTTGTCACTGCCTGGAGCAGCGGTACTTACGTTGGTCGGCGGTGCGATATTCGGCCTAGTCTCGGGCGTTGTCATTATTTCATTTGCATCAACCATCGGTGCCACCGCGGCCTTTCTGGTATCCCGTTACCTGTTGCGGGACACAGTGCAGCAAAAGTTCGGCGGCAAACTCCGGGCAATCAATAAAGGCATCGAAAAGGATGGTGCCTTTTATCTGTTTGCCCTGCGGCTGGTACCTGCTTTTCCGTTCTTTATTATCAACCTGCTGATGGGACTGACGCCTATAAGAATCTGGACTTTCTACTGGGTCAGTCAGGTTGGCATGTTTGCCGGTACGGTTGTGTATGTATATGCAGGTACGCAGCTGGGAGAAATTGAATCATTGGGCGGCATCCTGTCGGTCGAACTTATTTTTGCATTTACTCTGCTGGGGATTTTTCCGTTGCTGGCTCGCAAACTGCTGGATTTCATTAAAGCCCGGCGAGTCTATCGCGGCTGGGAAAAGCCTCGTAAATTCGATACCAACCTGGTCGTCATTGGTGCCGGTTCCGCAGGCTTGGTGAGCGCTTATATTGCAGCAGCAATCAAGGCCCGAGTCACGCTTGTTGAAAAGCACAAGATGGGCGGGGATTGTCTGAATACCGGCTGCGTTCCATCCAAGGCTTTAATCCGCTCGGCGAAGTTTCTGTCGCACGCCAAGCGCTGCCGTGAATTCGGCATCAACGAAACGAAAGTATCTTTTGATTTTGCAGATATCATGGAACGGGTTCAACAAAAAATCAGCCTAGTTGAACCGCATGATTCGGTTGAACGTTACAGCGGACTTGGCGTTGACTGTATTGAGGGCGATGCCACCATCACTTCTCCCTGGACGGTGGAAGTTAATGGACAGGCCATTCATACACCGGCCATTATTATCGCTGCTGGCGCCGAACCTTACGTACCACCAATAGCAGGGATCGAGAATATCAATTTTTTTACATCCGATACGATCTGGAGTATACGGGAGTTACCCCAGAGATTAATTGTGATCGGTGGAGGACCGATTGGCTGCGAGCTGGCGCAGGCTTTTGCACGCTTCTCCAGCCAAGTAACCCATGTGCATCGCGGCACCCGCCTTATGCCGAAAGAGGATGAGGACATTTCGGCGATCATCGCGGAAAGATTTTCACAGGAAGGTATTCATGTCTGCACCAGCCATACGCCGGTTCGCTTTAAAGACAGAAATACACTCGTCTGTCGGCATAACGACGAAGAAGTGTGCTTTAAATTTGACGCTGTGCTATTTGCGGTCGGTCGAAAAGCCCGTACCACTGGCTATGGTCTGGAAAATTTGAAAATCAGCCTAGATGAGCACCACACCATCGACACGAATGAATTCCTGCAAACCCGATACCCCAGCATCTATGCATGCGGCGATGTCGCCGGACCCTATCAGTTTACCCATACAGCCTCGCATCAGGCTTGGTACGCATCGGTCAATGCCCTGCTCGGTATCAAGAAGTTTAAGGTGGATTATTCCGTCATTCCCTGGTGTACCTTTACTGACCCTGAAGTGGCCCGTGTCGGCTTGAACGAGCAGGAGGCCCGGCAGCAAGATATCGCCCATGAAATTACAATATACGGCATTGATGATCTGGACCGGGCAATAGCTGACGAAGAAGACCACGGCATGGTCAAGATTCTGACCAAACCGGGTAAGGACAGGATTCTGGGAGCTACCATTGTCGGCGAACATGCCGGAGACTTAATCAGCGAATTTATTCTTGCCATGAGGCATAACCTGGGGCTGAACAAAATCCTGGGGACCATCCATATCTACCCCACTCTCTCCGAAGCGAACAAGTTTGCCGCTGGAAACTGGAAGAAGGCGCATGCGCCACAAAGCCTGCTGAAATGGGCTGAGAGGTATCACCGCTGGCGCCGGAGTTAAGCTACTGCCGACAACTGTCATTGCACATCACATCAGCGCATTGATGATATGATGCCCGGCACAGAGAGTAGCCGGATTCTGTATCAGATGTGGCGAGGGTACAAAATGAAACATACCATCAACATGGGGCTTGCCCTGGCGATGCTGTGGTTGCTGCTATCCAATCATTTTGAGCCGCTAATGATCGGCTTTGGACTGGCCTCTGTCATGCTGACGCTGGTCATAGCATTGCGTATGGGCGTGACGAGTTATACGGTTTCCCCGCTGAAGCTGGCTCTTTTATTGCCCCGCTTCTGGTTTTTACTGCTCATTGAAATAATCAGAGCAAATGCTGACGTTACTCTGCGGATTCTTGGTATTCGTCCGATCAGCCCAACGGTGATCACTGTTCCCAATGTCCATAAAACTGACTTGGGCCGGGCCATGTACGCCAACGCGATTACCCTGACACCCGGCACTGCCAGCATTGAGGTTAGTAAGGAAACCATTGTTGTGCATGCGCTTTCCAAGGACGGAGCGGAGCAGCTTAAACATGGCTATCTGGCGTCTATCGTACCTGAAACTGAGAATGTCAAGCCGCAGCAGGATACACCATGAACCTGTTTGTGGTTGCTGCAATCGCGATATTAATCAGCATGGCGCTGGCAGTTGCACGCACTATTGCCGGTCCAACCATTTTCGACCGTATTCTCGCCGTCAATATGTTCGGCACCAAAAGCGTATTGCTGATCGCGGTGTTTTCCTTCCTTTCTGGGCGCCCCGATGTTCTGGATATCGCATTGCTTTATTCTCTGCTGAACTGGCTGGGAGTACTGGCCGCGCTGCGAATGGCGGAGCGTAAGGAATTTTATTCGACCGGTGCGGATGATTCCGATAGCAACGGGAAATCACCATGATTATTGATATTCTGAGCTGGCTTTTTATCGCTGTCGGTAGTGCGCTGGGTATCATCGGAGGAATCGGCCTGATACGTTTTCCGGATATCTATACCCGCCTGCACACCGTCGGTATCACCGATACCGGATGCGCTGCACTAGTGTTGCTCGGCCTGAGTCTGCAGGCTGGCTGGTCATTTGAAAGCGTTAAATTATTTCTTATTTATGCCTTTCTGTTTTTTACCTGCCCGACTTCCGGTTTTTCACTGGCCAACGCTGCCTGGCAGGAGAAAATCCAACCCTGGAGCAAAGACCGGCTAGTAGAGGATGATACCGGTGATTGATATTATCATTGACATGGTGCTGCTACTGTTCCTGACTGTTATGGCATTCACCATTCTGCGGCTGCGCGACCTGCTATCCATGGCGATGATACTGGGGCTGTACAGCCTGCTGATGGCTGGTCTGTTCATGGTCATGGACGCTCCGGATGTAGCCTTTACCGAAGCGGCAGTCGGTTCCGGGGTAGCAACCATACTGATGTTGGTAACATTGACACTGACCCGCATTCGGTATGAGAAAAAGGCCGCCGGATTGCAATGGAGACCGCTGATCATCGTGCTGCTGACCGGTGCCGCTTTGCTTTATGGCATACATGATATTCCCCCGGTAGGCGATATTGAGGCACCGGCGCAACAGCATGTCGCTGATCGCTATATTGCGGAAGCCCGCAACGAGACCGGCGTACCCAATATGGTAACCGCAGTACTGGCCAGTTATCGTGGTTTCGATACCTTGGGGGAAGTGGTCGTGATCTTTACGGCGGGCATCGGCGTGATGTTACTGCTTGGTAACGGAACCCGCCGGTACCGGGGATAAGGATATCTGATGAAAGACAATATCATCTTGCGCATTGTAGCCAAACTGCTGATTCCTTTGGTTATCCTGTTTGCGCTCTATGTACAATTTCATGGCGATTACAGCCCGGGAGGCGGATTCCAGGCAGGTGTGATTTTCAGCAGTGCACTGATTCTGTATCGCCTGATCTTCGGCCTGCAAGCCGGCAATGAGGTAATCCCTCGACCGATTTTAAAGCTGCTTGCCAGTCTGGGCGTATTGCTTTACGCCGGCACAGGTGTGGTCACTATGCTTATGGGTGGCGAATTTCTGGACTACAGCGTACTTGCTGATACGCCGATTCATGGTCAGCATACAGGCATTATTCTGGTTGAACTGGGCGTCGGCTTTACCGTGAGCGCAACCATGCTACTGATCTTTGATGCCTTTGCCGGTCGCCCGCTAGCAACACAGAACACAACAACAGGAAAACGGGATGATTAATTACATCAGTATTCACTGGATATCCCATTACAATTACTGGGCCGCCATTGTGATTGCGATGGTCGGCCTATATATGATTATCGGCCATAATAACCTGATTAAAAAAGTTGCCGGACTAAATATTCTGCAAACCGCCGTGTTTCTGATGTATATCAGCATGGGTGTGATCACCGACGGCACCGCACCAATTGCTGCAGAGACCTTTACGATCTATTCCAATCCGCTGCCACAGGTTCTCATGCTAACCGCCATTGTAGTAGGTGTTGCAACAACAGCTATGGCATTTGCGTTAATCGTGCGTATCAAGGAAACCTGTAACACGGTGGACGAAGATGAACTGCTGGAGCGCGAGGGACATCAAAACGGGAATGTGGAGGAATGGTAAGCCAGCATTTTGGCATTCTGCTGGTAGCGTTACCGTTACTGGCAGCGCCGGTAGCGGCACTATTACCTAACGGGCGCTCATCTTGGACATTGGTTATGGCAGTCATGACCCTATGCCTGCCCATATCACTGAGTATCCTAGGCGATGTCATTGACGGCGAGTTGATTCATTATGAACTCGGTGGCTGGGCGCCACCATGGGGGATTGCCTATACAATTGACGGCCTTAACGCACTGATGGCCGTTATCATCTGCATGATTGGCACGCTGGTCACCATTTATGGTCGATATAGCGTTGCCGCAGATATTCCCGAAAATAAGCAGGCACTTTTCTATGCAGCCTATCTATTGTGTTTTCTGGGTCTGCTTGGTATGTGCCTGACCGGCGACATATTCAATGTGTTTGTATTTCTGGAAATATCCTCGCTATCCACTTATGCGCTGATCAGCATGGGACATAACCACCGGGCACTGATCGCCTCATTTCAGTACCTGATACTGGGTACCATCGGTGCGATCTTCTTTCTGATTGGTATCGGCCTAGCCTATGCCGCAACCGGCAGCCTGAATATGGCAGACCTAGCCATTCGGCTATCCGGCTCGGAACACACGAAAACCATCCATACCGCATTTGGCTTTATCTTTGTCGGCATGGCGCTGAAAGCCGCGATGTTTCCTCTGCATCAGTGGTTGCCTCGTGCCTACACTTACGCCCCGATCATAGTATCGACCTTTCTTGCCGGTACGGCAACCAAGGTGGCAGTGTATGTCATAGCCCGCTCAGTATTTACCGTGTTCACCCCGGAGTACTCCCTGAAAACACTACTGAATGAGCTGCTCATCGTATTCGGTGCCATCGCCGTCATCCACGGCGCAACCCAGGCAATCCGTCAGACTGCCGTTAAGCCGTTGCTGGCTTGGTCCAGCCTGTCGCAGGTCGGTTATTTCATGATGGGTATCGGCCTGTTGTCAGCAACCGGGCTGATGGCAACCATGATTCACATGTTCAATCACGCACTAATCAAGTCAGCACTGTTTATGGCGGCAGGTATTTTTTTATATCAGACCGGTAGTCTGCGCATTGCTGCGCTGAGCGGCGTGGGCCGGCATATGCCACTGACATTCACAGCCGTCGTAATTGCCGGACTAAGTCTGATCGGCGTACCCGGAACTGTCGGATTTATCAGCAAGTGGTATCTGGTACTGGCAGCAGTCGAACAACAGGCCTGGTGGATTGTTGGCGTTGTCGTACTGGGCTCAATAATGGCGATCATATATGTCTGGAAACTGGTCGAAACACTTTATTTTCAACCGACAACCATGCCGGCTGCGCCGTATGGTACCGATCATATTGAACGCAACCCGGCTTTAATTGTGCCGATATGGATACTGGCGACTGCCTGCATTTATCTGGGGTTGGATACTGGAATGTCTGTTGGTGCCGCCAAAGCGGCCGTAAACAGCCTGGGGCTGGCAACACCATGAGCATCGCAGACTATGTTATGTGGGCCATGCTGATACCGCTCATCGGCGCCGTTATCATCAGCCGCTCAGGACACTGGCCCAATGTACGGGAAGCGATCACACTGATTACCGCCACTATTCTGATAGGCGTGGTTTACCGGATCTACCGATGCTTTCAGTTCGGTGAGAGCGAAGAGCTGGTCCTGGCTGAACCGATACCCGGTCTGACTATCGTCTTTTCCGTTGAACCACTGGGTATGTTGTTTGCCGTGGTTGCCAGCTTACTGTGGTTGGTGACAAGTATTTATGCCATTGGCTATATGCGTGGCCATAATGAAAAAAATCAGACCCGTTTTTTCACTACCTTTGCGATTGCCATTGCAGCCACTATGGGCATTATCTTTGCCGGCAACCTGCTGACACTATTTGTGTTCTACGAGCTTCTGACCTTATCGACCTATCCGCTTGTCGTACATTCGGGAAATATCAAGGCACGTCGCAGCGGACGGGTCTACCTAGGCATCCTCATGGGAACATCCATTGCCTTGATGTTACCGGCGATGATCATTATCTGGTCGCAGACCGGTACGCTGGACTTTACTGCAAAAGGCATTATGGCAGGCCGGATTTCCCCGACATGGGCCATGCCTTTATACCTGTTGTTTATTCTTGGTATTGGCAAGGCAGCGATTATGCCACTGCATAAATGGTTGCCCGCGGCGATGGTGGCACCAACACCGGTCAGCGCCCTGCTGCATGCCGTGGCTGTTGTCAAGGCAGGTGTCTTTAGTATCCTGAAAATCACCATCTATATCTTTGGCCCGGACTTTATTATGTCAACCGGTGCCGGTATATGGATTATCTGGTTACCGACTATGACTGTTTTACTGGCATCACTAATCGCCATGACTCGCGATAACCTGAAAGAACGTCTGGCCTATTCCACCATCGGCCAGCTGAGTTACATCGTTGCAGGAGCCGTACTCGCTAATCAGATGGGATTGCTGGGTGGTTCTCTGCATATCGCCATGCATGCGTTTGCCAAGATCACACTGTTTTTTGCCGCCGGCGCGATTCTGGTCGCTGCACATAAGACACAGGTTTCTGAATTAAACGGATTGGGGCGGCAGATGCCACTGACATTTATATTCTTTGCAATCGGATCGGCCAGCATTATCGGCTTACCGCCCTTTGGTGGGATGTGGAGCAAGTGGTATCTGGCGCTGGGCGCGGTGGATGCCGGTCAATGGGCCATGCTGGCGGTATTGATGATAAGTTCATTATTAAATATTATTTACCTGCTGGCGATTCCTGCCAGAGCATTTTTTCCCGGCCCAAACGGCGCAGCCGACAAGCGGATCAGAGAGGCACCGACTACCTGCCTGATCGGAATGCTGATACCGTCACTGGCCTGTATCTATCTGTTTTTTAATCCCGAACCTTTTTACTCTCTCGCCCAGCAAGCGACCCGATAGAGGACACTATGGATAAAAATCCGACGACTGAAAAAAAGTATTTTTTCGATAAACCGGTAAACGTGGAAAAACTGCTCAAGGTTTTTTATGCGTTATGCGGCCTGTTGTTCATGGTGGACTTTGTTATCCACCGGCATATTTACACAAACTGGGAAAAGCTGCCGGGCTTTTACGCCCTATATGGCTTTGTGGCTTTTGTCGTACTGGTAGTGGTTTCACATCTTCTGCGCAGGCTGCTGATGAGAAAGGAAGACTATTACGATGTGGATGAGTGAACTGCCACCGTTTATTCCCTTCTTGCTGGCCGCACTGCTGGCGCTGGTAACCCGCGGTCATCTACGCAGCACCCTGATGCTGTTGGCACCGCTGCTCGGTGGCCTGCACCTGTGGCTGGATGCACCCACCGGGGTTTTGCTCAACATATCACTGCTTGAATTCGATCTCACCCTGATGCGTAGCGACCGGCTGAGTCTGGTATTCGGTTACATATTTCACATCGTCGCCCTTGTGCTGGTGATTTACACGCTACACCTGAAAGATACCATGCAGCATGTTGCCGGCCTGATTTACGCAGGCAGTGCGCTGGGAGCAGTATTCGCCGGCGACCTGATAACGCTGTTCATTTTCTGGGAATTGCTGGTCATCAGTTCTGTTTTCCTGATCTGGGCCAGACGCAGTGTTCGCGCCACCCGAGCGGGCATGCGCTATCTGGTCTTTCAGGTCTGTTCCGGCGTATTGCTACTGACCGGCACACTGATTCACTACCGTGACACGGGTTCACTGGAATTCAACTTTATCGGTATCGAAAGCACAGGGGGCTGGCTAATCCTGCTGGCATTCGGCATCAAATGTGCCTTTCCGTTTCTGCATAACTGGCTGACCGATGCCTATCCGGAATCCACGCCGACAGGCGCCGCCATTTTATCCGTATTCACCACCAAGGTTGCCGTCTATACGCTGGCGCGAGGGTTTCCCGGCACGGATGTTCTGATTTATATCGGCGCGGTTATGACCTGTTTCCCAATTTTCTATGCCGTGATTGAGAATGACTTACGACGGGTATTGAGCTACAGCCTGATTAACCAGCTTGGCTTTATGGTCACCGGTATTGGCCTCGGTACGGCACTGGCACTGAACGGAGCGGTTGCACATGCCTTCTCACATATCCTGTATAAATCACTGCTGTTCATGTCGATGGGCGTTGTCCTGTACCGGGTCGGTCATGTCTATGCCTCCGACTTGGGAGGATTGTACAAAACCATGCCAAAAACCGCCGTGCTGTGTATTATCGGCGCAGCCTCGATCTCGGCACTGCCGCTGTTCAGCGGTTTCGTCAGCAAATCTTTTGTGATGACAGCATTGCTTGAAGAAGGGCATCAATATGTTTGGCTGGCGTTACTGTTCGCCTCTGCAGGCGTACTCCACCACGCCGGCATCAAGGTACCATACTTTGCCTTCTTTTCCCATGACTCCGGCATACGCACCCGGGAAGCACCGGCGAACATGCTTGTTGCGATGTTGATTGCCGCCGTACTGTGTATCCTGATTGGCATCTTTCCGCAATACCTCTATGCACTGCTGCCGTGGGAAGTCAATTACTGGCCCTACGACACCACGCATGTCGTCGCACAACTACAGCTCCTATGCTTTGCCGCACTCGCATTTATCTGGATGGAAAAAAGACGCTATGCGCCGGCGGAGCTACATTCGGTGAATCTGGATTCCGAATGGCTTTACCGCAAGGCAGTACCAAAAATTGCCGACAATGTGCGCAACATCGCAGCACGCGCCTATGAAATCACATGCCTACCATTTACCATTCTGAGCTGGATACCGATAAATACTCGAAATATCGGTGCATGGCTGACCGGGAATCTGATAGAAAGGCTGCTGGTATTACTCGTCCTGTTTACTATTGTGGGAATCTGGATTTAGCAAGTAGCCAGAAAAACTATACCGAAAACCCTCATATACACTGCAGGCAATAGCTTTTGCCATCAAAATACAAGTGATTATCAGATTTTTATTCTATACCTCATCAGCCAATACAGAAGTTTTACATTGAGGATAACCCAAGTGACATTCATCAAAAATATGACATGTGCGCTTGCAAATTGCTACCAGCATAAGCATCAATGGAACCTCTATGAGTACACCGACCACTGTAGCCAGAGCTGTCAATGAAATTAATGTTTATTCCCATGGAAGCCGTTAGTGAATATGGAGGCCTAAATCTTGACGATGTGCGAGAGCTAGGAGATGTCTACGACAGCTACACTTATTTTGCTGACGGCGACGTTTGTGTTGCGAAGATTACACCTTGCTTCGAAAATGGAAAAGGAGCTCTTGCCAAAGGGCTTACAAGTGGAGTGGGGTTTGGGACAACTGAACTTCATATTCTCCGTCCAGGGCCAAGTATGTACGGGCATTTTCTCTTCTATATCTCGCTCGCAGATGACTTCCGAAAGCTTGGAGAGTCGGAAATGTATGGATCTGGGGGACAAAAGCGTATTGATGAGAGCTTCATCAAAGATTGGAGGGCACCTATTCCTCCACTCAAAATCCAAAAGCAGATTGCACGGTTTTTGGATGAGAAAACTGCTCAAATTGACCAGACCGTTGAAAAAGTTAAAGACAGCATTACACAGCTGGAAGAATACAGATCGGCACTTATCACCGCCGCCGTCACAGGAAAAACAGGAGAACTAAATGAAAATTAAATATCACAAAGGGATTGACGAACTCCGCCGTCTTATTGATGCCAGTGGCATCATAGGAAACTGGATCGAAGACAATAAGGGCAAGCACCCTAATAAGTACACCTTCAAGTCTCAACAAAAAGGCACACTCAACTACTGGCCCCGCACAGGCACGATCCAATGCCAGGGGAAAGAAAAAGCGAAAACTGAGCTTGAAGCAATCTTTACATCCGGAGGCACGGAACCCAGCCTGCCGAGTACCGCTGCGCCGAAAGACAAAAAAACAAAGATATTTGTAGTCCACGGCCACGACCCGACAGCACTTGAACAGCTTGAACTCATCCTGCGGCGGCTTGCACTGGACCCGTATATCCTTCAAAACAACGACGGAGAATCGAAAACTCTCATTGAGGCACTCGAACAGCAAATCTACGAAGAAGCCGCCTTCGGTATTGTTCTTCTCACTCCCGATGACTTTGGTTATCCCAAGGACAAAAAGGCTGAAGATCGACAACCGCGCGCCCGTCAAAACGTCATCCTGGAACTTGGCATGGTGCTGGCATCTCTTGGACGGGAACGCATGGTGATCCTCAAGAAGGGGGCACTCGAAATACCGAGCGATGTCAGTGGCATCATTTACTTGGAATTCAATGAGCACGTAAAGGAAGTGGCAATTAAGCTCGCGACACGAATGAAGACGGCAGGCATTGAGATCGATGATGCCAAAATTCGCTCTGTGGCCACATAATAATGTTTGGCTATACCGAACACGCTTCCGGGTCGGCAGATGTCCAGATTTTTGAAATATGAAAAAATAAAGGCCAGTGCTGATCTAAAAGTCCAACACTGGCCTTGACGATTCGGAACGACCAGCCCGTAAGGGTTAGGCCGCTTTTGGGAACGGCTCTCTGGTCGCGGTCAAGATTATAGTATAGGAGGCTGGAACATGCGGCGCAACATTCAGAACACGACCTGCTTGAGCTAAATCCGATTCCTCGGCAAAAACCTGTCTCCATAATCAGCTCCGTTTTCTTCCGGTCGATTTTCTGGTCAGGTTGCCCCTTTTTGTCTGTTCTGATCCCCATGCCAATGCTGCATCCAGGGTTGTGGCATGCCCCACTTTTGGGATATGACCGTCATCTTCATAAGTCTGTTTATGTTCCTGCTCCCGCCTTTCAAGACCATTGGTTATTCCCGTATGAATAATTTTATTTCCCTTTTTTAAAGTGATACTTGTCAATGTCTCTGACCATTTAAAGTGCTCCGAGGCTAGATTCCATGCGGGTGAAACTAACAGGTAATATCTCTGCCACCCATGTTTTCTCTAGCATGAACAGGAAGGCATAATACCCGAATATCCTGTAATATCCTGAGTATGAACAGAATAGCGGTCAGCCCCGAAGTCCTTCGCTGGGCGCGGGAGCGTGCCGGGTTCAGCCTGTCTGACCTGCGGAGCAAGTTCCCGAAATTGAAGGAATGGGAAGCCGAAACCAGCCGACCCACGATGAAACAGCTGGAGGACTTCGCCAAGAAAACGCGGGTACCGTTCGGATTCCTGTTTCTACCCAAACCACCGGAGATGTCGCTGCCATTTACGGACTTCCGCACGGTCGAAAATCAACGTCCCCAAGGTATAAGCCCCGAACTGATGGATACCGTCAACCTCATGCTGAGGCGACAAGCCTGGTTGCGGGAAGAGCGGATTGAGACCGGGGTGGGACCACTGGAATGTATCGGTACCGCCAAGCTTTCGGATGACCCGGCGGTCACAGGCCGGAAGATGCGCCGGGTGTTTGGACTGAAAGATGGTCGGACGAAGCAGATACCGAACTGGACGGCCGCCATAAGCGAACTGCGCAACGCCATTGAGGAGCTTGGCATCATGGTAGTGATCAATGGTGTTGTCGGCAACAACAACCGGCGCAAGCTGGATGTGAACGAGTTTCGCGGCTTCGCTTTGAGTGATCCTTATGCCCCGATGATCTTTGTCAACGGCGCTGATGCAAAGTCCGCCCAGATGTTCACCTTCGCCCATGAGCTGGCGCACCTGTGGTTGGGCGATGCCGGTGAAGGCCTGTCCGGTTTCCAAGGATTGCAGCCCCCCGATGATCATGATGTGGAACGATTCTGCGACCAAGCGGCGACCGAATTTCTCGTACCTGCTGATCAATTGCGAGATGCTTGGCAAACCACCAGCGACATCGACACGGCTTTCAGGAATCTGGCCAGGCACTTTAAGGTCAGCCCCATAGTGATCGGGCGGCGGGCGATGGATCTGCATCTGGTGGAGCGTGAGAAATTTTTCGACTTTTACCGTAGCTATACGCAAAACGAAGGCCGGCAAACGGGAGCAGGCGGCGGGGATTTCTATAATAATCAGAACACCAAGGTTGGTCGGCTGTTTGCCAGCCAGATCATCCGGGCAGCCAAGGAGGGGCGTATCGGCTTCAAGGAGGCCTATGACCTGACCGGACTGAGCGGCAACGCCTTCCAGAAATATGCGCGCAAATTGGACATCATGCTGCCATGAGCGCTGAGCACGGCTACCTGATTGACTCGGATGTACTGATCACGGCTAAAAACCAGTACTATGCCTTTGCTATCTGTCCGGGTTTTTGGGATAGCATCCTGCGCCACCATTCGCGCAAGAATATCCACAGTATTGATCGGGTCAAACAGGAATTACTGCGCGGCAAAGATGACTTGGAGCAATGGGTTCGTCAATCAGTTCCGGCAGGCTTCTTTCGTACGAGTGACGATCCCAAGGTCACCAAAGCCTATAAGAAGGTCATATCCTGGATCAACTCCCATCTGCAATATAGCAATGCGGACAAGAAGGCCGAGTTCGCCCAAGGTGCGGATGGCTGGCTGGTCGCTCACGGCATAGCAACCGGAAAAACTGTCGTCACTAATGAACAACCGGCACCAAGTTCAACTAAAATCAAACTGCCTGATGTTTGTGATCACTTTTCCGTTCCGAATGACAATACCTTTGCCATGCTGAAGGCACTCAGCATCGGCTATAAATTTTAACCTGTATCTTAAGCCATGCCTGCGCACACCGAGTTTGCTTTTGAAACCGCTATCGAACATAGCCTGACCTCTCAAGGTGGCTATGAGAAGCGTAGGCCCGATGCCTTTGATGAAGCACTTGCACTTTTCCCCGACGATGTTTGCGGTTTTCTCAAAAACAGCCAGGCGACAAAATGGAAGTCACTTGAAAAGCTGCTTGAAGAGAAAACCAATGCGACCGTGCTGAGCAGCTTGTCAAAGGAGTTAGAATTCAAGGGCACACTTCACATTCTGCGCCACGGCTTCAAGTGCTACGGCAAAATATTCCGTATGGCCTGGTTCCGACCTAACACTGCCATGAATCCCGAAGCTGCTCAAAACTATGCCCGGAACCGGCTGACCGTTACCCGGCAAGTTGCTTTTACTTCAGTACTCAAACACACGGACGGTAAAAATCGCCGTTGCATTATTGATGTGACACTTGCCGTGAACGGCATCCCTGTCGCCACTGCCGAGCTTAAAAATCCGTTGACCGGGCAATGCGCTATTGATGCGAAACATCAATATATGAATGAGCGAAGCGGGAATGATTTGCTCTTCGATTTCAAAAAACGGGCACTAGTCCATTTTGCAGTAGATCCGGATGAAGTGTGGATGACAACTCGCCTGGATGGCAAGGAAACCTCTTTCCTGCCTTTCAATCGGGGCAATAATCACGCAGCGGGCAATCCGCCGGTTGAAGGAAACCACAGGACACATTATCTATGGGACGAGGTGCTACAGGCTGACAGCCTGCTGGAGATTTTGCAACGTTTTATGCACCTTGAGGTGACAGAGAGGCGCGTTAAAACCTATAAGGGGATACAGGCCCGACGGGAAGAGACGATGATCTTTCCACGCTATCACCAGCTTGATGTGGTTCGGAGACTGGTCGCACATGCAAAAGAGCATGGCTCAGGTCGAAATTATCTGATCCAGCATTCGGCCGGTTCGGGCAAATCAAACTCAATTGCATGGCTTGCACATCGGTTGGCCAGCCTGCATGACGAGCATGATGAAAAGGTGTTTCACTCTGTTGTCGTGGTAACCGACCGGCGTGTACTGGACCAACAGTTGCAACAAACGATATACCAGTTTGAACACAAGACCGGTGTAGTCGAGAAAATTGACGAAAACACACAGCAACTCGCCCGTGCTTTGTCTGAAGGTACGCCTGTCGTCATTACCACCATACAGAAATTCCCTTTCATCTCACGTGCACTTACAACCCTTGAGGATAAGGGAGACGATGTGAAAATCAATACCGCGGGTAAACGCTTCGCCGTTATCGTTGATGAAGCACACTCATCCCAGAGCGGAGAAACCGCGGCTACCCTCAGAGGTATGCTGAACAAGGAAGGGATTGAAGCAGCCATTGCTGCCCAACTTTCCGAAGAAGAGGACAGTGACCTCTCCGATGATGCAAAGGCGGCGGTACTACGCGACGCACTGAAACGGAAACGCCAGCCTAATATCAGTTTTTTTGCTTTTACAGCTACGCCGAAATTCAAGACCAAGGCCTTGTTTGACGAACCCGGCCTGTCCGGGGAGTCCCCGTTCCATAAGTACACCATGCGACAGGCTATTGAGGAAGGCTTCATCATGGATGTGCTTCAGAACTACATCACCTATAAACGTTTCTTCGGACTCATCAAACAGATTGAAGACGATCCTGATGTACCACGCAGGAAAACCGCAAAGGTTCTCACGCGCTACCGGGAGCTTCATCCTGTCAATATAGAGCAGGTCATTTCCGTCATCATTGAACATTTCCGGCTTTATGTGAAAAACGAGATCGGCGGACGCGCAAAGGCTATGGTTGTCACAAGCTCTCGCCTCGCTGCCGTAAAATACAAACTCGCCTTTGATCGCTACATTGACGAGCAGGGCTATACCGGCATCCGTTCACTGGTAGCCTTTTCCGGCACGGTCGTGGACCCGGATGATCCCAGTTCGTCATATACCGAGGTAGCAATGAACGACGGTATTGCTGAAACTGCGCTGCCGGATACCTTCGCAGACAACGATTATCAAGTGCTTCTGGTCGCAGAAAAGTATCAAACCGGCTTTGATCAGCCTCTTTTACAGACAATGTATGTGGCGAAAAAGCTGGCAGGTGTTCAGGCGGTTCAGACCCTCTCAAGACTCAATCGGGTTGCGCCCGGTAAATCGCGTATCTTCGTTCTCGATTTCGCCAATGAGGCAGAAGACATTTACAAAGCATTCAAGCCCTATTATGAGACAACACCTATCGGAGAGAACGCCGAACCGCACCGACTCTCCGAGCTGCAACACCACCTGTTTGAATGGGCTATCTTCACACCAACCGATGTGACTACATTTACCAAGCTCTGGTATCACGGCAAACGCAACCACTCAATCGCCGATCATCGCGAGATGAATGCTGTCCTTGATGCTGTTATTGAAAACTTCAAAAACCGCAAAGAGGAAGAACAGGAAGAGTTTTTCGGACAACTGACAGCCTATCGAAATCTCTATGCCTTCCTGTCACAGATCATACCCTATCCAGATACCGATCTTGAGCGGTTCTACACCTTCGCAAGAAATCTTCTGGCAAAACTGCCGCCCCCAGGCAATAACAGAACCTTTGTTCTGGATGATGAAGTGGCACTGCAATATTTCCGACTCCAGCAGATGTCCGAAAATTCCATCAAGCTCCCGGAAGGCATAGCAGAACCCCTGAAAGGACCGACCGATGTCGGCACAGGCCGAGGCAGAGATAAAGAAGTCAAGCTGTCGAGCCTGATTGATCACCTCAATGAACGTTTTGGTACAGACTTCACCAGAGCTGACCAGTTGTTTTTCGATCAGGTGCGGGCTTCAGCAGAGAAAAATCAGGATATTGTGGAAGCAGCACGCGCCAACAATTTCCCGAACTTTGCCTCATATCTGGATAACACTCTGGATCAACTGTTTATCGCGCGCATGGAGGGCAATGAAGAAATATTTTCCAGGATTATGTCCGACCCCGAATTTCGCCTGCTTGCACACACACATCTAGCCCGGGAGATTTTCAACCGGGTTCGCGAAAATAAATCACATCGAACCCTAGGTACCGAACCGGGCTGATCAGTCCGCAAATATACTGCCTCACACCGAACCGCTGGAGTCAGAATATCGGTTTGCTATTCATAAATCCTTTTTGTTATCCTGTAATCGTCCTCTGCGAGGTTCGTCAGCTTGATGCAATCTCTTGAGCCTTTAATCTCCGATTAAGGAGACGATGCTTTGAGGCCTTTGTGCATATCCTCGGATTCCTGAGGAAAGCCTGCGGTCTCTCGCATGTCACCACTTGAACTCAGGTTCAAGGGTGCATGCCTTGCGACGGCCGAGCGGAGGACACTTGGTTCGTTGTCCCGGATATGATTATCTAGGGAAACTCTGATTAAAGGCGTATCATCGGAATCAATGAACTCAAATCCGCGTAGAAAACGGACTCATTCGGAACCCGCTAAGCTATCAGGTCTATCATTGCGCGAATGTCTGACCAGAATAACCACATAATACGCCGTCAGATGCGCCGGAATATGATGGCTCTGGGCGAATCTGACAGAGACACACTGACCAAACAGGCAATCAAATACTTTATCGGCACACCGGAGTTCCTCCGCTACAGACATATAGGGCTGTTTTTCCCGGTAAGACATGAAATCAGCCTGTTATCGCTGGCAGAAATCTGTTGGGCAGCCAATAAACGGGTTTATCTCCCCAGAATTTTATCCCGACCATTTCAAAAAATGGTTTTTCAGGCCTTTACCCGGCACTCCAAAATGAGACCCAATCGTTTTGGCATTCCTGAACCTGACCTGCCGGTCAGGGCACATATCCCGATACGTCGGCTCGATATCGTCGTCACTCCGCTATTAGCATTCGGATTAAACGGTGAGAGGCTGGGAATGGGCGGTGGCTTTTATGACCGTACCTTCAGTTTTATTAACCGCCACCCGGCTCTGACTCGTCCTGCTCTATGGGCTGTCGCGCTGGATATTCAGCAGGTCGAGTTCCAGATCAACCCTTGGGATGTGTGCTTAAATGGTGTTGCAACGGAATCCGGGATACGGCGCTTCCCCCGATGACCACCGTATCCGCCATTATTACGACATACAATCGTGCGGAGCTGCTGCCGCGAGCGATTGATTCGGTACTTAGTCAGGGCCGGCCTGCCGATGAAGTCATTATTGTAAATGACGGTTCCGATGATACCACCTGGGACTATCTGACAACGCTGCCGGGGGAAATAACCGTCCTGCATCAGATCAATCAAGGAATAAGTGCTGCGCGCAATGCTGCCATAGAAAAGGCCTCCGGCGAATGGCTGGCCTTTCTGGATGATGATGACGAATGGTTGCCTCATAAACTTGAAACACAGCTGAGGCTTGTAAATGCACACCCGCAATATCAACTATGCCACGGCGAAGAACTCTGGATTCGCAACAACAGGCGGGTCAATCCCATGAAAAAGCACCGCAAACAAGGGGGCTGGATATACCCGAACTGCCTGCCAATGTGCGTTATCTCACCTTCAACCGCCATGCTCCATCGTGATATTCCCACAACAATCGGAATGTTTGATACCCGACTACCGGCCTGCGAAGACTATGACCTGTGGCTGCGTATTTGTTCAGTACATCCGGTGCTGTACACAGACATACCCTTAACCATCAAATATGGAGGACATCAGGACCAACTCTCACGCAAATACCAAGGCATGGACCGCTTTCGGATACAGGCAATGCAGAGCATACTGCACAGCGGCAACCTGAACATGGAAAACAGACAGCTTACTCTGGACATGCTCATCAGGAAAGCACGCATTTACATCAATGGTGCGCAAAAGCGTGGTAAATCGGACGAAGTATCACGCTATCAACGGCAGCTGCAACAACATATTACAGAGCGTGGCCGCTTGCTTGTTAAAGGGGCCGCAGCATGTTAATTATCCATACGGCACTGCATGGAGAGGCCCGTGCATTTATCCGGCATTGCGCCTTAAAACGACAACACAACATCAACGCCTTTGCCTGCTTTCAAAAAGATGACATATTCCTCATTGAGTCCGGCATCGGCAAAATCAACACGGCATCAGCCATTGGCTGGACCTGCGGCATGCTGAATATACCCAATCCGATCATCTTGAACATCGGCATGGCCGGACATGCCAGCTATTCCATCGGAGAATGCTATCTTGCAAACCGTATTGAAGATCACGCAACCGGACATCGTTATTATCCGCCACAGCTTGCCGATACCTCTCTCGGCAGCCATTGCCTGCTGACGCTGGTTCGACCCACCGAAGACTATCCCGAAAAATGTATGGTTGATATGGAAGCCAGCGCCTTTATACACACGGCAACACGCTTTACCACCATAGAGCTTTGCCAATCAATCAAGGTTATATCCGATAACACGGCACAGCCTGCCAGACTTATGAAAGACCGTGAAGCAGAGTCATTACTGGCCCCTCATGCAGAAACCATCATGCGCCTTGCCGATGAACTCAGACAATACCGTGCACAGTTAGTGGATAACACCTGCATCCTATTCCCTCAGGTTACGCAACAGTGGCATTTCACAAACTATCAGAAAAAACAGCTTACTGATCTGCTACAATGTTATCATACGCTACAGCCCGACGCAGAGCTGGCGGATATTATTCCAACCGGGATTGATTCGAGTAAGGCATTTATTCGATGGCTGGATAATCAACTAAAAAATCTGCCGGTGAGGCTCTAGAATGTTTTCCACACTTTACATTGAAGAAGCGATCCGAGGTCACCCGCGTACCCGGAAAATCCTCCGACATTTCAAGGGTCGAACCATTGTTGAATGCCGACATTATGGTGAGTTATTCAATCTCAAGTCACAAAACTTCAGGCTACAAAAAAGACAGCCCGCCTTGATACTGGCAGAAAAGCGCGGCAAAAAAATCCTGCCTGCCCCTCCGGGTTATGCTATTGGCGCAAGGCATAATTACTATTTCTCACACATGCTCAACTGTATATATGATTGCCGCTATTGTTTTTTACAGGGTATGTATCAGTCGGCCTATGCGGTACTATTTGTCAACTACGAAGACTTTATCGACAGCATCCGGCAACAGGCCCTGCGGCACCGCACTGAAGCCGTACACTTCTTCTCTGGATACGACGGTGACAGCCTGGCTCTGGAACCGCTCTCCTCATTCTCGGAGACCCTCATAAACAGCTTGAAAAATATACCCAATATCTGGTTAGAGCTCAGGACCAAAAGTACTCAGGTACGCAACCTGCTCGCCCTGGAAACCTGGCATCAGTGTGTTGTTGCATTCAGCTTCACACCTGAAGAGGTTTCAAAAGTACTTGAACATGGAGTTCCCGCGATCAAACAGCGGCTGGACGCGATTGATAAACTACAGCAGCAAGGCTGGCTGATCGGCCTGCGGCTTGACCCGCTGATTGATAGTGAGGACTTTGAGCAACAGTATCAGAGACTTCTGCAGCAGCTGTTCAGCGTTATCAATGCCGATAACATCCACTCTGTCAGCTTCGGTACATTCCGCATGCCACAGGGCTTTTACAATCAAATGACAAAGCTGTATCCGAAAGAAAGGCTTCTTGCATTCAGCATGGAGCGGCGTGACGGCATGGTGTCATACAACAAATCACGCGAACAGAACATGCGCAATGCCATACAAAAGATGCTGCTGGAATATGTCAACCCATCCGTATTATTCCCCTGCGCCACGTGAGCGTAACCAACAGGACATTCTGTATTGCACCCATGCTGGATAAAACTGATCGGCATTACCGCTACCTTGCAAGGCTCCTCACTAAACACGCCCTGCTCTACACGGAAATGATAACCACAGGGGCCATACTAAAAGGCGACACCCCCTACCGACTGCGATATCACCCGGCAGAGCACCCGATCGCCCTGCAGCTGGGCGGCAGCAATCCGGAAGAACTGCGAGAATGCACGCGTATTGCAGCGGATTATGGCTACGATGAAATCAATCTCAATGTCGGATGTCCGAGTGCTCGGGCGCAAAATGGCACGTTTGGCGCTTGCCTGATGGCAAAGCCCGGATTGGTTGCCGAATGCGTCAACGGCATGCGCCAGGCAGCTGATATTCCGGTCACAGTCAAGCACCGTATTGGAATTAACAACATGGATAGCAGCGAGGCTCTGCTGGAATTCATCACAACCGTTGCGGACACCGGCTGTAAGACATTTATAGTTCATGCCCGCAAAGCCTGGCTACAGGGACTCAGTCCCAGAAGAAACCGCGAAATCCCACCCCTGCAATACAAAAAAGTATATCAACTGAAAAACGAATGCCCCGAACTGGAAATCATTATCAATGGCGGCATCAAGACCCTGGATGAATGCCACCGACTCCTGCAACACGTTGACGGCGTCATGGTCGGACGAGAAGCCTATAATAATATCTACATGCTTGCCGGGATCGATCAGCAATTCCACGGCTGCAACCATGAACAGATAAGCAGAAAAACA
Source organism: Gammaproteobacteria bacterium (assembly GCA_028289815.1). Taxonomy (GTDB): domain Bacteria; phylum Pseudomonadota; class Gammaproteobacteria; order JAJDYQ01; family JAJDYQ01; genus JAJDYQ01. The sequence goes on along the minus strand of JAPYNQ010000078.1, from coordinate 39,629 downwards.
GTGCTGGAGAAACTGATCCCCTATATGAATGAAGAGGTATCCAATGGCACCAGCCTGCATCGGATTACCCGACACCTTGCGGGCTTATTCCAGGGGGTTCCCGGCGCACGAACCTGGAGGCGCCAGCTAAGTTCAAATCACAAACTTACCGTGCAGCAGTTTACTGATCTGGTTCGCACTTTATAGTAAGTGGCTTACCGTAATAGCATCTGAATGATGAGCCCTGAAAATAAAAAACTAGCGGTACTCGTCGTGACCTGGATTACTTACGGAGTGACCTCGTTTTATCTATTAGCAGGTAGATTCCATCCATTTCTGGATTGGGACGAGCAATCGCTATACATCCTCTCTATATTTGGATACGCTCATTTGGGGGCTTGGTTGTATGCGCTCACCGGACCACGTGGCAACAACCCAAATAACGGAGAAGACTATCCAGGCACCTTGGATCGCCTCTATAACGCAATGTTCTGGGTCATCACGGTGACACTTGGGATGGCTTGGGGAATTACCTATTACAAGCTCTATCCGTACGAATGGTTCTATCCGTACCATCTGTACGAATGGTGAGTTATTCAATCTCAAGTCACAAAATTTCAGGCTACAAAAAAGACAGCCCGCCTTGATACTGGCAGAAAAACGCGGCAAACAAAGAGAATTTCATTCTCTCACAGTCCCTCCATACGCCTTGATCATGCTATGAAATGACCGATATAGTTTGAAACATCCTTACTTTTTCGAGCAGCCCCGGGCTATCGTACTATCTCCCCCAGACTAAACAAAAATAGCCGGGCTAGCGCGAGACTTCCAGCAGCTCCAGTTCGAAGATCAGCGTAGCATCAGGAGGGATTACATCACCAACACCATGCGAACCATAGCCAAGTTTAGAGGGCACGATAAGCCTGCGCTTACCACCGATCTTCATACCCTTGATACCTTCGTCCCAGCCCTTAATCACATATCCGACATCAACAGGAAATGAAAAAACCTCATTCCGATCAAAGCTGGAATCAAACTTGGTACCATCTTCCAGCCAACCCGTGTAATGCACCTTGACTGTATCTCCACGCCCCTCACATTCAAGGCCGCTTCCGGCGACAAGGTCCTTATATCGCAGACCGGAATTTGTGTGTTGCTCGCACATCTAATGTTACTCGTGAGACAAAACCGTATGCAGGCTAACAGGCGGGAGCTGTTTTTCCAATTTTGAAAGCCTCAATAAATATTAAATGATATTATTAGACTGGTCACGGATACCAGAAACTCGCAGCCAAACGGCCCTGATTATACACGCACATGACTCACTCAAAACCTGAAAATGAAAACAAGGCGTTACACGATCTCATTGAAGATGAGCTTCAACGGCTTATTGACATAATTGAGCAAAAACAGATTTTACACGAAAGCATTCATATTGATTATGGGCAAAACGAGACCTCCCCTGAGAAGCTGACTAACCCGATGGAAGCAGCAGCAAAGCGTCTTAAACAGCATAGCCAAACATTGGGTGCCGAGACCCTTGCCGAATATTTTCAGGAACTGCAATACAGCGCACAAAAGGACGATCTGTCAAACCAGGATGAGTTGCTGCGCAACATCAGCGATGAATTCGAGAAAGTAAAAGCGATTCTTTCCGAATCGGCAAATTAGCCCAAGCCTGCTATACCAGCAAACCTCACAAAGCCTCGGTAAACAGCCCCAGAGCAAGGGGCACAGGAGTACAACAAACCAATACATAAAATTCCGAGCGGTGAACAGGCAGGCACCAGAGCTTTCCTAGCAGCCTGCTGACCTCTTCAGCCGACCGATTTACTCCTGTAAACGTCGCAGCAAATATTGACCGTAATCACTCTTTTTCATTGTCTGCGCTATTACTGCAAGATCTTCGTCATCAATATATCCTTCGTCCCAAGCAATCTCCTCAATACAGCCGACCATCAGGCCCCGACGTTCCTGCAAGGTCTGGATAAAATTAGACGCCTGCATCATTGATGTATTCGTACCGGTATCCAACCAAGCAACACCACGCCCGAACTTTTCCACATGCAAAGTGCCTCTTTGCAGATAAACATTATTAACATCGGTAATCTCCAATTCTCCGCGCGGAGAAGGCGTTATCTCTCCAGCTATATTGACCACATCGCTGTCATAGAAATAAAGCCCGGTTACCACATACTGTGAATGAGGTTCAGCGGGCTTTTCCTCAATACTGACAACCCTTCCGTCACCGGTAAACTCAACCACTCCGTACCGCTCAGGATCACCGACATGATGTCTGAACACGGTTGCCCCGGTCGTTCTACCAGCTGCCTGCTGCAAAGTGGCAGACAAACCATTACCCAAAAATATGTTATCCCCCAGCGCCAATGCACAACTGTTATGAGCAATGAATTTACGACCGATCAGAAATGCCTGCGCCAAACCATCAGGGCTTGGCTGTACGGCATACTTAAAATTCATACCAATATGCGACCCATCACCCAGCAGGCGTTGAAACTGCAGCTGGTCCGCCGGTGTCGTAATAAAAAGAATATCCCTTATGCCCGCCAGCATGAGGACAGATAAAGGATAATAAACCATAGGTTTATCATAGACAGGTATCAGCTGCTTGCTGATACCGAAAGCGATTGGGTAAAGACGGGAACCTGAGCCACCGGCCAAAATGATACCTCTGGGAGTCATGCATTAAAATCCATCGCCGACTAACTCACAACACCCAGACGCTGGCGCTCATATCGACCCTTGGTTACAGCCTGACACCAGTCGGAGTGCTGTATATACCACTTTACGGTTTTGGCTATGCCGTCGGCCAAGCGATGGGCAGGTTGCCATCTCAGTTCATTGCGGATCCTGCCTGCGTCAACTGCATATCGTCTGTCATGCCCAAGACGATCCTCCACAAAGGTAATCAGAACCTGATATGAACAACACCCTCTGGCCTGCATCGCCTCATTATCTGCAGCCGGACTATGTTGTTCCAGCTCTGAGCATAACCGTTTGATGATATCCAGATTTGTACATTCGTTATGGCCACCAATATTATACTGCTTAACCGGTTTACCTTCATGCAGCACCTTCAGGATACCGCTACAGTGATCTTCCACATAAAGCCAGTCCCATATCTGTCGACCGTCACCGTACACAGGCATTGGCATCGCCTCCAGGGCATTTAACACCATGAGAGGAATCAGTTTCTCCGGTTACTGACAAGGCCCATAGTTATTTGAACAATTGGTTACTATGACCGGCACACCATAAATTTTTACCCAAGCCCTGACCAGATGATCAACAGATATCTTGGATACCGCGTAAGGCGCATAAGGCGTAGTCTCACTGAAATAATCTTCAATCCCCAGAGAGCCATAGACCTCGTCCGTTGAAACATGAATGGCCCTGAACCCCGGCTTTTGTCTGGCCCTCTGCCGAAACAACTCCAGCAGCACATAAACACCAATGATATTGGACTGCATGAAACACTGCGCATCATCAATGGAACGATCAACGTGCGTTTCAGCCGCCATATTGATCAGATAATCCGGCTTCCACCGATCAAAATACATCTGCCATAGCACGCCGGTCTGCAATATCGCATTGCTCCAACTCGACCCGTCTGGACTCCAGCAAATCAGCAATACTCTCCACATTGCCGGCATAGGTCAACTTGTCAGCCACGATAATATGATAGTTGGTATTTTCAAAGACATGGCGAACCAGATTTGAATCGATAAAGCCTGCACCACCAGTAATAATAATATTGGCCTTCATACACATATTATAATATAGCCAAAATAATAACACCGAGTATCAGACGATACACAACAAATGGCGTAAAACCAACACGCTCGATAAACTGCAGAAACAGATGGATACAAAGCATGGCACTGACACCGGATAACAGCATCCCGGCCAATAAAATTTGCCATTCAATTACAGCAGTCTGCTGTATCAGATTGATAACCTCAAACAAGGCACTACCTGAAATCACCGGGATGGCCAGCAAGAACGAAAAACGTGCGGCAGCAGTCTGCGACATTCCCAAAAGGACGGCCGCTGTTATTGTAATCCCGGATCTCGAAGCACCGGGTACTAAAGCCAGTACTTGGGCCAGCCCGATCAGCAGGGCAATCTTTATATTGATTTGATACTCATCCAGGGCATCGGGCCTTGCCCGATTGGCCCATAGCAGGGCAAGTCCGAAGATAATGGTTGTCATGGCGATAACCAGAGGACTCCTTAAACGGGAAGCGATTTCATCATGAAATATTACGCCTGCAATTATCACAGGAAAAGTTGCCAGTAACACAAGACCGGCCAGTCGGCTTTCCCGGTCCGGACGCCTGATCGCGACAACCGACAAACATGAAAAAAACATGGATTTAAGTGATTGGCGAAAATACAAAATAACCGCCAGCAGTGTCCCCAGATGCGCGGCGACATCAAAAGCCAGTCCCTGATCCGGCCATCCCAAAAAATACGGCACAAGAATGAGATGGGCCGAACTCGAGACAGGGAGGAATTCAGTAATTCCCTGCACCAGAGACAGAATCACAAGTTGCAACCAGTCCATAGGGTGCGCATCATACCTTAATATGGCCTGACGGATATTTTATTAACAGGCTGTGAACGGGTGAGTAAACATTAGCGACCGAACTTCAGTAACAATGAAATGCAATGAAATCGCCGTCCAATGCAGCAGCGCCATCCTGTCAACTATTTTTTTCCAATAGCATTTACTGAAATATGGGCAACTCTTCAGCATTACCCAAGACTGGTCCTTCAATTCTTTCCAGTGACTTGCTATGGAATTCAGGATTGACCTCAAAGCCTATGTATTTTCGATCCAGCCTTGCTGCTGCCACCGCCGTCGTACCGCTTCCCATAAACGGATCCAACACTATTTGACCCTTCCTTGTTGTCAGCTTAATCAGGTACTCAGTCAATTCAAGGGGTTTTTGTGCCTCGTGAATTCTCACCTCATCTTTACCAAAAGCAAATTCGAGCATATTAGTTGGGCTGCAACCATCCAGCCTGCATTCTTCGATGTTCATGGCACCCACTTCATTTTCCAGGACATTGTCCGTGATAGTTCCACCAATAGTATATGGCTTCATAAACCACGCGATGGGTTCCCATATTGGGGCCAAATTCCCGAGTCTCCATCCTTTCCAGTATGCTGCTTTCTTCCTCAAACCACGCCGCTCAAGAATAATGCTGACTCTCTGCGCTCTATGATGTGCTGACGGCTTTTTCCATGCCAAAGTATCCTTCAATAAAAATCCGCTATCTTCAAATGCGTTAATTACTCTATGTACCGTTCTCCTGGCACCGAATATAAAAAGAAAAGATCCGTTTTTCATCTTTGGATAAACTTGTGTAGCCCATCCTCTGCACCATTCCTGATATTCTAATCCAATATTTCTATCTGATTGCGCCCAACCATTGATCGGCTTACCTCTCCGCCTAAACCCGGACTTACCTTCCTGGGCAGGTGATTTACCCAATAAAGCCGAGTTGGTATTACTATGTAAAACATCCCAGTCATCCAGGCCTATACCATAAGGAATATCAGATAAAAGCAAATCTATGCTATTGTTCTTCAACATAGGTATATGCTCCAGACAATCTCCCAGAGTAATTTTATTAATATAATTCTTATTCATTTGGTTTTTCCTTTCAAATCTAATAGGCCATTATCAATTACAGATTCAATAACCCTGATTTTATTTTCTACTTTACTGGCTTTCAGAATTTCCCTGATAGCTTGTTTTTTTGAAAGCCCCATAATCCGCTTACGCTCCAAAGCCCAAAAGTCTAGGGCCTCTTTCCTTGAAATATATTGATTCCATGGATGCTCGCTTTTCTTCTTGCCACAAATTACCAATATTTTTATCAAAATCAAGTATAAGGCGATTTACTATTTGCCAGTAGTCAGCTGCCTCTTTTGACGGATTCATAGCTTCAACTGCTTTGAATACCTCAAGAACTAATTCCATCGCACTTTTTTTACTATTTTCTTCCGCATAACGGACTAATACTGCAAGATGGGTGTATGTACCAATGCAAACCGATCTTACACTCGCCTGTTGATATATCTGACTAGTGAGAGAAGGCAACTGATATACAGGACAGACGATCATCGCATAAGGCTTTCCATACTTCCAGCTGTCCATTGCCTGAACTTTGAAATCCTTCTGATTTTTTGCTGTCCGACTAAGCCTGAATGCTTTTGCATCGGCAACAAAACTATAGTCATCGTTTAGACACTCTACGTCAGCCACATCCGCCCTCTCTTTCAATACTACGCTATTGAATCCCATCGACAGATACGCCTCATGAATTACAATATCCGTATATTTTGAATACAATTTTTCTTCACCTGTGTCATGACCATACCTCTCTGGAATCGCACTGCATAATCTCAAATGTCCGAGTAAGGCATTAATACCTTTATTTTTGATCTCCTTGTCGATCTCATCTTCAACTTTTTCTGCATCAGCCCTAAAATTACCACTCAATATGCTTATTTGATCTATCCAATAAGCTCGATTGTCGATTTGCTCCTGAGTTATTATTTCTACATTCATTAGATTACCTTATATTTTTTTAGATGATTAATGCTTAAATCAGCTACACCTCGCATCAGCCGAAATTCTTTGTTATGTGCTTAGATAATATGATCGAAAACTTCATTACTAGGTAGATATTTAGCAAGAGTAGCGCTACGGTTACCGGCTGCTTTTAACCATGAAGAATACAATATTATGAATTCAAGCAGACTATTCTGCCCAAGATCATATATTTCAATGCCATTACCCAAAAGTAGGTGTACATTGTCACCATGCGCTTGGTGCAATTGTTTTCTATAACCGCTACCAATTTGGCCAGTTTTACTCAACTCCAGATAGTGACCTAAACGCAATAATATGGAGTCAGGAGCAATTATGAAATCCGGCCTTTCAGATGGTGCATTATTAATTTGGTCTGTAGCAGTGACATCTGCCTGACTTGAGAATTCACCCTCCTTTGAAACAATTAGTCCCGGACTTATATAAAATCTTTTAGGTAAGTGGCTAGTAAGAAATTTTGAAACCAAATCTTCTTTACTTTCACCAGCAGTTAGCTTGTGACCTTGAAAAAATTTTCTGATACTCTCAGATTCATTAAGCAGTCGGGCACTAAAATCTGAGAAATAATCTGGGAGCAACGACATACTCGCTTCTCTACTGCATATAAACCATTAACAGATACCCTAATTTATCGCAAAGTACGAATAGATACAAAAAGCTGCACCAAAACTATTTACCCATCTCAGGCCAAGGGCACATTAAAAATATGGGAATTATATACTTGATACCGGAAACATTCCGAGTTAATCTGCCGGTCAGCCAATCACGAAAGGGGGACATTTTGATGAACGATCACATCACGATCAGCACGTATGAGTTAATGCGCCGGTTTCCAGATGCCGATTCTGCCCGTCGGCATCTGGAGCAGGTTCGGTGGCGTGGTACGGTGACCTGTCCGTCCTGTGGCAGCACGAACATTTATGCCCGACAGGGCAAGCGAGCGGGCTTTTACGATTGTCGGGACTGCGGCAAGAGCCTCTTCAGTGTACGCACGGGGACCGTCTTTGAGCAGTCCCCGATCCCCTTGAATATCTGGCTTTACGTTATCTACTCGCTGATGACGGCCCGCAAGGGGGTCAGTTCTCTGCAACTGAGCAAGGAGATCAGCGTGACACAGAAGACGGCATGGTTCATGCTGCGCCGCCTGCGCACGGCTTGTGGCGGGGATATGGAGTTACTTAAAGGCATTGTGGAACTTGATACCACGCATATTGGCGGCAAGGAAGCCAACAAGCATGAGCATAAGAAGATGAGCGCCGGGCGTGGTCCGGTGGGCAAGCAGGCGGTCATCGGTATGCGGGCCCGGGGCGGGGGGCAGGTTGACTGCCCGAGCAGTACCGATTGAGGATGCGGAAACGGTTGTAGGCATTGCCTTGGCGCATATTGACCCGGATGCACTCGTCTGCACCGATGAGTCCCGTGCCTGCCTTCCGGTCGGTGCCTACTATACCCACGAGACAGTCAATCATTCGGCCAAGGAGTTTGTCAACGACATGGCGAGCACCAATGGCATTGAGAGCGTGTGGGCGGGGCTTTGACGGGGTGTATCATCACTGGAGCACGAAACACTGCCAAGCAGTATGTCAATGAGTTTACCTTCCAGCTCGGTGACGGGCATTGCCATGCGCCGGCCTTGGACCGCATCAATGCCTTGTTCTCCCGCATGGTCGGCAAACGACTGACGTATACCGAATTGATCGCGAACACAGTTGAGTACCGCCTTGCAGGGAAGTTGAACCGGAATCACAGTCTGCAAACGGGTCAAAGTGCTTTCTCCCTCGGTAAGCGTCGTTTGCTTTTAACTCGTTAAGATCAATTGCCTGATCTCTGAGAATTTGTATGATTTCTGCTTGTTCCCTCTCCGTTTTGAATAGTTTGCTTATATCTGTTATTACTCCGACCAATATTTCTATGGGCTGTTTGGGATTGAATTTGGTTCCGCAGTGGCCGCTCTTCGTCTATGTAGCAGGAATACATTTCTCACCTTTAGACCCGATGGACATGTCAGTCAGACCATTCGCCGAGGTTTGCCTAGATCGTCACTCATGGGCTCATCTGCATCAGGGTAGAATAACGCCATAATAGTGTACGCTTCGGCTGTCTTTGAGATATAAGGCGTAACATGGGAGGCTATAGTTGTCCATTACAGAAAAAAGTCAGATTGACACACTACTGTCTTCTGGTATACGGCGATTTGAATATTTCAGGCAGTTGATACAGTTTGCTGATTTGTTCAAGGAATGTAGATTGCCCACCATAACTTGGATGCCGTACCGGTATTACCTCATGCTCTCCACATAGGTGATATACTGTCCGCGTCGCATTATTACCAACTGCAATCAGCCTTTGCGGTTCAAGCATGGTAATAAGCTCAGAGAGCAACTCTTCACCAACCCTCCGTTCACCAGCATTATGAGATCGATTACTAAAAGGATTATCTGTTTCGTGAGGGTGTAATGGAAAGACATTCCAGAGAAAGACAGATTCTTGAATCAATGAAAGCATATCCCAGATCACAGTAGCTGTCCGTTCAGTAACGGCTTTACCTTTCGTAAAGCGATTAATAGAAGATGATAATTGCCAGCGTTTGGCATGTACCTGAATATGCACATCGTCTGTAAAAGCAAGCCCTGTTCGCCTCCCACCACGGTAGCCTAGATCGCGTCCGATCCAGATTGAGTTAACTGGTTGCTCAATCGCCACTTCAAGCATTTCCTGTAATAATTGTGAGCGGCAATCTGCGGCACTATCAAAATCATGAGCATCACATTGGTCAGAATACGGGTTAAATGTATTCTCAAACTCCAGATTCTTTAACTCCTCTACGAATTGTGTTGGTGTCATCCTATTTACTCCTATTGATTGATCTATATTCAATAGTTCGGTCTTTACGGTTTCCAATTACAATCCCGCCGTTATTACTCCGCACCTTTCTGAAGACACTATAACCCCTGAGAATTGCCTTCTCCCATAGACTGAGAGGACAATGTTCTACTTCGTATCCCTGCACGAATTGACTCACCGTTTTTAGCAAGTCAAAAGAGACCCTATCGTGACCTTCAAAAAAATTAAGATGTTTTGCATATGAAGAAAATATCCATGCTGTAAGTCCCTCTTCAATAACAATTGCCCTTCCACCATCTTCAGCTTCATCGACTTCTGGATCACTTTTACGCTTTTGTTTTATTAGGCTACGAAATGTAGGAGACCAATGGAGAATAGAGGCATAAGCAAGATGAAATACATCATGAAATCGGTAACCATCAGGATCTGGAATACTATCTGTAAGAGGCGATCCTATAAATACACCATTCCATCGCATGTAACTTTGCCTGTTTTTTCTTTGTATAATTTCTATCTTGAATTGATCAGGTAGTTTTTCCTCATCTGGAAAACCGCTATCAAAAGTTGGCAAATCAGCCTCAATCTGTTTGAGAAAACGCCCATGTGTTTTTTCGATATTCATCCGGACAATTTTTGAAAAGCTCATCTTTGCTACTTGCAGTGCCTGTAGGTAATGATCTGCGAATCTGAACAGCGAGTCTTGTGTGTTTTTATTTAATTCCTTTATGCTGAGCAATGCCGTCATTGCCTCTCCCAATTTCAACAGTGCCTCATTCAATGCAGGCGATTGGCTGGCTGATGAGATGTGAGAAATAGGGCCATCCAACAGGCCGCTTGCGGCGACACACTTGTTGTATTTCTCCTGCATAGACACATCAGAAAAAATACTGTCGATGCCCGTACCAAGACGCTGACATAATGTAGTAAAGTACCAGAGCACATCACCGAATTCTTCCTCCAAAGCCTGCTGATATCTGGCATATGCCTTGTCTTCTCTGACATGCTTTTTAGCAGCTGCCATAATGCTACCGACTTCACCGAAAAGACCCATAAGAATTTGATCCAGATTGTCCTTTGGAAGTTGATCAGTCGATTCAATCTCCCGCATGTAATCTCGTATAAACATTGTGCCATCAAACAACAGTTTGTTTAGTTTGGTCATTTTTCAGGCATGGTGGTTATGTTGTCTCTGGCCAATCTAAGGGTTCACCAAGATAACCACTCGCATCAAGATTCTGGAACCACTCAAGAAAATCATTAACCAGTTTTTCTGGAAAGTTGCACTTATGATTTCGAAGTGCACAAATGTCAACTTCGTTTTCGTAGTCTTTGCTGAATTTCTGAGGAATTTCTGGTCCTGAACCACCCCAATATGCATATTCCGCACTAAACAGGACCTTGTCTGTCTGTGTATCACGCTCAATATTATTCGAATTGGGCTCGCCATTCTCATAGCTGTGATGGGAGTCCATCTGTTGCCACTGATCAGCTTCGTCTTGAAAATAGATATTGTCGCCGAATGCTTGCTTCAAGCTGCCTCTCAGGTTTGGTTTTTTACATTTGCACCGCTCATCTTCCCAGTATTCATTAAATGTCATGGTTTCCGTTACACGCATGGCGTAAACGAGGCGTCCTTGCCTCCTTTCTTGTTTACTGCCAGTACCAATAATCCAATCTCCAATGGAGGCTGCTTTTCGAATTCTTGGCTTACATGTAGCCAATGTACATATCCCAAAAAAAGGGTTAGGTGCAAAACCATAATCCCGAGCAACAACGTAAGAGAATAGCTTCACATTATGGGTTTCAGCCACAACTATATCGTTTGATGCCTCGGGTGTCACGTTGTGTTCCATCTGGATTTTCCCAACCATTAATTTCACTATTAATCGCATCAATAATACGATTACCTTCCCAACCAATCACAGCATCGGCATATTTGTTCAATGCTTCTGGAACTTCACAGCCTTTTTCTCCATGTGCCCAAATACCTACAATTCGTTTCCTTTGTTTGTGGGCATGCTCAATTTCCCAATTAACGTATTTACTATCCTTGGTTTCAGGGGAAATATAAACTGCCAGTGTGCTTGACTGCTGGATACGCGGTGCTAGAATCTTAGATTTGATATAGTCTTCAGAATGAGCATTATTTGGATTGTCGGAATTTATTGAATAGTCCCGGATGGTCATCCCATTATCTTCTAGCAGGTTTTTGAGCTTACTTAGGCCACCGTCGTCCTCATGAATATGACTTATGAAGATATTTTTTGTTTCGCTAGTCATGTACTAGACCTATTTTTTACCATATTATAAATCATTTTAAGGTGTTATTTGCTCTAAATCAGTCAAATCTTCCACACCGGCAATTGTCGCCAAAAAGCGATTATAGTTTCGTAATTCATTCTGTAAATCTTCCAGTTCAATGCGAAATTCTTTTCTTTTAGTTGCATCTAGAAAGGTTCCTGCCAGACTCTCCTTATGCCACTTTGCAGTAAAAGGTCGTACTATCTGATTCAACACTGGTATCGCAATCTTACTAAATTGTATCGTTTTACGTCCATGTCGCCGCAGAATCTCGCGAGTAATAGAGAAAAGTGCAAAAATGCTGTCCAAGGCCGTCTTTTCATCTCCTGAATTAGATGGTAGAGGCTGAGTGACGATTCTTGTCAGCATCTCAACATGTAATTCCCAAGCAGCATCTTGATCCGCTTGCGTGAAAGAAATTTCAGCTTCGACAAATTTTAAATTCAGGCGGATCTTAGTTAAACTGAATTTATTCAGATGCGCTCCCAGCTTTTCCCTTTTGATTTCTGTAGTCATTACTCTACTCTGTATTAGGGAATTATATACTTGCTACCCAAATATCAATTTGACGATTCACAGGCCGAATAACCTCGTTACCTCCACGTCTAGCAGCCCTATTCCCGAGGGCCGACCAGCCATAATGACTGGATTTTCTACTTAAATCTCCTATGTGTGTAGAGATCAACATCATTTTAGCAGCTATATGTAGTTTGTCAAACATCTTCGGTATTAAGTATGTAATTCCCAAAAATATCTTTATACCACTGATTTAATGGCGATTCTCAACTTATTACCCACCAGACTCGCGTATGAACGGCATTCCGAGCATACCCTTAAGGGTTGCGACCTGTGCGGGATTGCGGTGCGTTTGCAGGCCGATCTGCATGGCGATGTGTCCGTGCATTGGCTGGGCGACGTAAGTACCGAATAAACGATCCCACCAAGGTAAATTGAATCCGAAATTGGCGTTTGTCTGCGGCGTATATACCGAATGGTGCACCCTGTGCATGTCGGGTGTAACAATACATAGTCTCAATATACGATCAATTTTTTCCGGGATGTAAACATTGCCATGATTAAATGCGGATGTGGCACTGAGCAGAACTTCAAAAATCATAACAGCAATAGGTGCCGGTCCCAGCAGAATGATAACGGCAAACTTGATGAGCATTGAGAGAATGACCTCAAGGGTGTGAAAGCGGGCACCGGTAGTCAGATCATAATCCATGTCGGCATGATGCACCCTGTGCAACCGCCATAACAGCGGTATGGCATGAAACATGACATGTTGCAGATAGATCGCAAGGTCCATAATGACCACGGCGAGTATGACGGCAATGGTACCCGGCAATTCAATGCCGTGAAAGGCGTTATTGAACAGGCCCCAGCCCCGTTGCTGGGTGATAATGGCAACTCCGACGGCAGCAGCCGGGAACAGTAAACGCAGGATAATGGTATTGAGGACCGCCAGACTAATATTACTTACCCAGCGATTCCCTTTGGAGAGAGTTAGTTTTCGTCTGGGTGATACTATCTCCCATAAAGCTATCAGAGTGAATACACCCAGAAAAAAGCCCAAGCGGATAGCCATTTCATTCGCCAGTATCCAGTCATTCCAGCTCATTAACCACACCTCCATGCGGTATTGTGTTATACCGAATCCAAAGTAATCACCGACAGATCTATCCAAAAGTCGATCTCAGGCAGGTAACGCGCATCCGAGTCCAACATTAATCCGCCCCAAGATACTGAAACCGACTGTCCACAAACCAAACAGGATGACGGTTATACCCGCCGCTTTTTGCCATTTGCGGAAATTATTCATAATACTACGATTTACGAATCACTCAAAGTAACGAATGTCGTGCGCAATCTGTCGCGCAAAGCACCGGAACTGACCACTCACCTGCCACAGAAATTTCATAATCGGCAGCGTCAGCGCATGGCTGACTATGCCAAAACCCTAGTGCGGTTAAACCCGAACAAGTCAGCAACGCTGAGTTCATGGATAAAATGAAGATATTCCGGTTCTGTCCAACCCGCACCCTGCCCATCAATAATCAGAGCAAAGGGATGCTGGCCATGCGAGGGGCTAGGGAGTAAGATAAGTGTAACATAATCAAAATATAATGTTAGAGAACTTTATTTGAGGAGAATAATATTCATGGTTAATCCGACTGAACAACCCAAAACCCGCTCCTACTTCAACAGTTTGAGAGGAAAAATAACCAATCGCTCTATCTTGATTGGTGTAATCCCGATCATTTTATTAGGGTTAAGTTCTTGGTTCGGGCTGCAATCACTCACGGAGAGCACATCAGAACACTTACAGTCCGGCGAAAACCGATTGCTTGAAACCGTCATTGGTTCAAGCATGCAGGCCGCAGCCAAACGCACTATCGAGCTGCTCGATAACTTTATCCTTGAGCGTATTCGGGATGCCAAACAGTGGGCGAGCACCGAAGTGGTGATCAGTGCCGCCCGTTCTGCTGCCGAAGAACATATCGCCCTCGGCTATCATGAACTTCCCATTAATGAAGTAGAGAGCCAGTTTCCTAGACAGATAAAAAGCCATAACAGTTTTCCGCAGGCAACTTCCTATATTAATCGGCAAATAGAGCAGTCCGAGCACTTCGGTGAGATATTTTTTACCGACGAGTTCGGATTTAATGTCGCATTGACGAATCCAACTTCCGATTTCGTCCAGCGTGATGAAAACTGGTGGAAGTCTGCATGGGAAAACGGAATTTCGGTAGGCAGTGTGGAGTATGACCAGTCAGCCGGCATCTGGTCAGTAGATATTTCGGTTCGTATTGATGATCCGGTCACAGGTAAAAGCCTTGGTGTGCTTAAAGCTGTTTTGAGCGTATCGCTGATACAGGAAGTCGCCGACAAACAGGTGGGGTCCATTGAGGGTGGGTCTGTGCAGATCGTTAGTAGTACCGGGTTACTGCTTGCCGATACCCTGAAAAGGCACTCGTCCAATGTCATTATGAATGAGAATGTCAATATCCGGCAATTATCTGATCCGGAATACAACGTCATATTCGGTTCGACCAACGGCTTTGTATTGGCAGACAACGATGTTGTGGGCTTTGCCCGCTCTGGCGGCGCCGACTTCTATGCCGCAGTAGCCAATCGTTTTCAGGGTTTCGACTGGACCGTCATTGTCCGACAACCCAATACGGTAGCCTTACGCTCGGTTGAGGACATTCGGAAAATTAAAACGGACATCAATAATATCAAAAAACGCAACCTGCAGCTTATGATTGGCGTTGTCGTTCTCGTGTTATGTCTCTCTGTGGCTCTCTCGTGGGGCACGGCCAGCATCATTGTACACCCGATAACTCGCTTGCGAGAGGCTGCTGACGAGGTCAGCATGGGAAAAACTGACAGAGACATCAGGTTTAATTCCAATGATGAAATTGAGGATTTGGCAGAGTCCTTTAACCGCATGCGATTAGCGGTTTCCATTATGATTGAGCGCGCCCGGCGTGCAAGCAAGAATGCAGGGTAAATAGTAATGCCTGAATATCAGGAAAAACCTGCACTATTTGACTTTATCCGTCAGATAGCCGCTGCCGCTCAGAGCGGCTATCTGACGATCCTTTCAGCCGATATTAACCGCTCGGTCTTATTAGGGTTTGTTGATGGCAAAATCACTTCGATTAAAGCACGTTCGACAGATATAGGTGATGCGATTGATGTTCTGAACAACTCAAAAAAGGTTAAATTCAGTTTTACACAAACGGATTCTGTCAGCAAACGCATACAAATCATTGCGGTCGATGCGTTTTTATCCATGCTGTTATTGCCTGAGGAACCAGATGTATCCTCGCTTGATTTCAATCCCGCCTCAAGCGAGATGCTGCTGTCTGAGGCGCAGAGCAGTTTGAACAGCCAGCATTTCTCGAGTATCCGAAATGTTATTACCGGCATCTTACAGAAATACGCCGGACCCGCAACGGAAATCCTGATTGAAGATGCGCTCAAGGTGTCCGATTCCATCCCGGAGCTCATTAATCAAATCGCCAATGCGATTCCGGATGCCCAATCTGCCGAAGCATTTCGCCGGGAGTGCCTCGGTCATTTGCCCGAGTTATAGCCCATGCAGAATAAATTATCGATAAACCTGGGATGCCGCCAAGAATGAAAGCTGGTGGAAAACGATAAGCAAGCCGAGCGCCCGATTTTATTCTTATCGTCTGTCCATTGTTCATTTCTGGGCACTGGTATTTTCTCCGTTGCAGCTGGCACCTTCCTGGGGCGGCATGATTAACGGCATTATGACGCTTTCGGATGCATGGGAAAAACTGCGTACCGACCCCGTGCTACGTTTTCTGGTAGTTTCTGTGTCTTTTTATGGCATGGCAACCTTTGAGGGACCGATGATGTCCATCAAGACGGTCAATTCTCTGTCTCATTACACAGACTGGACGATTGGCCATGTGCATGCCGGGGCTCTGGGGTGGAATGGCCTGATTACTTTCGACATGTTGTATTATCTGATCCCCAGGCTTTATAACCATGAGCTGTACAGCCCAAAACTGGTTGAGGCTCACTTCTGGGCCGCCACCGGTCGGCATCGTTGCGTATATCGCTTCCATGTGGGTTGCCGAGATTACGCAGGGACTGATGTAGCGTACAGCAAATGAGGACGGTACTTTGATCTACAGCTTTGTCGAGTCTTTGCAGGCCATGTATCCCTTCTACGTCGCCAGAACTGTCTGGCAGTGTCATCGTTAGCTGTTTGTGAAGTAAAATCTTATGGGTCCGGTTATATTTCATACAGTATGGGCCATCTTTATGATGATCGCCTTTGTCGATCTGATTGTCTGGATTTCGAGCGACAAGCAGAAAAAACTATTTGATGATGCTGCTCAGATTCCGCTGGAACAGGACACCCGACCTGATGCAGCAACATCATCCGGTGAGACCAAGGATCATGAGTGATTTCAGCAACCCCTTTTGGAATTGGCTTATCGGCATCGCTTCAATTACCGGCATATTGGCCTGCGTCTGGTTGATTATGTGGATGACCACCGGTAATACACCTAAAAAAGGTGAGAGAGCCGAAACTATGGGGCATGTCTGGGATGAGGATCTCATGGAGCTGAATAATCCGCTGCCGGGCTGATGGAAGAATATGTTTTATATTACGTGTGCTTTCGGCCTGGGTTATCTGATTCTCTATCCCGGTCTGGGTAGTTTTGCCGGTGTCCTTGGCTGGACTTCCATTAAGCAGCTGGAGACCGAAGAACAGCAAGCAAAAGATAAGTATAGCTCGCTGTATGCTAGGTATGCCGAACTGAGTATTGATGAGGCACTTGGTTCAAATGAAGAGGCTTTGAAAATCGGTAAGCATCTGTATTTGACTTACTGTACAGGCTGTCATGGTTCTGATGCAGGCGGCATAACAGGCTTTCCGAATCTTCGCGATAATGACTGACTTTATGGTGGAAGCCCGGCTCAACAAATCAAGGCGTCTATTATGGATGGTCGTAACGGCATAATGCCGGCTTGGGAGGGTATTCCGGGCGGTGAGCAGGGTGTTAATGAGGTCACTCAGTATGTTCTTGGCCTGAGCGAACGCGAGGATATTGATGAGGCCACGGCACAGGCCGGCCGGGCAAAATATATGGCTTTTTGCGCTGGCTGCCATTTGCCCGACGGACAGGGTCTGGCCGCTCTGGGCGCACCCAGCCTGACAGATAATATCTGGCTGTATGGTTTCTTACGGATTGACGTTGGCTTCGCAAGCTGTTGGTTATGACATCCGGCTACCTCAGTAAAATTTTCAGGGCTTGTTCAAGCCATTATCGGAATCACGCTATAAAAAAACATCAAACCATCATAGTAAGCGATGGAAAAGGTAAGTTGGTTATCCCTGTTATGCAGCGGATAACTTCTATACTCTGATCATCATTTATCACTGCCGGCACCGCCAATAGTCTGTTTTTTACTTTTTTTGAACCTGACATTCTGATGCAGGCTGTCGATCATGGGCCGGTGAACAATATCACTGTTTATTCCATTGGCTTTTTTGCATTCTGGGTACTCACCGGCAGTTCTTGTATCATGACTTCTTATTTCATGAAGCTCTATCATGATGTCAGCAGGCAGGCCGGGGATTGATTACGTACCCGGCAAGAACCAGTCAATATCTGATGAGGCAGTCGAGGCTTCTCTGTACTCCAAGCACCAGAAAATCTATCCGCGCGAGGTGCATGGTCTATTTGCAAGATTGAGGTTGCTGGCAATCGCTGTATTGCTGGGTGGCTATTATATTGTGGCCTGGATTAACTGGGATGGACGGCAGATTTTGTTGTTCGACTTGCCTGAACGTAAGTTTCATATCCTGTTCTGGACATTCTGGCCACAGAATTTCTTTTATCTAGCGGTGATGTTGATCGTTGCAGCGTTGCCTTTATTTTTCTTCACGGCAATCGCCAGGCGACTCTGGTGTGGCTATGCCTGTCCGCAAACTGTATGGACTGAAACCTTTATGTGGTTGGAGCGTAAAATTGAGGGTGACCACTCCCGACAAATGAAACTCGACTAAATGCCATGGAATACTTACAAGCTGCGTACCAAAGGTTTTAAGCATCTGGCCTAGGTTTTGTTCAGCCTGTGGATCGGTTTTACGTTTGTCGGCTATTTCACTCCGATAAGAGAACTCTGGGACAGCATTCTGTCTTTTCATGCGGGACCATGGGAAATTTTCTGGATTTTGTTTTATGGCTTTGCTACTTGGGGCAATACAGGCTTT
The DNA here is from genome assembly GCA_028289815.1 of Gammaproteobacteria bacterium. Classification (GTDB taxonomy): domain Bacteria; phylum Pseudomonadota; class Gammaproteobacteria; order JAJDYQ01; family JAJDYQ01; genus JAJDYQ01. Next base: position 21,089 of record JAPYNQ010000078.1, on the reverse strand, counting down.
ATGTGGGAACAAGTCTGTATCTATATGTGCCCTTATGCCCGCTTTCAGTCCGCTATGCTCGATAAAAACACTATGAACGTTTCCTATGACGAGAAGCGCGGTGAGCCCAGAGGGGCGCACAAACGCAGTGACGACTACCATCAGAAAGAGTTGGGTTCTTGTATTGATTGCCATATTTGTGTGCAGGCTTGCCCTCCCGGCTTGATATACGTGATGGCCTGCAGTATCAGTGCATCGGCTGCGCGACCTGTATTGATGCCTGTGACGATGTGATGGAGAAAATGGGCTATGAAAAGGGCCTCGTGCACACCACTCATAATATTCTGAACGGTGGCGAGCAGCGGGTTTTACGTCCCAGAGTTCTTATCTATAGCTGTATCCTGTTGTTATTGATCAGTGGATTACTGTATTCCATTATTACTCGTGTTCCACTCGAGCTTGGTGTTATCCATGACCGTAACAAGCTATATTCCGAAACTTATGACGGCATGATTGAAAACATTTATACATTGAAACTGATCAATAAAAGTCAACGCGATCACGGATTCAGGCTCACCGTTACCAGTATTGAGGGAATCAGCCTAGCCTCCGACAGGAAAATTTTTCCGGTCGCCGGCAGCGAGGCGATGGCTACTGCCGTCAGGCTCAGGGCAGATCCTTATTTATTACCGTCTGCAAGTGTATCAGTTGATTTCAGGATGCAGGCCATCGATGATGAAAATCTGTATATTTCAGAGGATGCCAAGTTTCTTGATCCCTTTAGAAAATAATGGATAGCCCGCAGAACATAAAGCAAAGACCCTGGTAACAGCATTCATTTGTATGGTTGCTTATTTTTTTCCGGCCTCCTGCTGTAATTGGTGGCCTGTCCCTGCTGGTGTTTTCGTTGAACATAGACTTGGGACTGGTCAATGATGATTACTACAAGCGTGGTAACGCCATCAGTATGGAACTCAGCAGAGACAGGCAAGCCCGCGAAATGGGTTATCGCAGTATTATATTATTATGATCGGGATATCCCGTCTATTACCTCAACACTGGCTTCCGCAACGGGCACGAATTTACCCATAGCACTATCCATTGACATCATGCATGCAACTCGTGGAGGTACGGACGTTAATCTGCTGCTCACCTGCAGCCGCCAGGGTCTTTACTATGCACCCCAGGGTCTTTACTATGCACCACTGGCAAATCGGCTGCCCGCCGGTCCTTGGGAGCTACGCCTCTCGAACGGCGAATTCATGGACGCTTACAAATACCTCAAGCAACAACAGCATATCTACAACCCCGGTTATAGACAGGGCACTCGACGGGGTGAGCTGGGCCTCGGAATTTCCCGGCTATAACAGCCCAAGCTCTGCAAAAGATACCGGCTGACCATCGCCAATAATAAAATGATCTAGGACGCGAATTTCCAATAAATCCAGAGCACGCTGTAATCGCTCCGTCAGGGCTCGATCAGCTTGGCTTGGCTCAGCAATACCGGAAGGATGATTATGGGCAAAAATCACGGCCTTGGCATTCAGTTCCAGTACCCGCTTTACAATGTCTCTTGGGTACACATTTGCACCATCAATCGTCCCTCTGAACATTTCCTCAAATCGGATAATCTGATGCTGATTATCCAGGAAGAGACAGGCAAACACTTCATAGGATAAATGGCCCAGCTTAAGGCATAGATATTCGCGTGTAGCCTGTGGGCTGTCCAGTATGTCACCTCGTTGAATTTCCACCGCCAGATAACGCCGCCCCATTTCCAGTGCTGCCTGTAGCTGGACATACTTTGTCTCTCCCAGTCCCGGTATGACACAAAGTTCGCTGATATTAGCGCGCATCACGCCGCGTATGTCACCAAAATGCCGAACCATGTCCCGACCTAAATCAACCGCACTCTTCCCTTTGACCCCGGTACGCAGAAAGATCGCCAGCAGTTCGGCATCAGACAGCGAATGCGCCCCTTGATTGATAAGTTTTTCTCTAGGCTGTTCAGTAACCGGCCATTGCTTGATGCTCATAAGACTTCATTTCTACAGGTTAAACGAATAGCATAATGGAAATGTTTAACGGATTGCACCTGAATAAATATAGAGTATAAATATGGGCTTTTTGACGGGCAAACAGATCATTTTGGGCATAACCGGCAGCATCGCTGCCTACAAGGCAGCCGAATTGGTACGCCTGTTGGTAAAATCCGGTACCCGCACCCGGGTTGTCATGACTCAGGGGGCGCAAGCCTTTATCACTCCCATGACCTTGCAGGCACTGTCCGGCAATCCGGTCCATACGACGATTCTTGATGAGCAGGCCGAGGCCGGAATGGGGCATATTGAGCTCGCTCGCTGGGCGGATACCGTTGTTGTTGCACCGGCATCGGCCAATTTTCTTGCCCGACTGGCACATGGCATGGCCGATGATTTACTAAGTACATTGTGCCTGACCACCGATGCACCCATTATGGTGGCACCCGCTATGAATCAGCGGATGTGGATAAACCGTCAGACTCAACTTAACATCAGCCATCTCGGTCAATCCGGCATCACGATTATGGGCCCTGCATCGGGCAATCAGGCGTGTGGAGATATTGGGCCCGGCCGTATGCTGGAATCCGATGAGCTGGCTAGCATCATCGACAACAGTTTTGCTCGGCATACCCTTGCCGGTCTGAAGATCATCATTACCGCCGGAGGTACACGCGAGGCCATTGATACTATCAGATATATCGGTAACAGAAGTTCAGGGAAAATGGGCTTTGCGTTAGCCAATGCGGCTCGAGAGGCCGGTGCCGAAGTTACACTGATCTGCGGACCGGTCAATCTTGATACTCCCAGTGGAGTATCACGCATAGATGTTGAAACAGCCAAACAAATGAGACAGGCTGTCCTGAATCAAATCTCGAGCCACCATATATTAATCGGTTCTGCTGCTGTTGCTGACTATGTTCCAACAGCCCCCTATGAAGGGAAGATAAAGAAAACTTGTGATAACTTGTCTATTGAGCTTTCACCCAGCATTGATATTATGCAGGAGGTCGGCCAACTACAGGATAAACCATTTACTGTGGGATTTGCAGCCGAAACAGAGAATATGGATGTTTATGCGCGGGACAAGATGCAAAGAAAAAACATGGATATGATTGCCGCAAATATTGTAGGTCTGCCTGACCGTGGGTTCGAGGTTGACGAAAATGCAGTTGATGTTTACTGGAGTAATGGCCAGAAAACACTACCGCTTGCCAGCAAAACCAAAATTGCTCGCCAGCTTATAGCCCTTATCGGTGACCGATACCGGGCAGATACTTCTCGTCAGATTATAGCTTAAAATTATTACTTTCAATTGCAGAATCATAAGCAATCAAGGTATGTCATGCGCATTTTGGACTCGCTACTGATGTTGACACTGGCAGCATGTTGCCAACTGTCATTCGCTGAGGATAAAACCGTTCCATTTGATGATCCCATCTCAGCCACACAGACGACTTTTGATGAAACAATCACGCAACCGATAACTATCGGCCCACAGCGCTTTCGAAGTGTAACCGGGCTGGCAAAATATATTGAAGACAAAATTTCAACTTATTTCACTCAAATTGAAGGCGCTACCCAGTACCCTGAATTACAGGCTGCACTGGCTATAGCCGATACCAAGCTACTGCCTCCTATAGAAAACCGGCTTAAGACGCTGCTTCCCGACAGCATCAAAGTAAGGCTTTACCCTAACGGATTAGAAGAAGTTGATAATTACTCAACCCCCGCCTGTGGTTTCGCCTGTATTAACATTGCTATTAACGCATACACAACATCGCCGCCGGCCGAAGCACTGCTTTATGACACACCGGATGCCAATATTACTCTGGCACGTGCCGTTTTTAGTGAGGCCGGACAGGCTATGGGCGTGGTAGTTGTGCATTATCCTTATGAGCTCATTACAGAGTCAATTAAACGACTCGCCAATACCGGCATTTATACCGAATTTCAACAACAGGCATCAGGCGAAAAAAATATTCTTCAAAAACATGGTAATATCCGAACCAGGCAGGGAAAAGCTACAAGGATCATTCGCCTCAAAGGAACAAGGTGGCATCTAGCTGTCTGGACACCAGGCGGAGTAAAGATAGATGAATATGAACCACCATCAATACAGTGGTCCCGGATAGCCCTCGGAATTGTTGTATTGATCGTCGGTATTACCCTTTTAATTCTATACAAAAAAAAATATCCCTTTAGCGTAAAAATTAGTAAATCGGACTAGCTATGTCATTAGCTCCTGAAAACGCCTTGAACATTGCTCGAGTGTTAGCCGAGGCTCTACCATATATCCGCCGCTTTCAGGATAAAACCGTTGTCATTAAATATGGTGGCAACGCCATGGTCGATGAAAAACTGAAAAGCAGCTTTGCCCGCGATGTAGTTTTAATGAAGCTGGTTGGCATTAATCCTGTCGTAGTTCACGGTGGCGGACCACAAATTGGTGATTTGCTCAAACGTATCGGCAAGGAAAGTGAGTTCGTTAACGGTATGCGTGTTACTGATCGTGAGACTATGGATGTTGTGGAAATGGTTCTCGGCGGTTTGGTCAATAAGAACATTGTTAATCTGATTAATGGTCATGGCGGCAAAGCAGTCGGCCTTACCGGCAAAGATGGTAACCTGATTCGCGCCCGTAAGATGAAAGTAGCAAAAAGCAGTCAGGAAGCCGATATGCCGGAAATCATTGATATAGGTCATGTCGGTGAGGTCGAAAGCATTGATACCAGCATCATTAATATGCTAACACATGACAATTTTATACCGGTGGTAGCACCGATTGGTGTCGATAAAGAAGGACATTCCTACAACATAAATGCCGATCTGGTTGCCGGCAGGATCGCTGAGATTCTAAAGGCCGAAAAACTCATCCTGTTAACCAATGCACCCGGTATTCTCAATGCCGATGGCAAGCTGCTATCAGGGTTACGTGCTTCAGATGTGGAACAACTTATAACTGATGGCGCTATACACGGCGGTATGCTACCCAAAGCTCAATGTGCACTGGATGCTATCGCTGCAGGTGTTACTATGTCACACATTATTGACGGTCGAGTTGAACATGCAGTAATGCTGGAGCTATTTACGGATGAGGGTGTTGGCAGCCTCATGAAAGCATCATAAATATCCACGCACCATCGGGAAAGTCTCTAAAGAGGTTTCGAGTTAATTGGAATCTCCCTGACATGACGACATATACAACTCGTTTTATCAGGTTTATAGTGGTGTTTTATAAATCATGAAGATGGTCATTTCCATCAATTTAGTTCTCTGATTTTGATGGTCATTCATTTTCAATGATTTATCTCCAATAAAAGTGGCATTTTATTTTTTGTGCTATATAATCATCATTGGAATCTTACCTTATTGGAGCTAATTATGGTAAAAAAAACATCACGCAGGAAAAAAGTTAGCGCAAAGCGCGAAACTCCAGGAAGAAAAAAAGTGGCAATGAAAGAAAAATTTGCCCTAAAAAGGAAAAAGAAAATAACCGCCAAGAAGAAAACTTCCGCAAGAAAAACCGCCAAGAAGAAAACTTCCGCAAGAAAAACTGTCAAGAAGAAAACTTCCGCAAGAAAAACTGCCAAGAAGAAAACTTCCGCAAGAAAAACTGCCAAGAAGAAAACTTCCGCAAGAAAAACTGCCAAGAAGAAAACTTCCACAAGAAAAACTGCCAAGAAGAAAACTTCCGCAAGAAAAACTGCCAAGAAGAAAACTTCCGCAAGAAAAATTGCCAAGAAAAAAGCCAGAAGGTAAGTTATTAAAGGCCTGCATATGCAGGCCTTTTTTACTTAAGAAAACCCAAAATCCCAAGGAAACCTACTGCTGACACGATAATGACACTACGTGGTGGCCGAAACTTTTACATTAACTATAAGCTGAGGTTCCTGCTGCCTCTGGCGCCTGAGACTGTAAATAACATTGTGAACTGCTTATCATCAACATTAACCTAGATAGAGGAGATAAGCACAATGAGCAAGCAAGAGGTAGCCGCCTTGGTGCGTAAGGCAGCCAGTACGATTAAAACCGAGAAAGATCTCAGTGACTTTTCCCGGACGCTCAAAAAGATCACCGTAGAAGCGGCTTTGAATGCAGAACTTGATGATCACCCGGGCTATGACAGACATCAGCTATCAGACAACGATATTCTCGTAACAGTTATTCCAGCAGGACCCTGATGAGCGAAGAGGACACCTTTGATATTGATGTACCGCATGACCGAGAGGGATCTTTTGAGTTCCAGTTAGTCAAAAAGCATCAGTACCGTGACCGGTATGGACGACAAGATTCATTGCCTGTACGCCAACCCGTTTGATTGTTGCCAGCTTCAAGGAGATGTATGAGCGTCGGCCACCCTGCTCTCCAAGGTCACGGATGCCGTGATTGAACAAGTCATCCCTGCCTGCTGCAGGCAGGCACGAAGCGTCGAAAAAATGGACGATGCCGATTTGGAATTGGAAAGCGGCATTGAATCGTTTTATGATTGAGTTCGAAGATCGGCTGACAGACTTGGTTTAACTCACCGCAGTTACACAAAATCTTTTACAGGCTCCTGGCGCACCTTGGTCTGGCAACGCTCGCCAAAGTTGTCCAAGGTTCCGCTTAAGAAAGCCTGAGGGCAGGTTCCTGCCGAACTTATCAAAGCGTGCTTTTCTTCCTCATTCAAAGAACTACAAGCAGACTGCTAATTCGCAAGAAACAGCTGATAAGCTGGATTTTTTGTTTCTTCCCCAAATCCATATCCTAGTCCATCGAGAAAATTCTGAAAGTCTTGATGCTCTATATCCGGCACCTGGAATCCACACAATACCCTGCCATAGTCTGAACCATGATTACGGTAGTGGAACAGGCTAATGTTCCATTTACCACCAAGTAAAGACAAGAATCGCAATAAAGCTCCGGGTCTTTCAGGAAATTCAAAACGAAATAAGCGCTCATTTTTTATGCCGGGCGAACGGCCTCCAACCATGTAACGTATATGCAGCTTGGCCAGTTCATCATCAGATAAATCAATCACCGGAAAACCTTTTTTCTCCAGCATGTCATTCAGGTACTGTCTTTCTTGCAGGCCTTCTCTTAGCTGAATACCGGCAAAAACATGTGCGCTGTCTTTATCGGCATAGCGATAGTTAAATTCAGTTATGCCTCTATTACCTATCAGACGGCAAAATTCATGGAAACTTCCTGGCCGCTCCGGAATCGTGACAGCATACAATCCTTCTTTATGCTCACCTACCTCCGCTCGTTCAGCAACATGGCGCAATCGGTCGAAGTTAATGTTGGCACCAGTATCAACAACGACATATAGCTTATTACTCAACGCCTCACGCTCTATGAACTTCTTAAGTCCTGCCAACGCCAAAGCACCGGCAGGTTCGGAAATAGAACGGTTTTCATCATAAATATCCTTAATAGCCGCGCAGATTTCATCTGTACTGGCAAGAACAATCTCATCCACCAGCTCACGTGCAAGTTCAAATGTGTTCTCACCGGCCTGCCTTACCGCAACACCATCGGCAAATATGCCAACCTGAGGCAGCACCACGCGCTTATCTGCGCGCAACGCTTCATACATGGATGGTGCATCATCTGGCTCGACTCCAATAATCTTGATATCCCGATGATAATATTTCACCCAGGCAGCCATACCGGCGATCAAACCACCCCCACCAACAGGGATAAATATAGCATCTGGTGCGCTATCCATCTGCTCCAGAATTTCATGGGCTATAGTACCTTGCCCGGCAATGACATCTTCATCATCATATGGGTGGATATATACTGCTCCCGTCTGCGCAGATAATTCATAGGCATGTGCAGAAGCCTCATCATAGGTATTACCATGCAAAATAACTTTTCCACCCAAACGCTTAACTGCATCAACCTTGATATCGGGCGTTGTTTTCGGCATAACGATAGTGGCATCCACATCCAGCCGACTAGCAGATAAAGCAACACCCTGCGCATGATTGCCCGCTGATGCACCGATAATTCCCTTACCTTTCTCTTCCCGGGTCAATCCGGATATTTTGTTATAGGCACCACGAACCTTAAATGAGAAAATGCCCTGCTGGTCTTCACGCTTGATATATATCCGATTAGAAAAACGCCGGGACATCAGCTCCATATACTCTAAGGGCGTATTTATCGCCACATCATAGACACGAGCTTGACGGATTTTATTGACCAAAGATTCCAGGTTCATATGCAGATTTATGCGTATCGCTGTTCGATTAAAGTGTTAACAGGCTGAAGTTCGCTCAGGCAAATACCAAGCCAAAAGTGGCTGAAAAAGCGCTCTTTACACCGAGTAAATAGGCATGTTGAAAACACTTTTAACTCCACATCACCTCATATGAGTAGAATTTCAACAACCTGTTAAACAGAGTATCATCACCGCTTTTGAATACAAAGGGGAAAATCCCATGTCGCTGGAGGTACACAAGAAGCTGGCCGCAGAAGCAGCTATGGAATACATTCAGGCAGGTGAAATTATTGGTGTGGGTACAGGCTCAACCGTCAACTATTTTATAGAGCTGCTGGCAGACCTGAAAAACAGGATTGATGGTGCCGTATCCAGCTCAGCTGAATCGACCAAGCGTATGCAGGCCCATGGAATCAAAGTATATGACCTCAATGAGGTAAATGGCATACCGGTTTATGTCGATGGTGCCGACGAGCTCACTAGCAATCTCCATCTCATCAAAGGAGGCGGTGGTGCGCTCACTCGGGAAAAAATTGTTGCCGCTGCCAGTGAAAAATTTGTCTGTATTGCTGACGATTCAAAGATTGTAAACCGCTTGGGCAAATTTCCATTACCAATAGAAACTATCCCGATGGCCAGAAGCATGGTGGCACGTAAACTTGTGAAATACGGCGGTCAACCGATGTTACGTGAAGGCTTTATTACCGACAATGGATGTACTATTCTAGATATACAGGGACTCGACATCGTTGATCCACTCAAAATGGAGCGTGAGATTAATCAGATACCCGGGGTCGTTACCGTTGGAATCTTTGCCGAACGCGGGGCCGATGTTCTGCTGGCAGGTGGAGAAAACGGAGTAACACAAATAAATCTATCCGGCCCTGAAATGCTTACTATATAATTGGCAAGTGCCGGGTCGAAAATATTGGACTCTACTCAATTTAAGTCAGGATGCCGCTCAAATTTTCTCCAGCCTACTTAAATACTGAATGCTTGGCGTTCTTCCTGTGGAAAGGGATATCAATTATTTGCCTATAGGGAATCTCGCAAAATCGCAAAGAGTAATTCTGGTACAAAGCACAGAGAATCAGGAAATTTCATGGTATGTGATTCATGAGGATTCAGCATTATGCGATACAATCGGCAGTACCGTGCAACAGGTTTTCAGCAGTGATCTTGTGTTATGGTAACCTCAAGTATCCTCACCTTATATAGTAGATTATGACCAGCGAGCGGATGATTAAAATCAACCAGTGCCGTATCTGTTGAGACTTTCTTGATCGTCCCGGCCACTTCATTACCGGTCGGCGTAGTAAAAACAATAATCTGGTTTTCTTCCGGCTGCATACCCACGGAAAAATCGCTCAAGGGCACTACATGAATATTCTCGGGATCATGAAAACCAAATGCTTGATCTGGAGTTAATGTGACTGTTTGTTCATCACCTGCCTTTAAGCCATACAGCACGACTTCCAGACCTTCAATCAGACTACCATCACCCATGATAAATGCCAGCGGTTCGCTGTCAGACGAGTCTTCTGCTACCGTACCGTCTTCCAAAATCAAGGTGAAGTGCATAATAACGTGGCAACCCGGCACGATTTCATTCATCATCCGATTTGTTACGCTGATTAACAAACAAGTTATATATCAATAAAGTCACGCCGATTGTTATAGCCGAGTCCGCAATATTAAATATCGGCCAGTGATATCGTTGATAGTAAACATCAATAAAGTCGATAACGTAGCCGAGCCAGATGCGATCAATCAGATTACCAATGGCACCACCAAGAATAAGCGCCAAAGCCGCCGCATGTAAGCTCTCTTGTGCTCGCAGGGTCCATATCCAGTGCAGTATCACCCCGCTGACGATCAAGGTCAGTACGATAAAAAACCAGCGCTGCCAACCACCGGCATCGCTCAGAAAGCTGAAAGCTGCACCAGTATTATATGCCAACGTCAGATTAAGCATGGGCATAACAGGTACAGGCTGATGATAGAGGAGTACGGACTGAGCCCATAGCTTGGTCAGCTGATCAAGTATGATGACAAAAACTGATAACAGTAACCAGTACCTGGCATACAACAATCGCATTTCGGAAACTTCAGACATGCAAACGCAGTTCGCCGTCACCGTCTATGTTTTCGATACAGCGTCCACATAAGGTTTTATGGCCAGGATATGAACCGACATCTTCACGATGATGCCAACAGCGCTCACATTTACTGTTCTGAGTTGCCTTCACCACCATAGATAAACCATCCCAGCCTTCTGCCACAACAGCATAAGCCGGCTTTTCATTCAATGGATATACACGCGCATAGGAAGTAATGAATACAAAACGTAATTCGTCACCAAGTCGGCTTAATTCTTTCATAATTTTGCTATTACAGTAAATATCAACTTCCGCTGCCAGAGATGAGCCTATAATTTTTTCCTTTCGCGCCTTTTCTAGTTCACGGGAAATTTCCTCGCGCACTAACATTATAGTAGCCCAGAACTCATCGTTCAGCGCATATTCATCATGCTCTGCTAATCGGTCATACCATTTATTAAGAAAGACTGATTCGTTACGCTCACCCGGCATATGCTGCCAGATTTCTTCTGCGGTGAAACTCAGAATAGGTGCCAGCCAGCGTACTAGGGCCTCAGCAATATCAAACATGGCGGTTTGCGCAGAACGGCGGGCCAGAGAATCAACACGCATGGTATAGATTCGATCTTTCAGGATATCCAAATAGAATGAACCCATATCCGCAGCGCAGAAGTTATGTACCTTTTGGTAGATCAGGTGAAAATTAAAATCATCATAGGCCTGCACCAGCTCCTGCTGTAATTGATCGGTACGCTTAATCATCCAGCGATCCAGCGATAGCATATCTGCCATATCAACACGATGCTTAGCAGGTTCAAAACCCTCCAGATTGGCCAGCAGGTAGCGGACAGTATTCCGTATACGACGATAAGAGTCCGATATACGCTTGAGAATTTCATCTGAAACATGCATCTCATTGCGATAGTCGGTAGCCGCCACCCATAACCGCAGAATGTCAGCACCTAGCTGCCCCACTACTTTCTGCGGTTGTATCACATTACCAAGAGACTTGGACATCTTCCTGCCATCTTTATCAACAGTAAAACCATGTGTCAGTACATTTCTATAAGGCGGTATACCATTCATGCCAATCGCTGTCAGTAGAGAAGACTGGAACCATCCGCGGTGCTGATCTGAACCTTCTAGGTAAAGATCAGCCGGGTAGCGTAAATCATCATGATGCTTCAATACGCTGTAATGCGTGGAACCGGAATCAAACCAGACATCAAGCGTATCGGTTAACTTAATATATTGGTTGACATTTTTACCTATAAAATCCTCTTTTTCAAGATCATGCCAGACATCAATACCGCTCTTTTCAACTCTTTTGGCAATCTGTTCAATCAGTTTAATAGAGTCCGGATGCGGTTCCCCGCTGTCCCTGTGAGTAAAAATAGGGATAGGCACTCCCCATGTACGCTGGCGAGAGATGCACCAGTCCGGACGATTCTCAATCATGCCATGAATACGTACCTGCCCCCAGTCAGGAATCCAATTCACATTATCAATGGCCTGTAATACATTCTCACGCAGGCCACTCTTGTCCAGGCTGATGAACCACTGAGGCGTTGCACGAAAAATAATTGGGGTCTTATGGCGCCAGCAATGCGGATACGAATGAGACAAGCTGGCAGCATGCAATAATCTGCCACGCTCATTCAGCACATTGATTATCGCATCATTGGCCTTCATGACAAACTGGCCCGCAAACAGCTCAGTGCCTTCAATAAAACAACCGTTACTACCAACTGGATTATTGATTGGCAGGCTATATTTTTGTCCGACATTAAAATCATCGGCCCCATGTCCCGGGGCCGTATGGACTGCACCGGTACCAACATCGGTGATAACATGATCACCAAGTATTACCGGTACTCGGCGATCATAAAACGGATGCTGCAATATTAAGCCTTCCAGCCTGCTACCCGTCACCTTAGACAGTACTTCTATATCCTCAGCGTCATAACGCTGCAAACAGGCTTCTCGCAATGTATCTGAAAGTATAATAATTTCTTCTACACCATCAATATTCACCCTGCTTACAGAATACTCCAGGTCAGGATGGAGGCACACTGCCTGATTGGCTGGCAATGTCCACGGCGTCGTGGTCCAGATTGAAATACTGGTTGTCATGCCCGCTGTTTCGATACCTGTTGCAGACTCGAATGCAGCCACATCATTTACATGAAAACGCACGTCAATCGCGGGAGATGTCTTGTCCTGGTATTCCACTTCGGCTTCGGCCAGGGCGGAACGACAGTCGGTACACCAGTAAACCGGCTTATGGCCTCTATGCAAGTGTCCGTTTGCAACCAACTTACCGACAGCGCGAAGGATATTTGCCTCAAAATTATAGTTCATGGTGAGATAGGGTTTTTGCCAATCACCGGTTATACCCAGACGTATAAAATCCTGTCGCTGTTTATCAATTTGTTGACTGGCATACTCGCGACAGGCATGACGAAATTTACGTGCGCTGATTTTCTGACCTGGGCGACCTTTTCTCTTTTCAACCTGATGTTCAATCGGTAGACCATGGCAATCCCAACCTGGTACATAAGGGGCATCAAAGCCGCTCAGCGTCTTTGATTTGACAATAATATCTTTTAACACCTTATTAACAGCATGTCCGATATGGATATCTCCATTTGCATAAGGGGGGCCATCATGCAAAATGTATTTTGGCTTGTTTTTGCCTTGTTCTCTCATCCTTGAATAGAGCCTGATTCGATCCCAAAAACTAAGTATCTCCTGTTCACGTTGCGCCAGGTTGGCCTTCATCGGGAAGGCCGTCTTTGGTAGATTCAATGTTGCCTTGTAATTCATTTTTCTCTTCACTCATTTACTCAACACTTCTCTCGCAAATTGTGCATCACGTTCAATCTGTAATGCCATTGCTTGCAAATTTTCAAACTTTTCTTCGTCACGCAGATATCTGACAAACTCCACGCCGACTCGCTGACCATAACAATCACCCGACCAGTCGAACAAAAACACTTCCAGCATCCAGTCCACGCCACTTACCGTCGGCCGAGTACCGATACTGGCCACACCGTCCAAGATGACATTATCCTCTACGCCGGACACATGCACCGCATAAACTCCGGATACCGGCGAATGCCGGCGACGCACAGGAATATTAATGGTCGGCCAACCAATATCGCGTCCCAGTTTTTGACCATGAACAACCCGCCCGTACATCGTGTACGGACGTCCCAGTAAACGATTTGCGGCCTCGATATCTCCACGATACAACAGTCCGCGCACTGCCGTACTGCTCACTCGACATTCAGCATCCAACACATCATCAATATCGTGCAGCTCGAAATCATACCGGTTTGCAGCAGCCGTCAATATCTCAAGGTCTCCGGCACGATTTTTTCCAAAACGAAAATCGTTACCGACCAGCAGGTACTTCATATTCAATCGCCGAACAAGGATATGCCGAATAAAATCCTCGGCATACATTTCGGCCAGATAGCCATTAAAATCTAGCACAATCACTCGGTTGAGCGGGAGCTCTGTCAGCATACGCAGCTTATCAGCAAACCGGTACAAACGAGCTGGCGCTTTTTCTCCAAGAAAAAATTCCATCGGTTGCGGTTCAAAAAGCATCAGTGAGGACAGTAAATTCCGCTTTTCTGCGGCAACCGCCAGTGACCAGATGATCTGCTGATGACCACGATGCACGCCATCAAAGTTGCCAATCGTCAGCGCACAAGGAGTTGCCTCTTCAGGTAGATTGATCAAACCACGGACGAGTCGCATGAAATAGGCAACCAGCTTCAATATAACCAAGCATTATAACCTGATTTAAGTGATTTTTTATGTATCTGTACTCTGCGTTTTTGTAAACTCTGAGTTTCCCTATGAAGCGAGCCCGACAGATAAGCCATGAATGCAAATGAATGATTAAATTCAGGCATGGTCCTTGCCTTTCTATCCTGCGCTACATAAACTACCGACCAATTTATCAGCCTAGCAAAATACTCGAATACGACAAGCCAGCATGGCACGAAAAAGATCAAAGAAATCCGGCAAATCGAAACCAATCTTATCTAATTCCACACAGCCATCAACGATCTGGTCAATGCCGATGTCGATGATCGCTCTGGTGTGCGTGGCCTCAGCAGTGCCCGGTTCTTTCATTGGTTCCAGTATCGGCTTCTCCGACCACTACCGTGAAGCCATCGCTGAGGTAGGTTTTCTTGGCCTGCTAATCTGGTGGCTGTGGCGCAATCACCATGTCCGTCAAATCAATTTAACCTTCAGCCAAACACGCCTGTGGCTGGGCGGCTTGCTACTGCTCGGGGGTATGTCGGTTTTCTGGTCTGCCGATCTCAGCTTTTTTACCAGTAAATACTTCTTGTGGCTGGCAGCCGCCGCCGCACTAGGGGTAACCCTGACCGTGCGATTTGATCTCAACACAATGCTGCAGCTGGCACGCGGACTAGCATTCATCACGGTGTATATCTCCACGGTCGGGCTCATTCAGTCACTGACCTCAACCGATATATTCCTGCAAACGGCAGTACCATCGGCAAACTACCACAACAAAAATGCAGCCATGCAGGTGATCGTGCTGTCACTACCGATGATCTTCTTCATGCTGCTGTTCGAACGACGCCGAGAGCTATCGCTTTTGTCTTGGTTTATGCTGGCACTGGGATATGGATATGCGTTTCACACGAGCACGCGCTCGGCTTGGCTGGCACTGCTACTGGAGGGAATCGTCATTGTCGGCATGCTGGTGTGGCTGTGGCACCCAATTAAGGCAGCCGTGCATGAAGGGCTGATAACTTGGCATCGTGCACATAAATTCGCTGCACCGGCGGCTCTACTGCTATTGGCAGCACTGGTCAGTCTCTCGGCGGACGGATGGCACAATCCCTTCCAAAAAATATCCTCCAGAGTTACCGACCTGCAATCGGATATCAGCAGTTATTCGGCGGCAAAACGCTCGGAGCGCTATCGCATCTGGGGGGATGCCCTAGAAATGGTAAAAGAAAATCCCATACTCGGCACCGGCATGGGTAGTTTTTCTCATAATCTGTTGACAAACAGCGGTAAGTATGAGGTCTCTTCGGTACTGCGCGTGCATAACGACATACTGGAAATCGGTGTTGAACTCGGTGTGGTGGGCATGCTGGTGTTTTTGATCAGTGCAGCCGGATTAGCGGGTGTGCTGTTCACCGTGGTACGGCGCAGCAATCTGACTGCGCGGGTGTTTTTCATGATTATCACCGCTGCGCTGGCCGGCAGCACACTCCAGATGCAGTTCAGCTTCCCCTATCAAATGCCGATACCAATCATTATTTTTAGCATCTATGCCGGGATGATTCTCAAGGCAGGTGGCGGCAAAATCAAGAGCGTCGATTTACAAGCACACCACTGGAATATCGGTTTGATTACCGCCAGCGCCGTGTTGGCATTGGTGCTGATACTCAATCTAGCATGGCTGAATACGCTCTTCACCACCGAAGCCAAAACCCGGCGCGGCAATTGGCATCAACCCATTCGCCTGACCTCACCGCTTTGTCATCGCAGCATCGTGAGACTCTTTGTGGGACTCGCTTCTGTCTATCAGAATACCGGACACTATGACAAAAGCCTGACTGTGACACACTCACTTGCGGGCTGCATACCAGGTTCTTGGATGACCGAGCAGTTCATGATCATGACCTATTATAGGCAAAAACGCTGGGCCGAAGCCCTGCCATTACTGCAGCGCAATAAGCAACGCGCACCTATCGGTAACTACCGTGACTATATCAATCTGATGTCCATTCATGCCAGAATGAACAACCTCGCGGAGGCTCAACAGGTATTCAAGGAATTGGCTGAACAGCCAGAAAAATATCTGATCAAACGACAAGACACACTGAATGCCTTAGTGCTATTTGCGCTGCAAACCAACAAGATAGAAGAGGCAAAAAAATTCTACCGGCTGCTGCGCACCCAATACCGCCGCGCCAACCCAAAATTCCAAGCCCAGATGCTGGCCAGAGTACCTGCGGAAAGCTCGGAAAACTTCCTCAAGTGGCACAAGGAACTGGAAACAGAGCTTTCCGCAGGCCAGTAAAGAAAACCTTGGTTAAGCCAGAATTTTCTTAAGCTGCTGATCCGTTCTTATGGCCGCGACGGTCGCAGAAACTGCTGTGGTTTTATACCTAGAATAAGTAAAACCACTGTAAACAGCATCACTCCCATCAAAACCCAAATAGACAACCATATTACCCTTGAAAACAAATCCTGCCCATACCATGCCACTGTCTGCCCGGCAAACCGCCATAGTACTCCCCCCATAATCACGCTGGCAAGCATAATGCGCAGAATAAAAAGCCACCAACCTGCATCAAAATAGAAAATCCCTTGGCGCTTGAGCCAATAATACAGCAGCCCGCAATTTATATAGGCAGCCAGCGCCGTCGCCAGTGCAAGCCCCATGTGGACGCCATCAAACACTACCAACAGCAGTAAACCAACCAGTATGAGCTTCAAAAAAACATTAGCCAACATGGCATGAATGGCTGCCCTGACCGGGGTACTGGTGTCCTGCCGAGAGAAAAAACCAGACGCGAGAACCTTGACCAAAATAAAAGCCGGCAAACCAAGCGTGTAGGCCATCAGGCTCAAGCGTGACATCTCAATATCACGAAGAGAGAACTCACCATAGCCAAATAGAGTAACCAGCACCGGTCCGGCCAGCACAAACAGGCCCACCATCGCGGGAATACTAACAGCTACCGCCCAACGCATCGCCCAATCCATCAGATTAAAAAACTGTCGTGGCGAGTCCAGAGCATGCTTCTGCGACAGGTTGGGCAGTATTACAGTGGCAAGAGCCACACCAAAAACACCAACAGGAAACTCGACCAGACGATCAGAGAAATATATCCATGTCACACTACCAGTTACGAGGAAAGAGGCAATCAGTGTATCCATCAATAAGCTGATCTGTACTACAGAAGAACCGAAGATTGCCGGCAACATCAGTCTGCGAATTCTGGTAACACCTTCGTGATACCAACCCCAGCGAGGCCCTGGTAGCATGCCAAGCCTTGCCACAACCGGTAACTGAAAACCGAGCTGCACAACACCGGCAATAAAAACACCCCACGCCAGCGACATTACCGGTTCATCCAGATAAGGCGAAATACCTACCGCCATGATAATTAATATCAGGTTGAGAAAAACCGGGGTAAATGCCGGAACCGCGAACTGCCGGTAGGTATTCAGGATGCCGGAAGCCAACGCGGCCAAAGCAATAAAAAGAATATAGGGAAAGGTAAAACGCAACATCGCCACGCTAAGAGCGAATTTATCCTCATTCCCCTCAATCAGAAAACCGGCACCAAATATGGAGATGATTACGGGCGCACCTATAACCCCCAAGAAGGTAACGCCAAGCAACAAGATACCTAAGGTGCCGGCCACATGAGATACCAGATCCCTGACAGCTTCTTCATCGCGACGGGCCTTGACCTCGGAAAGTATCGGCACAAATGCTTGGGAAAATGCGCCTTCGGCAAACAGGCGACGTAGAAAATTCGGAATTTTAAAGGCCACAAAAAAAGCATCTGTAGCCGCCCGGACACCAAAATAATTGGCAAACACGATATCACGCGCCAAGCCGGCAAAACGGGATAGCAGGGTCATGGAAGAAAAACTGCAGATTGATTTAAGTAACTGATCAGGCAATAGACTATCTCATTATTAGTTGATCACAGACACCACTTGTCACCTCAGGACAATCGTGTCGAATTATAATGTTTTTCTGGCAGTGCCCCGGCAAGAATGAACCTTGAAAATAAATCTTTGCAATTTGATTCGGTACTAAGCACTGAATCTCATTTTTGAAGATCCGACAACCAAGGTTGCCAAAAAATTCGACTTGGTTTAAATCAGAGCTTCTTCAGAGAAAGTACTGATTTTATTTTTGCGGACAAGGAAAAAAGTGAGGTGTCCACTTAACGGTATCTCCTGGTTCGAATGATTTTGTTGTTCCTGCGGGCATTTCAAGGGCAGCAATAGCAGGGGCTTTGGAAGAGACAGCCTCCAAAGAAAATGGAACTGTTCCTCTTTCGATATTGATGACTTTATTTTTAGAACTGATAAAAAGGATATCAAGCGATTTTGGCGTATTTTTCATCCACATGCTGACGATTTGCGGGGCATTGAAAAGGAACAGCATCCCCGGTGGCAACTGGGTTCGATACATGAGCCCTTTATGTCTTTCGGCAGCACTAGTCGCTGCTTCGGCGATAATTTTAACACCCGCTCTTTCTCTCTGGGAATGGGACGAGGTTATGGTAACCTGAACGCACTTTGATCTGGGCAGATAGCCCTGAGGACTCGCGCCCGTATCCACAACCAGGCACAGGGAAAAGATCATTACACTGCACAAGGCTCGGGCCCAGATCAGACACCATATGGATTGGCATTTTTTCATAGGCGGGTATTTTGCCGTCCCCCCAGAATACTCTGCAAGTCTCACTGTTGCCTTCAAAACCAAAAAGAGGAATAAGGTCCTACTAAAGGGAATTATTTACTTGACTCCACCACCCGCCCGCGCCGCTTCGCCGGTGGCCGGTAAGCCAGAATCCGCTTGACGGCGGCGTCCAGCGCGGGCGGAGTCGGCTGCTTCGGCTCTGGATTGTCCCGCTCCATGACTTGCGCTTGGTCGTAATACGGGCTGTCTGCCGGTAGCTCACCGAAGATCTCAGCCGCCATCCGCTGCCCATTGATGTCGTTGGCCGGCACAGACTGGTGGACTATTTCGCGCAGACTCGGTTCTGCAGGCTCCTTCGCCTCTTCTTCGGTCATGGAATCTCCTTCAATTTCTTGTTCAGTGCAATGCGCCATTTGTCGAAGTCGTACCATCCGCAACCACGACAGCCCGTTGCATCTTTTCTATCTTTAGGCTCCCAATCCGGACCGCCGGAATAGAAAAATCGGATACCAAAAGGAGTTCCGCGTTCCCTGCGCCTAAAGCACCGTTCACAAGCACGACTTTTCAGTAGATTGTGACTTACGCTTCCATTCGATTTTTTCAGTAGCTGAAAATGTCTCAGGATAAATTGATCGGACATTTCCGCATAATTTGTCTGCTTACGCGCCATCGCTTCATCCCACCGAATCATCGGCAGTTTGTGATCGATGGTTAGTTGGTTAGTAGGTCTCTCGGTTCCCTCTATAACGTCCCTACTTTTCAGCAAAGCCACAGCTCTTTTGACGAATTTGCTAGGCATTGATGCTGCTTGAACCGCAGCTTGGAACTGTCCCTGCCATCGGTCATGCCTTGTTGTCCTATCACACTTTTCGCAGAAATGATTGCCACTCTCTATGACTAGTCCTAGTCGAGATCTATTTCCTCTTTGTAGCCCCTGAATGCCTGAGCCGCCAGCAATCTGCGTTATGCCAGTGTGCTTGTACTCGCACTCGCGGCAATGCCATTGATGATCTTTCAAGACCTGAAAAACCATCCCAGTCTTAGTTGAACTATCGAACTTTTCTTCTAATTTTTTCAGATCTTCCGGGTTCATGCGAAAGCATCCAGAATACGCCTGCCTGCTGTTTGGTAAATTTCCGGCTCTAGTTCATAGGATACAGCGCGCCTGCCATGCTTTGATGCAGCTATCAGCGTAGTTGCCGCTCCACCAAACGGATCAAAAACTAAATCGCCGGGATCAGTAAACAAGCCTACGAATTCCTCAAGGAGAGGCAAAGGTTTCTGTGTAGGGTGAATACGAACTCTAGGGGATGGAGATTTGTAAAGAAATACGTTGTGAACAACATGGCCATTGAATTTTGTCCTTGGGCGTTTGCCGACAACGATAGCCTCCCAAGAGTTTACTGGCTTGAACCTGTGATTAAAGGGAACCGGGTTCGTTTTTTTCCAGACCATCGCGCCAACAGCGACAAATTTATGATCTGTCAATACTTCTTGGTACTCGCCTATCTGCGCGTGAGCGCAGAAGGTAACGACCCACCCCCCGACTTTAGGTAATACAACCTCAAGCCAGGAAAGCGGAATAGCATCCCAATCACCAAAATGTCCCTTCGGCATAATGAAGTCGCGCCCGTTATTTCGCAGACGACGAGGAACTTGCGTCTCACACGTATATGCCTTGCTGATCCCGTAAGGTGGATCCGTCAAGAGAAGGTCGATCTCATTATCTTGGAGTTTCTGCGCTGCACTGATCCCATCACCTAAATAAAAACTGTAGTTTTCCCCTGAAATTTCCCTCGGCAAAGGTTTAGGGTTTTTCTTCTCGTGCAACAAGTCGTCAATTTTTCGTTCTACTAAAGAGGGAGCTACTGCATCGACAACACCTTCATCTAACGCAGCCCAAACATGGCCAACGCAACGACCACAGCCATTGGCGTTCAAACCAACTCGCCACAGGTTGCGAGATTTGATGAACTCAGGTTCGGAATGTTTCAGATACTTCCGATGCTTCGGTAAAGCATCAGAAATCCATTCATTGACAAAAGCTCGAAGCCGAATGCGCTCCGAAGCCGCCAATCTAGCTCGTAAACTCACACCGACACCACTTCGGCTTCCGCCGAGCGTCCGTTGTCGGCAGTGAGCTTCGCGTAGGCGAGTCGCGCCCGGAATGCCCGCTGGACCAGCGCATCAATCCGATCCAGCGTGTGCACCTTCACGTTGCCCTCATTGAGCCGGAAGGTGCACTCGTTCACGTAGCGGTGCAGGTGCTTGCGGCTGGCCTTGTGCCAAGTGCCGTAGAGTCCGCGCTT
>JAPYNQ010000077.1 GCA_028289815.1 Gammaproteobacteria bacterium | reverse complement strand
CTACTGCATCGAGTGTTGACTATATCAACAATGTGTTGATTTTCCCGTATTCTCCCGCATTCTCCCGGGCATTGCGCACTCAAGTTTCGCATCAATAACTCCCCATCTTTCGCATCTCTGTACTGACACTGAGTAGTTCCGGGTTGATATGGAGGCCTTGTGGCTGGCAGCAAAATCTAACATCCGGTAGCTTGGAATTAATATGGAGGTCGCGGCTCGCAACAAAATCTGACATAGAAGTCCTGTGGCTGGAAATTGAGGCAGGCATCGCTTCGGTAAAAGCTGAACTTTGGAGTAGATGACTGGAATACTGGATTACTTGGTGCGTTTTGGCCGTTATTCCGATTCAAGCTGTTATAGTGCCGTAGGAGGACGTGAACTCCTGCAGATATTATGTCCGTTACAAGGGGCCGCCAGTCTGATAAAAAACTTCACACAGGAGTCAGGTTTCGCTTGGCAGATTGTTTGAATTAACTGATGTAATTCGTGTAGTTATGCATGTTCCTCGTAGCGCCGTCTTCCTTACCGGCAGACCAGGCATCGGTGGTACGCTGTTGCTCACGGTCAGGCATGTTTAGATAGCCCATTTGCCATCCCTGTATATATTCATCGTCCACGCCGGCTTGTTCCATTTTGGTTGTGAAATCGTAGTAGGCTTTATCCATTTCTATTGCCCTTGTTAATAATGGTGTTAGTATTGCTTGGCGTTACACGGCGCTGCTTCATAGTTACTGTTACACCTTATCAAAGTGCTGATGCGACAGTTGGCCTCAACCCAGCTTGCCGATTGTTGCATGTTCGGTCGGGTTTAGTAAACTGCCACTCGGTAGTAACCGAGTATATATAAAGGGATAGGAAGCAGGCATGGTAATATCTGGACTAAGACAATCAATGTGGTGTTTGGTTAGTTATCTGCTCGTTGCGTTGCCAGCGCAGGCCAACCAGGTCCGGCTTCCGGACTTGGGAGATCCTGCCGATAGCATCCTTTCGGTTGCAAGGGAGAGAGAGCTTGGTGCGGAGATTATGCAGCAGGTTCGCAAGCAACAGGTTATTGTAGATGACTTGATTGTGGATGAGTATATAAGTGATCTCGGGTTCAAGCTGCTTGAACATGCAGATGCGGTCTTGCATGATTTTCAGTTTTTTGTGGTCAAAGACAAATCCATTAATGCTTTTGCCTTACCTGGTGGATATATTGGTTTTAACGCTGGCTTGATCCTGATGACGGAAGATGAAGGCCAGTTGGCTGCTGTGGCGGCGCATGAAATATCTCATGTTACTCAGCGACACTTGGCTCGGGCGTTTTTTCACGATGAGGCTATGTCTGCTCCCCTGCTGGCAGCCATGATTGCCGGGGTTTTTTTAGGTGGTGAAGTTGGTGAGGCTACGGTTGCCGCGGCTGGTGCCGGTTCGGCACAGTCTCAGATTAATTTCACGCGCAAGCATGAGCAAGAGGCTGACAGGATTGGTATTGATTTACTGGGACGCTCGGGTTTCGATGCAGATAGTATGGCTACCCTGTTTGAAAAAATGCAACGCCAGTCGCGCCTGTATGGTAGGGCTCCGCTGGAGTTTTTAAGTACCCATCCGATTCACAAAACAAGGATTGCTGATGCCCGCGCCCGTGCCCAAAGGTATCCTCGGAATGCGTCGGCCAATTCAGAAGATTATCGCTTGATTCGTGCGAGGCTGCGCGTATTCATGAGCGAAGCCCCCCATCAGCTGGCGGTCGACATGGAGCGTGCGCTTGATGCAGAACAGACAAGTGATGAACTTGTGGATCGTTATACGCTTGCCCTTGCTCTACTGGAGGATAGTCAGTTTGACAAATCGGCTCACCAGCTTGATATGACGATTCATCGGTTTGGTTCTGGTAAATATCTTGAGTTGTTAAGGGCGGATATTGCCCTTCGACAGGGGCAGGACAACAAGGCATTACAAATCATGCAAACATTGTATGATCGCTATCCGGCTGACCATGTCGTAGTGTTGGAACATGCGCGTATGCTGATAGATGCCGGTAAGGCACCAGCCGCGCAAAACATGCTTGAAGAATACATTGTGCTCCGACCAAGCGACCCGGATGTGTACAGGTTATTGGCACATGCCGCTAGGGATAATGGTGACAGCACTAGGTCACACGCCTACATGGCAGAGTACTTTGTCGCTAGTGATGATCCGGGCAAGGCGATTGTGCACATTGAGACGGCTCTTGGAGGTCCGATCACTGACTATCACGAGGAAGCGCGGTTGCGAGCGCGATTAAAGGAGCTGAAAAATGAGCAGCAAGGTGGTTGGTTAGAAGAGAGAGCAGGGAAATAGCCGTGGAGATGTTTGATTTTGCCTGACAATCAAGATGATTGAATTTATACATATGCGCATAAGTAAAAAAAATTGACTGTTTGCATTTTTTCACATAAATAAGGCATGATGAGAAGTATTTAGGATGCATTGATAAAATAACGATTCGCTAAGGTAAGATCGTTTTACATGATTCTATGCTCTATCTGGTGAAGCGGTTCTCAGTTGCTTGTTTTGGGTGGCGTAGGAATTCGTTTCAGGTCATGTTTTTGAAGCACAAGGATTGAAAATTATGAAGTTTCAAAGTAAATCGTCTGTTGTGGCGCTTGCCGTCATAGCGGCAATTTCAACCGTCAATGTGCCACTCGCATCAGCGGATGAAGCATTGATAGCAAAAGGTAAAGAAGTTTCCTTTGACCGTAAAAAAGGAAACTGCCTTACGTGTCACCAGATTCCTGGTGGTACATTAACGGGTAACATTGGTCCACCCCTTATTGCCATGAAAGCGCGTTATCCGGACAAGGCGCAACTGCGTGCTGACATCTGGGATATGACAAAGCGTAGTCCAGATACCATGATGCCTCCATTTGGCAAGTATGGGGTGCTCACCGAGAGTGAGATTGATGCGGTTACCGAGTATATTCATAGTTTATGAAGATGAGGGCGAGTCCAATGAAAAAAAATATTTTTGCGATATTAGCCTCAGGTTCTTTGCTGAGCATAACCCCCGCTTTTGCTACCACGCAGGCGGAAGATATTGCGGCACTTAAGGCTTACTTTGCTGAGAGGTGGCCGAACGTTAAAGATGGGGACATGTCCAATGGTGCATATTCTCTGAGCGAAGACAAGCGCATCAATTGGGAGTCCATGCGAGACTTTCCTCCGTATGAAGACCACTTGGCAATTGGTGAGGAAATCTGGAATACATCATTCAAGAACGGTAATACCTGGGCTTCCTGTTTTGGTGATGATCCTTCCAAGATCCGTAATCGTTTCCCACACTGGAACGCGCGCGACAAGAAGGTTGAGACCCTTGAAGGCAACATTATTCAGTGCCAAAAAGCAAATGGTGAGGAACCATTCAAAGCCAAGAAAGGCAAGATTGCCTACTTCTCGGCTTGGTTGGCAAGCCAAGCTAATGGGCAGACTATCAATGTTGTTGTGCCTCAAGATGACCCTGATGCGGTTGCTGCCTATGAAGCGGGTCGTCAGTTCTTCTATGCTAAGCGAGGCCAGCTGAACTTGTCCTGTGCCGACTGCCATGTCTATCAGTCAGGTTATTATGCACGGGGTAATCTGCTTTCTCCAGTACGCGGACATACTACACATTTTCCGGTTTGGCGCGGTAAATGGGCCAGATCCGGAGGTGATGGCTTTGGGACATTGCACCGTCGTTACGGTGGTTGTAACTCACAGGTTCGTGCCAAGTCGTTCAAGGCGCATGGCAAGGAATATTCCAATCTGGAATACTTCCACGCATCCATGTCTAATGGCATGACCATTAATGCACCGGACTACCGCGAATAATCAGGAGGATATGGTAATGAAACAACTATTGAGCACTGTCCTTGTTGCATTGCTTGCTGTTGGCATGATTTCATCTGCCTTGGCAGATGAAGCGGCATATAAAAAGCTTCATGCCGAAGCAGTTGTCGCTAATGACAAGGCCAAGGAAGCAGGTGGAGAGTGGCGTGATGCACGGGACAAAAAGTCCAAGTTCATTGAGTGTGGCGACAAAAAGATGAGCATTCTTCATGCTGCGGAGTGTTATGCGGCTAAAGGTGACTACAAAAATGCCATGAAATATGCCGAAATGGCTAAGTCTCAAGGCGAGCTAGGCTACCAGCAGGCTATACAGCAAAAGAACGCTGGCCCTCGCCACTGATATCATCGTTGGTTTTTTGTATCAGCTTAAGCCCCGTACACCGTTTGGTTCGGGGCTTTTTTATGTCTGCTGCATGATTTTTCGACGCCTTATGGTTTGATTTATGTGGGATGTGGTTGTGGCGAAAACCTACAAAGAAATCAGCAAAGGCAGTTTTATTTTTGAAGTCCCTAGGGCGCTTTCATCCAAGCTCTGTGATGATGTTATCCGGCGCTTTGAAAACTCTCCGGATCAACACATGGTGGGGCGCCTCGGGCAGCGGGCCAATATTGATAGCAGTGTAAAAAAAACCACCGATGTCCCCGTTAGCGGAAACCCGCACTGGCAGGATGTGGATAAACAGCTGTTTGCATCTCTAGGCCGAACCCTGCGGGTCTTTCGTGAAGACTATACGTTTTTTCGTAACCCTTTTAAGGATACCGGTTACCACCTACAGCGTTATTTACCCGGCGAGTATTATGACTGGCATGTTGATGGTGGCAGTCATGATTTTAGTTATCGGCAACTGGTGGCGTTGTGGTATCTGAATGATGTGGAGGGTTCCGGAGGAGAAACGGAGTTTCTTTATCAGCAAATAAAGATCAGGCCTGAACGCGGAAAATTGTTGATATTTCCTCCATTTTGGACGCACGAACACAGATCGACTGAGCTGCAAAGAGGCAGTAAATACATCGCCACGACTTGGTTGTCTTTTGCTTGAAGGTGTTTAAGTGTTGCTGACCATTCCCGACCTGCTTGACTCTAACTCATTGGAAGGAGTTAAAACACTTCTAAATGGTGCTGATTTTGCTGATGGTCAGCTATCTGCCGGACGTGATGCACAACGGGTCAAATGGAACGAGGAGATGCAGGCGGATACAAAACTGACGGTACGGTTGAATCAGCTTGTTCTTGGTGCACTTTATAAGCATCCCGTGTTTCAGGCGGCTGTCATGCCGCTGAGATTATCTTCGGCACTTTTTGCGCGTTACAGCAAAGGCATGGTTTATGGCCAGCATATTGACAATGCTGTTATGGGACCAAGGGACGGGCAATATCGTACCGATGTATCAGTAACTGTATTTTTGTCCGAATCGGAGGCTTATGGAGGTGGTGAATTACTGATTGAAACCGGGTACGGTGAACAGGCGGTTAAGCTGCCTGCGGGTCAGGCGGTTCTCTATCCTTCGGGGAGTCTGCATCGGGTAGCCGAGGTAACCATGGGAGAACGTCTGGTAGCGGTAACCTGGGCGCAGAGCATGATTCGTGACCCGCAGCGCCGGGCGACATTGTATGATCTGTACTTGGTTAAGGAAACGCTGCTGAGAATTAGTCCTGATGCCGAAGCGACCGCACGCGCCAATCGTGCTTATATCAATCTTTATCGCCAGTGGGCGGAACTATAGCCACTGCTATCCGTCCTCAGCTGTGAAGTATGGGAGAACCCGATGAAGCCGAAAGCCAATAAAATGGATGAGCAATGGCGTGAGCAATTGACCGATGATCAATATCGTGTCTGTCGGAGAAAAGGGACGGAGCGTCCCTTCACCGGCGAATACTGGAATAACCATGACAGGGGAATCTATAAGTGTGTGTGTTGTGGCGAACCTCTGTTTAGTTCAGAGGCCAAGTTTGACTCAGGCACTGGCTGGCCCAGTTATTATCAACCGATAAGCCGAGAAGCGATAGCCGAACGTCCAGACCATAGCCTGCTTATGACACGCACTGAGGTAGTATGCGCTGGATGCGATTGCCATTTGGGGCATGTCTTTCCAGATGGCCCGCCACCGACAGGACGGCGTTACTGTATAAACTCAATATCGCTGAATTTTGACAAGGAATAGGGACTGATTCGGTGATACCCTGAGGTTTTAATCAGGCCAACAATACAGCATATACTCCATTTCGGATGGTATATGCTCTTGCATTGGTCATTGATTACATAGTTTAAGGTATAGTGTGCGCCTTATGAGTGATGCCCATCTATCAAGGATAAGGTTTGGTTCGCTGAACATGGCACCGGAACTGTTACAGGGGGTCGAGGCAGCAGGCTTTGCCTACTGTACGCCAATACAGGCATTGAGTCTGCCTGAGGCATTGCAGGGCAGGGATGTTGCAGGCCAGGCTCAGACCGGTACTGGTAAAACAGCGGCGTTCTTGCTGGCTACTATGCATTGGTTGTTGACCAAGCCGGCGCACGAGAAGCGCCGTGCGAATCAGCCTCGTGCGGTTATTTTTGCGCCCACTCGTGAGCTGGCCATACAGATTGAAAGGGACGCCCGGCTTCTGGGGCAATATACCGGTTTGGAGACCGGTGTTGTTTATGGTGGTGCTGACTATGTGCGGCAGCGTGCTATGCTGGAGGAGGGTATTGATATTCTGGTTGCCACGCCGGGCCGGATTATTGATTATTTCAAGCAAAAAGTATTCGACTTTAAGGGCATTGACGTTATGGTACTGGATGAGGCTGATCGCATGTTTGATCTGGGTTTTATTGACGATGTGCGTTATTTGATCAGACGTATGCCCAGTCCTGATAAGCGATTAAATATGCTGTTTTCAGCAACACTTTCCTATCGTGTGACTGAATTGGCGTACGAACATATGAATAGTCCTGTGGAAGTGGAAGTTGAACCGGATCGCAAAACCGTTGATCGCGTTCGCCAGGTTGTTTATTACGTAGCCATGTCTGATAAAATTCCGCTACTGCTTGGATTGCTTGCTCGTGAGCATTTCAGTCGCACGATCCTGTTTGTCAATACCAAGAGAGCGGGAGAAGAGGTTGCTGCCTATCTTCGAAGTAATGAGGTTGAGGGGGCTTTGATCTCCGGGGATGTGCCGCAAAATAAGCGTATACGTTTGCTGGAAAGATTCAGTAACGGCGATCTGCCTATTCTGGTGGCTACCGATGTAGCTGCCCGTGGCCTGCATATTCCAGACGTAAGTCACGTGATTAACTATGATCTTCCAAATGATCCGGAGGATTATGTGCATCGTATCGGTCGTACTGCACGTGCGGGTGCTGAAGGTGATGCGATCAGTTTCGCATGTGAGGCATATTCTTACCATTTGCCTGATATTGAAGAATATATTGGATACAAAATTCCGAGCGAGCCTCCGGAATCCGGATTATTGGTGGAACCAAAGCCGCCAAAATGGAGGGGCAAAAAATATCACCATGGTGGTGATAAGGCTAAGTTTGCGCGTGATCGGCGTCGTCGAGGCCAGAGCCCTTACCTTGCAAAAGGTGGCAAAATCCGTTCCAGAGAAAAACCGCGGTAAAGGCCAGGTCGGCGATGTGATATTTTTCATGATAGCCTGCCAAGGTAACCTCTCTGGCTGACTATGCAATACCACAACCAAGATTAAAAAATGAGTAAACGGAAAACAATTGTTGCAGCGCGTGACGAGAGTCAGCCTAATTCGCCAATCAGTAATGAAGATGATGATACGGTTACCATAGATGAAGGCGCGAAATGTGTATGGAATGGTCAGGAATTTGTGGATGGTGATTTAGTGTGTGCTAACGGCGAGTGCTATATTTGTAGCTATGGTAGCTGGATGAGAGCCCCGACCGAGGTAGCTTCCTGATGTGTGTAGCCAGCCTATCCTGTTTTCTAATATGTGATGTTTAATCTATTTCCCGGAAAGCCGGATCGTTGGATTCCCATCCTGCGAAAATCATCGGAAGTTTCTGATAAAAACCACGGTATGTGTACTTTGGTGCTTGTTGTTAATAACCGTCCGTTTCCGGATTGATGCTGGAAGGATTCGATACTCCTGTCTGCCTGGTTTTTGCTGGCCATGATCCGAGTGGTGGGGCTGGTATTCAGGCCGATATTGAGGCGCTGGCAAGCATGAATTGTCATGCCGCAACCGTGGTAACCTGTCTTACAGTGCAGGATACCCGAAATGTTTATTCCGTTCAGGCGACCTGCGCATCCTCCCTAGCTGAGCAGGCCAAGGTAATACTGGCTGACATGCCGGTTCAGGCAATAAAGATTGGTCTGGTAACTAATGTAGAGGTTGTGCGGGCTATTCATACTATTCTGGTCGAATACCCCGATATGCCAGTAGTTTTAGACCCGGTGATTAGTGCCGGTGGAGGCAGGCAGATGCAGGATATGGCTACCAGAGATGCGGTCCGTAATCTGCTCTTCCCCTTGGTCACTATCCTGACTCCCAATCTACCGGAAGCCTGTGCTTATGGAGGAATGGTCAGTGCCCCGGATGCGTGTGGTATAACCTTGCTGAAGTATGGTTGCGAATTTGTGCTTTTGAGCGGCGGGCATGAGGAAGGTGAGTATGTTGTTAATAGGCTTTTTTGTAATAACCGCTGCTTGGAACGTTTTCTGTGGCCGAGGCTTCCGCATGAATATCACGGGTCCGGATGTACTCTGTCTGCCAGTATCGCGGGCTTGCTGGCATGTGGATGTGGGCCGCATAGTGCGGTCAGAAAGGCGCAGCAATATACTTGGGAATCTCTTAAACAGGCCTATCCCACCGGAGAAGGACAGAGGCAGCCTCAGCGTTTTTACTGGGTCCACGCCATGCACTGGTCGGACTGATTGATATGGGAGATATGCGGGGGTTATACGTTATTACTGACCATGCCATGCTTGCTTCAGAGACATTGCTTGATAAAGTTGATGCCGCGATTACGGGGGGGGCCTCGCTGGTACAGTATCGGGATAAAATTTCCTTGCCGGAAGTTCGCGAGCAAAATGCCATGGCACTCAAAGCCCTGTGTCATGATCGTGGTATCCTGCTTATTATAAATGACGATGTACTGCTAGCGCAGCGTACCAATGCTGATGGGGTTCACCTTGGTTATAATGATACTTCCCTGAGTGATGCACGCAGTCGCTTGGGAGCCGCTAAAATTATTGGCGTATCCTGCTATTCCAGCATCCATAATGCGAGACGGGCCAAGCATGATGGTGCCAGTTATGTGGCGTTTGGGCGGTTTTTCCCGTCAAGAACTAAGCCGGAGGCGAAACCTGCCAAGCCCAAGATTCTAAAGAAGGCCCGTAAAAATCTGGAAATACCGATAGTTGCAATTGGCGGTATCACCGCGGAAAATGGTGCGTCGCTGGTGGAAGCAGGTGCAGATATGCTGGCAGTGGTTGACGGGGTTTTTGGTCAAAAAGATGTTCTTGATGCTGCTAGGCGTATCACTGCTCTCTTCTGTCGTTAGTCATTATTATCCCGGGAGGTCGAAAAGATCAGTGCAATCAGCCATGACAAGGTTGCCATGAGTCGTTCAGACACGCTATTTCAGGAAGCGCAGTCCGTCATTCCGGGCGGCGTCAATTCGCCGGTGCGTGCATTTGCCGGCGTCGGTGGTACGCCCGTCTATTTCAAAAGTGCCAGAGGCGCGTATGTATATGACGAAGATGACAGGCAATATATTGACTATGTTGGTTCTTGGGGGCCAATGATTCTTGGGCATTCTCATGCGGAAGTGGTTAGCGCAGTGCGGGAAAAGGCTGAAGATGGCTTGAGTTTCGGGGCGCCGACGGCGATTGAAACAGAAATCGCCAAGAAGATCGTTGATCTGGTGCCCTCCGTGGATATGGTACGTTTTGTCAGTTCCGGGACAGAGGCGACTATGAGCGCGGTCCGTCTGGCGCGCGGCTACACGGGGCGCGACAAGATTATAAAATTTGAAGGTTGTTATCATGGTCACTCGGACTCTCTGCTCGTTAAGGCCGGTTCAGGATCACTGACATTGGGTGTGCCGACTTCCCCCGGTGTGCCGGCGTCATTAGCCGAACACACTTTGACGTTGGCCTTTAATGATCTGCTGCAGGTAGCCGAGGTATTTGAGATATATGGCGAACAACTTGCCTGTGTCATTGTAGAGCCGATTGCGGGGAATATGAGCTGTATTCCGCCTGTGTCGGGCTTTTTGGAAGGCTTGCGAGCTTTATGTGAACAGTACGGTGCCTTGTTGATTTTTGATGAAGTTATGACGGGTTTTCGTGTCTCTGTTGGTGGTGCTCAGGCTTACTATGGCATCGATCCCGATATGACCACGCTTGGCAAGATAGTTGGTGGCGGACTGCCTGTCGGTGTCTTTGGTGGCGGTCGGGAAATCATGGAGCACATTGCCCCGCTGGGACCGGTTTACCAAGCGGGGACACTGTCGGGTTGTCCGGTTGCTATGGCGGCCGGATTGAAAACCTTGGAGCTGATTTGCCAAGATGGCTTTTACGAAGCGTTGGAGTATAAGGCAGAAAAATTGACCTCAGGTATTATACAGGCCGCCCGGCAGGCGGGTATTCCTATGACCGAAAATCATATTGGTGGCATGTTTGGTCTATTTTTTACCGATGTGGACATAGTGACTGATTTTGCGGGAGTTGTCGCCTGTAACCAAGAGCAATTCAAGAAATTTTTTCATGGCATGTTGGATGCCGGGGTGTATCTGGCACCATCTGCATTTGAGGCGGGTTTTATTTCATCGGCGCACACGCATGAAGATATTGAAGCAACCATTGATGCGGCAGCCAGTGTGCTAAAAAAGCTATAGCTGCAACTAAAGGTTCTCTTTGTAAATAAATACTTGCCGTCGGCCACATACGAATTGGAGTCTTTCCCAGATTAGATACGCATGAGGCTTGCTGAGGAATGGCGTAAATCGTTTGCTGATACCTTGGCGAATTCATTGCCAGCACAGGGCGACAGATACTGTTTAGTGACCATTGAACCACAAATGTTTTTTGAATCTGGGCAGATGTATTGATTTTCAAGGTTCCCCCTTTATTCATCCGCACAGTTACGGCATTATATGTATTCGGTTCGTGCCGGTGCCTCCGCGGCGATAAATCGTGAACCCGGTCAGGTCCGGAAGGAAGCAGCCGCAGCGGCAGACTCGAGCGCCGGAGATTTGCTGGCATGAACCGTCCCGGTGTGCCTTAAGCCTTAATGATAGATTATGACCAGGGCGGTGCCCGGCCTTCATAAACGGTATATTGTATGAGTTATCAGGTACTGGCACGTAAGTGGCGCCCAGGAAATTTTGAGGAACTGGTTGGTCAGGAGCATGTTGTGCGTACATTGATCAACGGTCTGGAAGGTAACCGCTTGCACCATGCGTTTCTTTTTACTGGGACGCGGGGCGTTGGTAAGACCACTATCGCACGTATCCTTGCAAAGTCGCTGAATTGCGATACCGGAACGACTTCCAGTCCCTGCGGACAGTGTTCGGCCTGTATCGAGATCGATGAAGGAAGATTTGTGGACCTGATTGAAGTTGATGCAGCGTCCCGTACCAAGGTCGAGGATACGCGTGAACTATTGGAGAATGTTCAGTACAGGCCGACGAGAGGGCGCTACAAGGTTTACCTTGTTGACGAGGTGCATATGCTTTCTAGGCACAGCTTCAATGCCTTGCTGAAGACGCTTGAAGAACCACCGCCGCACGTCAAATTTTTACTGGCTACAACCGATCCGCAAAAACTGCCGGTTACAGTGTTGTCGCGTTGTTTGCAGTTTAATCTCAAAAAACTACCCGCTGCCGATATTATGCAGCGTCTGTCTCACATTTTACAGCAGGAGGATATCGGTTTTGATGAATCTGGTTTGCGTCTGCTGGCGCGAGGTGCGGATGGAAGCATGAGAGATGCGTTGAGCCTTCTTGATCAAGTGATTGCCTTTAGCGGTGGGCGGGTCGTTGATAGTGAGGTGCGTAATATGCTGGGTACCATCGAAACCGATCACATATATGAGTTGATTGCGCAGATTCACCACAATGATGCAGCTGCGGTGATGCAGACAGTGAAGACCCTGGATGAGTACAGCCCTGATTATCTGGACGTTCTGGCGGAAATAATTTCGGTGTTGCATCATGTAGCTATGGAGCAGCAGGTAGCAGGCAGTATGACGGAAGACTGGGATAATCCGGATAAGATTAAAGTATTTGCCGGAGATATCGCGCCGCAGGATGTTCAGCTTTATTATCAAATTGCCTTGCAGGGGCATGATGACTTGAAGTTAAATCCTGTGCCGCGGGAGGGTTTTGAGATGACCCTGCTGCGAATGATCGCTTTTCGTCCTTGGCAGGAAAAACCGGTAAAGCAGGATGTTCCGCCGCTTGTGGATATGCAGGTACCTGATAGCAAGGAATTATCTGGAAAATTATCTGATGGTGCGGCACTGGTTGATATGTCTTTCAATCGCTTCGGATCAGCATTAACGGGGAGTTCGGCTGATCATCTGCCTGACTGGCAGGAGATATTTGACAAACTTGGTTTATGTGCTATCCCGAGGCAACTGGCGGCCAATTGCCAATTAGAGGCAATCGAGGGAGACACTATACGCCTTATACTGGACCAGGCTCACGCAAAAATCTTGAGTGCCGGGCCGAGGCAGAAAATTGAGGAGGCTCTTACCGACTTTTGGGGGAGGCCAATGAAGGTCAAGATACAGCCCGGTATTGTTCCTTCAGAGACACCGATGCAGCGTCAGCTGCGCCAGAATGAGGATCGTCATGCAGAGGCTGTGAAGTCAATTCAGCAAGATGAAAATGTGCTGATGATGAAGGAGATGTTTGGGGCAACGGTGGTGGTTGATACCATCCAGCCAATT
>JAPYNQ010000076.1 GCA_028289815.1 Gammaproteobacteria bacterium | reverse complement strand
ATCTCTCATAAGAGAAAGATTGGATATTTCTCCTGTATCTGTTTTTCTTGGCTCTGCCAATGATCCGAAGAAAATAGAAATATTGGTCTCTAGAGAGGAAAAAAAGCAGGAACCGGATAGTAAAAAACTAAATGTTATGAAAGACTGCATAGAGAAAATCAAATATGATATTCAGTCCCTGAGAAGCCTGTCAGCGGCCAGAAAGGAATTGCAAGGCCATTCATTAGTATACTCTAGATCTCCAGATAGGTATGTTGGAAAAACAGGAAAATATACTATTTTCCAATTATGGAAACAGAAAATTCTTGATGCTGAACATAAGAGAGATTTTCTGTTAGAACATACCGGACAGATATTGGGTATCAATGGCATCAAATTTACGCAGAAAGGAAATTTGGTGGAATGTTACGCTAATAATATAAAGACAGAAACCGAAGAAATTAATATTGGTGAATTTGGTTTTGGTGTTAGTCAATGTATGCCTATTTTTGTTCAGGGGTTGTTAATGTCTCGGCATAGTCAATTAATCGTGGAGCAGCCTGAAGCACAGGTTCATCCAACTGCACAGATTGAAATGGGGAGCTTTTTTGTTGATCTGTGGAAAGAATATAACGTTGGGTCAATCATTGAAACACATAGTGACAATATACTTGTAAGAATTTGTCATCATGTTCTAAAAAAGCATATATCTGCAGAGGATGTTTCAATAGCCTATTTCACAGATGATGGAAAAAATCCTGTGGTTAAAAATCTTGATATTCAACAAAATGATGGAACCATAAAGGGGCTGCCATTGAAATTTTTTGGTGGGAAACTGATGGAGACTCTGAAAATGGGTGCCTATGGTGATGATAATGAATAACTTAACGAAGGATTATATTACGATAGATACGAATGTTTTTGTTCATTTATTTAGTGAGCAGGAAAATGAAGACAATCATATTGATAAGCTACTACGTAAACTTATCGAATTCGAGCAAGACGAAAAAAT
Organism: Gammaproteobacteria bacterium; assembly: GCA_028289815.1. Lineage (GTDB taxonomy): Bacteria > Pseudomonadota > Gammaproteobacteria > JAJDYQ01 > JAJDYQ01 > JAJDYQ01. The sequence continues at coordinate 21,695 of JAPYNQ010000076.1, read as the reverse complement.
AATGCTCTTGGTAGATTGTAAAGGAAGAATTACCAGAGAATATTACTCTCAATTGCAGAAGAAACTTGATAATGAAGATAATACATCTGGTAGAGCAACATTACTTGAACACTGGATTGGAAGTGAAAATCATCATCTTGTAGCAGTCGATTTTAATGACGGCCTGATGGGAAAAATTAACAAAATCGTGCCTACTCCACCTAAAGGCAAGCGAAACACTGATAGGATCTTGGTTTATGTGGCATTCAAAAAATATCGTATTTTAATCACCAATGATCGAAAAGATATTATTGATTGTGGGAACCTTATAGATGAGCGTCGCAAAAAATTGCGTAGAATTCGTGGAAGCAAATCAGGTGCAGATATCTTGACATCGAAAGAGGCATATGCTAAACTTTGAGTAATCCACTTCAACCAGAGGATTTAGTAACATGAGTAAAATCGAGATAAAACTGAATGGCAAGACTATAGAGCAGGAAAAGGGGCTGATAAAGCTGGAAAGGTTATATGAAATCCTGGATGTCATGCCTGACAAAGAATGTCTTTATCTGGATAAGCCGAATGATATTGATATTCCGCTATTGTCGGAAGACTACATCGTGATTCATGGTGGCGAAGCCATATTTTCCGACAGCATCAGTAGTGATATTGAAAGTAATCCTTTTGTGAGAAAGCCTGTTCAATTCATATTTAACGAACAGAAAATCGAGCAGGGATTTGAGCATGCAAAAGTCAGTGGTAGCGATATTTCTGGCTTGGATCAGGAGTTGGATAAGCCCGGACTGTTGTATGTAGATGTGTCCGGCAAAGCAGATGATTTGATACAGGAAGATATGACCCTCGTTGTACAGGATACGGATTCTTATTTCAGAATACCCTCAGGTGATGATGATTCTATTGATCTGGAAGAATGTTCAAAACACAGGCGCAGACCCCCGAAAGGGCAAAAAGCCTATAAGATCAGAATTGATAAAGAAAAATACAAAGTTGAAGAACAGAAAATGTCGGGAAACAAAATTTTGGAATTGGCCGGCAAGAACAGCGAGGAATGGACTCTGAATCAAAAACTTCATGGTGGGCGAAGAGTGCCCATTGAAATGGAAGCTGTTATTGATTTTTCCGAACCGGGAATTGAGCGCTTTGAAACCGTTATGAAACAAGCTCAACAGGGCTAGATGGCAGATTTTATTTTAACTGAGGAAGATAAGGAATTTCTGACATCGAACTTCCCTTCTCAGTGGGATGGATGCTCGGAAGATGATAAGAAAGGAATAATTATCCGGGATTATCGCTTGCCTGCCGACATCTATACCCCTGACAAGGCGGATCTGATGTTGATTATCCCGGACGACTATCCGTTGGCTGAGTTGGATATGTTCTATTTTTGCCCGGAGTTATCCCGAAAAGATGGCAGGGCGATCAACGCGATTGCACAAGAAACTCACTTTGGAAGAGAATGGCAGCGATGGTCCAGGCATTATGAATGGCACCCTGGTGCCCATAGTATCGTTAGTCATGTGTCTTATGTGTGGAATCAATTGGAACATGATTCACCGGCCTGAAAGAAAATGAACAGTTCTCTGGCATTAAAAGAAAGCACGTTTGAGACGCTGAAAAAACACCTCTATCCGGGAGATGGGTTAGAGTCAGCCGCAATAATGTTATGCCATTCAGGCAAAGGAAAGGGCGGCTTCAGACTGATGGTGAAAGAAGTGATAGCTATTCCAGCCCATGAATGCGACAAGCAATCTTCAACCTTCCTGTCCTGGCCGTTTGCAAAATATATGAATACCGAAAGAATAGCCCGAATAGACAAGGATGAGCTCTCGGTCTTTACTATTCACAGTCATCCGAGTGGCTTTGATGATTTTTCCGCTATCGATGATAAAAATGACAAAAAACTGTTTGGCTCCATATGCGGATGGTTTGATGATGACAGGCCCAATGGCTCATCAATCATGTTGCCGGACGGAAGCATTAAAGCAAGGGCTTATAATGTACGGGGTAAAAATTTTTTTCCCGTTAGCAGTGTCTCGGTTGTAGGAAAAAATATAAAAATCTGGAAGCAGAAAAAGGCAAAAGACAGGGTACCGGACTATGCCATGCGTATTTTGCAGACTTTTGGAAAAGGAACCCTGAGCCTGCTTAACCAATTAAAAGTGGGGGTGGTTGGCTGTTCAGGTACGGGCAGCATCATTGTTGAGCTCTTGTCACGAAACTGCATCGGCAGTCTGGTGCTTGTTGATCCCGATATTATTGAGGAAAAAAATCTTAACCGAATTGTAAACTCCCGAAAGACAGATGCAGAAAAAGGCGTTCCTAAAGTGGAAATGCTCAAAAAATCCATTAAATCCACAGGCATGAATGTGATTGTGGGTACTTACAGGTCGGATACATGTAACAAGGATATTATAGAGGCATTGACAGACTGCGATATTCTTTTCGGTTGCGTGGATTCTGCGACAGGGCGGTATCATCTCGAATGTATAGCCAGCGCATATTTTATCCCTTATTTTGATATTGGTGTTTATCTGGAGGCCGGCGAGGAAGGTGGAATCTCTCAGGCAGATGCCGTTGTAAACTATGTTCATCCTGAAAGCAGTAGCCTTTTGTCTAGGGGAATTTATATGAGTCAACAGGTTACTGCAGAAGGATGGAAACAGAGTAATAGAGACTATTATGAAAAACAAAAGAAAGAGGGCTATTTGGCAGGTGTCGCTGAAGATCAACCTGCAGTGATATCAGTCAATATGCAAGCCGCCTGCTTGGCGTTTAATGACTTTCTGGCACGGATTCATAGTTTCAGACTGGATGACAATTCCGAATTTGAAAGCCAGAGATTTCAGCTGGTACAGGGATGTTACTTAAAAAGCAGTCAGGCTGATGCAGATCCTTTTTTTGAGAAATATTCCGGTATGGGAGACAGAAGCCTGTTGGTTAAAAACTTAAAGAGAACCAAGTGATTAAAGTAAATAAAATCTTTCTGAAAGTAATAAACTTTGTGATTAAAATCTTTCTGAAAGTAATAAACTTTTTTGAGCGCGCTACAAGACAGTATAAAACAGAATGGGTTGAGGACCTACCTGAGGATACCAGTAACAATACGGTTTATATCATAGGAGGACGTGAAAATCCTTTTTATGCCGCACTAACCTGTCCGCATAAAAGATGTAAAAAAATTATCCATTTGCAAATTTCTCCGCAATTTCAGAGAAGATGGCAAATTCGTGAGCATGAAGATGGTGCTTTAACTCTTAATCCATCAATAGACATCATAGATTCATCCTGTAGGTGTCACTACTGGATAAAAAAAGGTCATGTAGTCTGGTGTGATATACCGCCCTTGTTCGTTCCGAAGGAGAATCAGATTCCGCGATCATGAAACAACCCTCATCTCTCATCATCAATTCCCCCTATGTCGTACCTTCCCGGCACTGGAAGTTTGTTGCGGAAGACGTGCCGCCGGAGCAGGTGGACGGGCGTCGGAGGGCCGGTTACATGGTGGCTGACCCGAAGGCAAAGCCGCATCAGGACAATGGCATTTTTGTACCCTTGCCGATAGTCGGGCAGATTCGTCAGCGTGTCGATGGCTGGCGTGAGGCAGGTTATCCCGGCGTAACCGGTATTACCAAGGCACTGCTCGAACACTGGCAGGACTGTGAACAAAGGAATTTTCCGTTCTTTTTCTGCCAGCTGGAGGCGATTGAAACCATTATCTGGTTTGTCGAGCTTCCCGATTCGGAAAAAACCGGTATTCACATTCCAAAGGATGGCAACCTGAATCGCTTGTGCTCCAAGCTCGCTACCGGTACGGGAAAAACCGTGGTGATGGCGATGCTGATTGCATGGCAGGTTATCAACCGCGCCACTTATCCGCAAGACAGGCGATTTTCACAAAATGTTTTTATTGTTGCGCCGAATCTGACCGTGAAAGAGCGGCTTGCCGTTCTCAGGCCGGAAAACCCGCAGAATTATTATGATGAGTTTGGCATTGTGCCGTTGTCCTTGCGCGAAAAACTCAGGCAGGCCAGGATTCTTATCCGAAACTGGCATGCCCTGAACTGGGAAAGCGAGCAAAAAATAAGGGGTAAAAAAGGCGTGGACAAGCGCGGCGCAAAAAGCGATGAAGCCTATACCCGTGAAGTCCTCGGCGATATGGCAAATGCCGGAAAGCTGATTGTGATTAACGATGAGGCCCATCATGCGTGGCGTGTTGCGGCAGGTTCGCAAATCAGGGGAATCAAGAAAGAAGATATAGACGAAGCCACAAAATGGGTCGGTGGCCTGGACCGCATCCATAAGACGCGCGGGATTTTAAGCTGCTTTGATTTTTCGGCTACGCCGTTTATCCCGGGCGGAAAATCCGGAGAGACGCTGTTCCCCTGGATTATCAGTGATTTCGGACTGAATGATGCGATTGAGGCGGGGCTGGTCAAAACGCCTCGTATTGTTGTGCGCGATGACGCACTGCCGGATGCTAGGACCCATAAATCCCGCCTGTATCACATCTACAGCGATCCAGAGGTCAAAGACGACCTGAACAGAAAGGCCGAACCACACGAACCGCTTCCTGACCTGATAGTCAATGCCTATGCCCTGCTGGGTTCGGATTGGTTGCAAACAAAAGAGGCATGGGAAAAGCAGGCAATGGAAACCCCGCCGGTGATGATTACGGTGGCAAACCGGACGGAAACAGCAGCCAGAATCAAATACACCTTTGATAACAACAAGGAGCTTATAGGCGAGGCACTATGTGACCCGAAGGGAATTCTGCATATTGATTCGGCGGTGCTGAAAAAGGCCGAGGCAAGAGAACCGGAGCCGGCCCGGACCGGGGAGGACATACAGGGTGACCGCAGGCGAAAAATAACGAAAACAGAGCAGGCCGAAAAGCTACGTGAACAGGTCAACACAGTTGGGCAGGCAGGTAAGCCCGGAGAGCAGATCCGGAATGTGGTCTCTGTGGGGATGCTGTCCGAGGGTTGGGATGCCAGAACGGTGACCCAAATCATGGGTCTTCGTGCATTTACCTCTCAGCTGTTGTGTGAGCAGATTATCGGGCGGGGCCTGCGCCGTGCCTCTTATGAAATCAATGAACAAACGGGTTTGTTCGATGCCGAGTATGTCAATGTCTTTGGTGTGCCGTTCAGTTTTCTGCCGCACGAAGATACGGGCGAGTCTCTTCCCCCTCAGCCGCCGAAAATAACTATTCAACCGATACAGGAAAAGCGGCAGTTTGCCATTTCCTGGCCCAATGTCATTCGTATAGACAGAGCCTGGAAGACCGCGCTTTCCATTCAATGGGACAAGGTAAATCCGCTGCAACTGGATACGGCGGCAACCCCCGAGATAGCGGAAATGGCGCCTACGGTGGACAACAAACCGCATGTTTCTCAAATCAAGGATATTGATCTTGAAAAACTGATGCAGAAGCTCCGTAAACAAACCCTTATATTCAAGGCGGCACAGACCGTCTGGCGTGAGATGAAGCCCGAATGGCCGGGTTCAGAGCCGATGCTCATGGCTGAACTTGTACGCCTTGCAGAGCAGTTTATGAACTCAGACCGCATACAGTTCACACCTGCCCTGCTTAATCAAGATGCAAAGACAAGAAATTCTGTGATCGCGCTTAATATGTCGGTGGTGCTGCGTCATTTCTGGCAGGCAATAGAATTTAACAACACAGAAAAAACCGATCTTGTACTTGACGATAATTATCCTGTCCGCTCCACCGGCGATATGCGCCCGTGGCGTACCGGAAGGCCCTGCAAGCCTGCGAAAAAGAGCCATATCAATTACTGCGTCCATGACGGCACCTGGGAGGTATCCGAATCTTTTGAACTGGACCGAAATAAGATGATTGATGCCTGGGTCAAAAATGACCATCTCGGCTTTGAGATTTTATATATCTACAACGGCATTGTGAAAAAATACCGTCCCGACTTTCTGATCCGAATGCAATCGGGAGATTTTCTGGTACTGGAAACCAAAGGCCGGCAAACAGAGCAGGACGATACCAAGCATGCCTATATGCAGGAATGGGTTACTGCCGTCAACGAAAACGGCAGATTCGGTAACTGGAGATTCAGGGTGTCAAAAAGTCCGTCCGATATTAAAGACATTCTTGCGGAATAAAGGGAGGAGATATATGGAGAAACAGCTTGATTTCAGTCAAGCTGATCCCTCCTTTCATCGAGTATTGCAGAGGTGATATGGATCGATTTGAGATAGATTTCCGGAGTTTCCTCAGGTGTCATCTTCAAACATCATAATCAAATCTGAAAAATTCTTCGGATTATGCTGTTTGAACTTTACCTCTTCGACAAATAATGAACCTACGGCATATTCAGGCGCAAACTTGCGCACATCTTTACACCATTGTTGCAGGCGGGCATATTTCAGGATGTCATTTTCATCTTTACGTCCCTTTGTTTCCACAATCCAGATTTCTTTCCTGTTATTGCGAATAATAAAATCGGGGAAGTAGTTGGCGATTGTGCCGTCGGTTCTCACATAATCCAGACGAAAGTTGACGGCAAAATAATTCTTGGCGAAAGCAGCAACATCGGAACAATCATCCAGAAATTGCGCAAAATCACATTCAAACGAAAAATTGTCAGTGATAATATTCTGTGGGCATTTTACCGGGATATAGCTGTGCTTTAGCGGCTTCATCGGGAATGAACGCATATCAGTCACCTTCAGTTCACCCTGTTTTCCGGTTTGTGGAATTTTCTCTGTGAGCAATGCCTTAATTGCCTGATCAAAACTTTCCAGTATCACCTTGCTGACCGACGCTTCCGCCAGATTTCTAAGGGTATCTTCGCATTCCAGGTCAACGGTTTTGCCGAACAGGGAATCACGTATAAAGTCCCGCATAACCTCATAAAGAAGACTGTATTGGCTGAACAGGTGATGTTCTTCCATAATGCGGCGAGTGAAATAGCCGATAACACGGCTGTAGTCATCAACCAGGTTATTGCCCAGCGTCGTCTGGTGACTGACTTTACCCGTAAGAATGTCTCTGAAAATAATCTCACGAGGGGCATCCGGTGGAAATTTTTTATATGCCTGTGGTTTGCAGGATATTTTTTTCGCCTTTAACTGCTCTATCCTGGAGTAGTTTGTGGAGATTATCCGGGACAGCACGGGGATGGTGATTTCCAGCTCATCCATATTTTTATTTTCATTATCCCGGTCAATTTTGATAACAACAGATGCCTTTGGTGCTGATGTTTCGCCCATTGCCACCTTTTCCAGCCTGACGCCTTCTTTTTCTATTTTTTTGACAAAATCGACGAAGGCCGATGAACCGATAACGCTGACCTTTTCCCCTGTATCGTTCCGGTCGGGATACATCAGACGCAAGCCGCGTCCGAGCGTTTGTTCGGGCAGAATATTGGATTTTGTCGAATAGGCCCGCAGCCCCACAATCGTTGTTACATTGCGAACATCCCATCCTTCACGCAGCACCAGTACGGATACCACGGCCCGGTAGGGGTTGTCCCAGTCATCAATGGTTGCGGCCTGTTTTCTCAGCCTGGCCAGCTCCTTTTCCTTTTTTCCGCCGGTGGCTTTTTCGGTGATCTCTCCATTATTCCTGGTATGAATAACCAGGACCTTGCCTGTCAGATCGTGATACCTCGCCTCCAGATAGCGCCCCATGTCATCACAGTTCCGGGTGTCGTCCGTCATTAAAAACAGAACGGCTTTTTTACCCATGTCTTTGTGAACTTCATACACCTTGCGCCATTCCTTAACGCCCAGTTCAATATAATCGGCATAGCGCTCGCCATAATCCGCGCTTGGTCGTTCAGCCAGCCTGGCGGCACTGTCATCGTCAGGAATGACAGGACGTTTGACAACATTCTGGTGAATGGCCTCTACCAGCGGATAATCCGCGATAGTCTGCACAAAGATCGCCCCTTTGTTATGCCGGGGAGTGGCGGTTACATCAATCTGCAGCGAAAGTGCCAGTCCTTTTTGAACCAGGGTGTTGTGTATATCTTCAATCGTGTTGAACCATGCCATTTTTTCATCATGTATATGGTGGGCTTCATCGTTGATAATCAAAAGTTCATCCAGGTCACGGACGATCTCGCCCAGATCAATCCGGTCATCGGTCAGTGCGCCCGTCGGTTTGGGACCGAGAAAATAGTCCCGTGTATCTTCGTCATCTGCGGAGGGTTGTTTTATATCGCGCACATAGACGCGGTGGATATTGGTCAGAAAAATATTGCCGGTGGGTGAGTATCGGCGGACTTCATCCTGCTTATGCAGTCGGATGGTGAAATCATTTTCCCAGTTGCGTCCCTGATAACCGTTCGGCGGCAGCACTCCATCCTCATAAAAGATACGCAGGCTTTCAAAGTCTCTGTAAAGGCGATCCAGGACAATAATGTTCGGGGCGATCAGCAGGATATTGCGTGAAAGCGGTGAATTTTCTTCATACAGTTTATGAAAATAAGACCAGGCAATCAGCAGGGAAACCACCTTTGTTTTGCCGCTGCCGGTCGCCATTTTAATCACAAAACGCCGCCAGTTTTCCGGCATCATGTCGGGGGCAATGCCGCCGGCAGAAAAACGCAACAGGTCAAACTTGTCTTTCACCCCGGCGGCTTCATACAGGTAGATCACCGATTCAATCGCCTCCCGTTGTGAAAAGTAATAGCGGATTGAAGGGCTGTATTCATCACGATCAAACCACCAGTTCAACAAGGCGCGGGTGGTATCGCTGATGTCGGGATAGCCGTTATCGCGCCATTGTTTGACATGATGCCGCACCTGCTCCACCAGCGGCGGCATCAGCTGACCTAAAGGCAATTCATCGTCACCGCCCGGACGCCAACGGTTATCGGGGTCCAGAATGGTATAGGGGTCGGTCGGCAGGGTGTCGGGGATGGGCATGGTTCAGGGGCAGCTAACGGAATCAAGCAGATGTTTATGTTTTTTTTTCTGATAAATGCTCCCATCTGGTATTTTTGCCTTGAAGTCTTGATGTAAGGCTTGGTCTTTCGAGATTAATACTTTGACTTTTGCAATCATCGCCAGTGCGATAATGTGTTCGTCATCGGATTGGATTTTGCCTTGTAATTGGTTTGCTTCCTTTTGAACTTTGATCGTATCTTCTTGCCCAAGGAATTTAACTTTTCCTTCACGAGACCAGTCTTTCAGTTGAATTTGCATTTTTCCTTGCCATTCGTTTCTGAATTTTGCCGTGTTACAATAAGCAATTTTACCATTTTTGTTATCAAGCCATTTTCGAGCAGGAAGCATATCCTGATTGTTTTCGTTTCTCAGATCAGCGAAGCTGTTTACATCAAGGATAATGCACATCATTTTCTCCTGAAAGCCATAATAAATTGTCTGTTTCTTTTGAGAAGAATTTTCTGTAAGATGCCGGAACATTGATTAAATTGGCTTGCTCATCAAAGCCAATATTATGTACCTTTACACGCGAACCATTGGGTTCCATATAAATCAGCGAAACATCTTGCGGTGATATATGACCTTTTTTGATTTCAATTCTGGCGCGATCAACCATATAGTCGCTGTGGGTCTCTATTATAAAAGACTGTTCTTCCTGCCTTGCCAGCGTAACAAACAAGGAGGTCAGTTCGGCCTGACCTTTGGGATGCAGATGCACTTCCGGTTGCTGCAACAGAAAAAATCCGGATTCTTCGCTGGTGAGTATCTTGACCAGAATGGGTAGTATCTGGCTTACTCCATAGCCGACATCAATGATACTGGATTGCGGACCTCTTACCTTAATCCTTATTTGAAAGGGAGAGCTGGCTGATTTCTCATATATTTTGATCTCTATTTTTTCAAACAGCCCGGATGATCGGCCGAATTCATTAAGTTGTTCACGAAGCCAGAACCATTCCTCTCCTTTGAATAATTTCATATCCTTAAGACGCGTTGGCATGTTATTGCCCTCGGGATCGTCAAATTCTTTTGTCGGATCATATGTCCTTTTAGGATGGGAGCGAACGGGAGCAAAGCTGAATGATCGCATCTGAAGATAAATTTCATGAAAGCTAATGATATCGGTTTCATTCTTTAAAAACTCAGATAGTGCCTTTTCTTCCGAGGATTCAGGATTTCGCCATATCTGGTTGATACCCGGGTTGAGATTATAAAAAAAGAAGCGTTCTAAACTAGATCCATGCTTAAGAGTTACATAAAAAATTTGATTGTCTATATTCGTTTTTTGATCGTCAAATCTAAAGAATAAATCATCACCCACAATCGGATATTGCGATTTCTCTATTGTGATATGTAATTCACCATGCTTGAATTTAATACTGATACACTCAAGTTCGGGTTCTGTACTTTCTTTTTTTTGTATAATGGGTACGGTGATCTCTTGTATGCTACCGCTTTCAAATGCAAATCCTAATTTGAATTTTTCACATTTGGGCTTCTTCCTGCTGACAATATCATCGAAGCTACCCATAGCAAAAGGTTGAATATTAAAGTCCAATGCAGAATTATCTATATGGAGAGGAAAACCACTGAGGAGATTTGCCAAAATATGAAAACATCCCAGTGCTGTAGTTTTGCCCGTACTGTTTTCGCCGACCAGAAAGGTCAGTGGTCTGATTTCAAATTCCTGTCTTCCTGCCAGGCAGCGGACATCTTCTATAAAAAATTTCTTTACTTTCATTTGTCAATCTCCATAACTCGCATCGTATCATTGCCGAAAATATCGACGACCTTTACCGCTATTTTCAAAGGTGGCATGATCTCTTTCTTTACACTCACAAACTCCAGTTTGCGGTTTTTGCGTGTGCGGAAGCTCTGCCATTCGTTTTCAAAGATGTAATCTCCGGTGGGCTTTTCCTGTGGTTCGCCGGTTTTGGGGTCGTTTGTGCGGATGATTTCCTGTTTGCTTTCAAAGTCAAAATCAACGGCCCAGTAGTCAATCCAGTCTTGCCAGATTTCGGTGAGGAGAGTTCTTGAGGTCTGGCCGTTTTTGTCTTTGCTGATTTTTATCACCTGGCCGTCTTCAACAATGACCTTGCTTCTGCCGGTTTTCAGCTGGCCTTCAATCCCGGCATCCTGTGAGTAGTGCGCCGAATAGCCGGCAAGCTCCACACATACCCATGTTGATTTATTTTTGTTTTCAAGATGAATTTTGACATCGACATGGGCCACGTCATAAAAGTCAACCTGTTGTTTTTTAACGGCGCGTTTGTCGAATACATCGGGCGGGATATATTTCAGTTTCAGGTCAATGCCCTGTTGCCGAGCCTCTTCCTGAATGTCGGGGAACAGCCCCATTTCAAACTCAAAGGCGAGTATGTCGGCGCGGGTGATGCGCCTTGACAGGCATTCGGCGATCAGGGTTTCTACAAACGGGCGGGCAACCGGCAGGTTAATCGGCCCAATGGCCACCATGTGCCCGGCCTTTTGCCCCTGAAAAAAGCCGTCATTGGCGACTTCTTCTGCACGATAGGCTTGCAGGATCAGTTTCACATAGTCACGTTCTTTTTGTCTGAGCTGAACACCCTGCTCTGTTGCAGAAAGGTTGGGATTGACGCCGATATAGTGTTGTCTTTCGTATTTACCAAGGTTCAAGACCTCAAAGGCGCGATAGTCCCGGCTGTCCTGTTTTAGTTGCCGCTGCACGCCAATCATGCGCTTGCGGGTGGTGTGAATGGCAAACTTGCCCAGGTCGGTGGCGATCCATTTACGCCCCAGTTTTTCGGCGACGGCGGCAGTGGTGCCGGAACCGCAGAAAAAATCGGCAACCAGATCGCCTTTATTGGAAGAGGCTTTAATGATGCGTTCGAGCAGGGCTTCGGGCTTTTGGGTGGGGTATAGCCTACCCTTCGATGTCGCAATCATTCTAATGTCGCTCCACCAGTCTTTTACATTGACCAGAGTGTAGGGGCCTAAGCCATCACCGTCATCATATAAAATGACATTCTTATTCCCAGTGCTATATCCAATTCCCATGTAAGATTTTTCTTTCGATACATTAAAACAAATTTGTCCTGATTCGGCCTTTGAGTAGTATAGTATAGTGTCGTGCTTCTTTGCGTAACCACCACTGCCAGCGCCTCCAGATTTGTAGCACCAAATGATTTCATTTCGGAATTGTTCCCTTCCAAACACTTCATCCAAAGCCAGCCTGATATAACTATTTACCCGCCAGTCACAATGCACATAAATGCTGCCGTCCTCGGCGAGCAGGTCCCGCATCAGTATCAGCCGTTCATAAATCATGGCAATGAATGAATCCGCGCCTTTGCCCCAGGTGTCTCTGTAGGCCAGTTGTTCGAGCACCCCCGGTTCTTTTGCCAGGGTTTCATTACCAATCGCTATATCCAGGGTAAAGTCCGCGCCGACATCAAACGGCGGGTCGATGTAAATCAGCTTTAATCCGCCTTGCGCCTCAATCTCTGCTCGCAGGGGGCCGTGCAGCAGAGAGGACAGAATCAGTTTGTTATCGCCCCAGATCAGCTTGTTGCTCCAGCCTTTAAGCTGTCTGCCGGTGGTGGTGTCAAACAGGTCAGATTGCGATTGGATGGCCTGCTCCGAACGGGGCTCATCGACTTGTTCAATCGTCTGAAACGGCAGCACCACGTCACACACGGCGTTTGTTTTGCCGTTCCAGAGCAGTTCTACCTGTTTTGCTTCACCAAACAGTAAGAAGCGGTATTTATCCGGCAGTTCCTGATTGTTGTGCAGGCAGTGCAGTATTTCCTGTCTTTGCTGATGACTGATTTTCAGCATAGACCTTGCCCGGCGCGGGTGCTGTTTACGCAATCAAGAAAACCGGAATCCTTATGTATTGGTTCATACATTTAATTGGCCTTCAGCATTTGATCCACGTTGCCGATATCCTCTTCAGTCAATGACCCGGATGCCTGTTTCAGTTCTAGGCCGTTGACGATGTAGTTGTGGCGTGCCTGTTGAAGGTCGGCAATGGAGCTGTACAGGATACGTTGTGCATTGAGGACATCGACGATGGTGCGGGTGCCTACCTCAAAGCCGGCTTCGGTTGCCTCCAGGGCGCTTTGCGAGGAGATCATCGCCTGACGCAATGCCTGTATTCTGCTGATGTCACTGATGACATTCAGATAGGCGTTACGGACCTGTCTTTCAATGGTGCGCTGTGTTCGGGTCAGTTCTTCTCTGGCCTGTTGCAGTTCGGCGACCGCCTGTCGTACTCTGGATGATGTCAGTCCGCCGGTATAGAGCGGCAGGGTGAATTGCAGGGCCAGTATTTCCCGGTCTGCATCGCTGCCGAAGTTGCCGCCGTGGCTGGTGCTGCTTTGCCCTGTGGCGACCAGGTCCACTGTCGGATAGTGAGCGGCCTGTTGTGTCTCGATGTTTTGTCGGGCGATTTCCACCGCGGCTTTGCCGGCGGCAAGCGTCAGGTTGTTTTGTATGGCGCGTTTGACCCATTCATCCACATTGTCCGGTTCGGGCGAGACCAGGTTGAGTTCGTCCTTTAGCGGGTTAAGCGAGTCGTGGGTATCGCCGGTAATTTCGCTGAGTGACTCTTTGGCCAGCAGTATCCGGTTTTGTGCCACCAGTTCGTTGGCAACGGCCAGATCAAAGCTGGCCTGGGCTTCGTGTACATCTGTTATTGCCACCAGGCCGACTTCAAAGCGCTTTTGCGCCTGGTCCAGTTGGCGCTCAATCGCCTTTTTTTCTGCCTCGGCGGCGGTCAGTTCGGATTCGGCGGTCAGGATATTGAAGTAGGCCCCGGCAACGCGCAGCATGAGGTCTTGCTCGGATGCTGCCAGTTGCGCATCTGCCCTTTGTGTTTCTGCTTTTGCCAGGCGATGCCGGGCATGATTTGATATGCGGAATATCGGTTGAGTAATGCTTAAGGTCCAGCCGTTTGAGTTATATTTTTCACGGCGGTCAGGAATGGTCGGGTTGAATGATTTGGAGTCATTAAAGTTGCTGGTCGTGTTGGCCGAAAAGCGGACATCCGGCCGAAATCCGGCAGAACTCTGCACGGTTGCCTCTTGTGCCGCTACGTTGGACGCTATCTGCGCCAGCCATGCCGGATCCGACTTTTGCGCTGCCTGATAGATATCCAGCAGGCCCTGGGCGTGCAGGGTACCTGCGGCAGAGAGTAAAACAGCGGCTGATATAAATCTGATAGATGACATAATGTTTTCCGGGTTATTCGATTGGGTTATTCCAGTTTTATGACGGCCGTAATTGCCAGTCAGTAAGCCTGCATGGAGGTATTGACCTGTCTGGCCCAGGCATCCACTCCATCGGTCAGGTTAATGGTATTGCTGAATCTCTGTTGCTCCAAGTGGTTTATGAAGATGTTCGGCGAAAATCTGAAATCAGTCCATCCATTTCCAGAAATAACGGCGTCCCGGTAAAGGCAAGCGGCGAGATAGGTCCATAGAACATGAATGGAAATTTATGGTTGCTTGACGGATCAATGAATGAGCGATAAAACTTTGCGCCGGTATCGTCGTTGATGGTGTCCTTGATTTTGTTAAATTCGGAACCGCTGGTCAGGCCGTAACCAAAGGCGAATATTCTGATCTGTCGCCTGATCTCTTCGTGCAGCGAGTCGATGGTCTGGGTGATGAACATGTAGCCTATGCCGTATTTGCGTGTTGTGCGGACGGCATCAATGATGCTGGCAGTCAGCTCCTTGATCTCCTGATTGTAGTTGTATGTGCTGATAAAGCGGTGTGCTTCATCCATGACGACCAGGCAGTTTGCCTGCTCTCCATTGGCATATAATTCGGCCCCTTTTTCCTTGATGGCATCTTCGATGATTTTAATGAAAAGGGTTTGAATGGATTCCATGCCGCTCACAGCGTGTCTGCCCGATATGTTCAGCACAACTACATTTCCAGTTTTACAGACTACCCTCTCGATAACGTCCTCCAATTTTGTTTTGTCAGATTGAGAAAAAAGACTGTGTACGTATGCCCATGTTTGCTTTGCCTCATGATCTATGGAACCATTGGTCATATCTTCAATCCTTTTTTTTAAATTATTTAGGTACTGGCCACTTGAGTAGACATTTGCTATATACTTGCCATCCTTATTAAATTTTTCAATCATCGCTTTAATGAGGGAATCACTGTTTTCATTTCCAATTGAAAACTTTGGATTATTCATTCTTCCTATAATATAGTCCTGTATTGCCTCTGCCATCAGTTCTCTTTTTTCCTGGCTGTGAATCCTGAAGGCTTTTCTGATAAATCCATAATTCAATAGCAACATACTGAGTAATTTTGCATCATTAGGCAATGCAACATCATCCGGTACCTTTAATTTATTGTAATTCATTCCTGTTTTTGTTATTTGTTGCTCAAACTTGATTTCATTCGGCAACACATTATTGTCTTCATAAAACTGTTCCTGTGGGTCGAGTATCAGGATGCTCATCTTGTCGTTATGCTTTGCATAGCCCAGAACCATATTGGCGGCGGTGGTTGTTTTCCCGGAACCGGTGCGTCCGAAGACACCGATGTGGTAGGCATCTCCGCCGCCGCCTTCATCATCATGTTTGCCAAAGTGTTTGAACCAGAACGGGACATTGACATCGGTATCATAGGCCTTGCCGAGACAGACAAGCTGTCCTTCGTATTGCTGCATCAATTCCTGCATAATTTCGTTGGTGATTTTTTTTACCTCCACGCCGGTTGATGGGGAGTTGGCCAGTTTATGGGCCTCTGATTTGTCATCGGTTAAAATAAAACTGGATTGAACATTGATTTTGGCAATACGGTTATCGGCAACCCCGCTCAGGTTAGGCAGTTTTCCGTGTCGTTTGATGATTCCCTTGAATGAGGGTTCTTCATGCCATCTGTTTTTGGTTTCGATCTCGGTAATTTGTCCGAGCACAAGTACCTTATTTTCGCCTTCCTGTACATGAAAGCATACCAATTCTCCAAGCAGCTTGCTTGTTTCACTGACTTCCTTGATGTCAACAATGGCTTCAAAGGAACTGCTTGGAGATCCTACTACGCCAAGCGCTTTGTCATCAGAATTAAGAAGTTGGATAATGTGTATATCGGTCATTGGGCTGAAAGCTAATTAGTGCGATAGGGAAAAATCAGTTCAAAGTATTTTTGCTGATTGAGCACAGGATCATGGCTGATCGCCTGATTCACGGCCTCCATGCCAAAGGAGATATTTTTGGCTATTATATCTGCCAGGTATTGTGGATAGGGTTCTCTGATATCGGGAGCAATAATTTGCTTCCCTAAACTGCGAAGGTATTTTTCCAGCCTTGTCTTATCCCTGGCAAGGTCTTTTTTGACCTCAAGCCTGAAAGCAGAAGAAAAGGCATTCGGTTTATAGTAGCAAAAATATAATTCCGAGTCATGGTCATCTGTAGTCCTGAACGGGTCAATGGCTTCTTCCAGATGTTTGTCAAGCTCGTCTTTGTCTACTCCATCAATGTCAAGATTACAGGTTATATGTATTTGCTCCCACATAGCCTTGTCTTTTTTACTTTGTCCGACAGAGAGCGGTTTGGTATATTCGCCCTCATTCAGGATCATCGACATAAATACTTTATCGTCTGCCTTGATTTTCAGTTCCTGTAAGAAAGTATCAATAATTTCACGCGAAGAAGAGTACTTGGTAAGGCCAATAACAGCACTGTTCGAAAACGCGCTGCGGATAATATCAGGAATATCAGGGATAATTTTCTGATAGTTTTCATGCAGAAAATCTGACAGAGATTTAACATACGATTGATCGGCTGCCTCATCACCTTTGGCACTTAGCAGGCTGTTGAGTTTAAGGATGGTCGTCAGATGAGAGCCATCCATGATCCTTATTTCCCGATCATTTTCGGCAAGAATACTGAGTTCCATTAAAAACATTATTCCTTGTGACAGCCTGGGATTGGCAACATGATGCTGCAACACGTCTTGCCATTGCTGATATTGTCTTGCATTTACCGGCCATGCGGTAGATTCTTTATCGGAAAGGCCATCGACGCCCACGGCGAGTGCCAGCAATACATCGGCACTGGTTTTGTGCTCTATGATGTTGGCGCCATCTGCCGCCATGATCGATGATGTATATTCTCCTTCAGGGCAGATCTGAATCACTCCCTGTTTATGTAGTATTTCTTTGGCCCTGTCTGCTTGTTCATCGTTGCATTCAACAGTCTCCGCCAGTTGCTTCGCTGTTGCCGGTGTTTTCTCCAGCATTTGCAGCAAAAGGTCTTCCGGGAGGTAAGCATAGCTTTTATGCTGCTCTATCATTCTTAATTCCCTGTCTGGTTGCCAGTCAGGTCTGTTGTCAGATTTTTACAGTCTGCCAAGTCCTGTTTGATCTTATGGATAAAATCTTTCTTTTCAAACCTCAGCTTTTCTTCTGGATAATTGCCGGTTCGCTTGCCTATCCAGCGTGCTTTCCAGTGCTCGGTAAGATCTTCTATACGGCGCCCATACCATACGGGTTCTTCACTCTCATGGAGTACGGCTTGAATGTTTTGTGCCAGGGGAAACAGATAGACGGCGCGCTTGATACCATGAGTTACGCCGTTCCTGAAGCCGAGTAACTTCATGGTACGGTCGATGATTTTCAGCTTGACTGACGGTCCATTACCAAATGCCCGGCCTGCGGCCAGGTCATTTTGCCTCAGATAGTCCACGAATCCTTCATACAGGGTATTCGGGATATGAAAAGACCCGGCCCCGCGGGTGTAACCTATGAAATCGCAAACACGTATGCCATTAAATCGAAGCCGGTTATAGACACTGCTTTTGCCGTAAGCGCCTGTCGTTGTGATAAACAGCAGGTTGGCGGGGATTTTTCTTTTTTTCAGCAGGGTTTGGTAGTTTTTATATTTCTCTTGAAATCGGGTTCGTATTTCGTCGGATGTAGTGAGCAGGGCAACCAGTTTTCCGCCCAGAAATTTGTTGTAGGGCGGTAAGGCGCCCAGGCGTTGGGCATTCATGGATTGATTGACCCAGTAATCCCGCATATCCGGGGTTATGCCGAGGTAATGGTCTCTGACATTCCAGCTTAAAATAGGGCTTTGCAGGCCGATAAGGCCGATGGGGGCATGATGGTAATCATCCCAGATGATATAGCGCATCTGCCGCCCATATGCCCGCTCGTAAGGCAGGCTCCACCATGTCAGGTTCCACCAGCGAAATAATTTCTCATGCTCCGAACCCGATTGCACGGTAATCAGGCGGGGTCTGATTTTTGCCGGTTCCAGTTCGGAACTGTCCAACATGAATTTTCCGGCTTTGTTTGTGTATTGTTCTATAAAACCGATATGCTCGGTTATTCTTTCTCTTCTGGAAAGGCTATGGGTACTTCTTATGCTTGACTGTTCGCGATTCGGCATATAAAACGTATTACCTTTTAACGTGTAGCCCTGCAAACGAAGCATATGGGTGACTTCATTTTTCAGTGATGTTTCGGATACATACGTCATTGTGATTGCCTTTTGTTATTCTACAGCCTCTCCTTGAAATTATAAGAAAAATCACTGCTATTTTACTATGTAGCAAAGAGCCGTTATTCTAGTCAGTAAGTCTGCATGGAGGTATCGACCTGTCTGGCCCAAGCATCTACCCCGCCGGTCAGGTTAATGGTACTGCTGAATCCTTGTTGCTCCAGATAGTGACATACCGCCCGGGAGCGTATGCCATGATGGCAGATGACAATAATATCCTCGTCCGCGGGCAGCTGGTCTATGATCTCCGGGATATGACGCATGGGGATATGCCGCGAGCCATCAATATGGCAGAGCCGGTATTCCCATGGTTCTCGCACATCCAGCAGCAGTGGCTTATTGGATTCCAGATAGGTGGCCAGCTGGGGCGCTGTCAAGTGATGCACAGTGTTATTGGTCCGTGTGTCTCAGAATTTGAAAGAAGAAGGGGCCTTGGCATTTATCAGGGGTGTCAGTTCTGTTTCAAACAGGCTTTCCTGCGCCCACTCATTTTCGCCGACGCGGGTAATCAGCAGAGCTTCCATTGCGGGTTCCTGGCCGACAATCATAAACATCCTGCCGTCGGTTTTGAGCACGCCATGAAAGCGTCTATCCATCATCGGTAATGAGGCGGTGAGTACGATAATGTCGAACTGCTCGTTTAATCGTAGTTGCGCGGGCAGCTCCATGGCATCACCGATGCGCAGGGATATATTTTCATACCCGTCGTTCGCCAGTCTGTAGCCGGCCTGTGTGTGCAGATCCGCATCAATTTCATAGCTGACTACCGAGTCGGCCAGCTCGGCCAGACAGGCGGTCAGGTAGCCGCTGCCGGTGCCGATTTCCAGCACACGGTCTTGTGCGCGGATGATCAGTGATTGCAGAATGCGGGCTTCCAGCCGGGGTTCCATCATATCGGCCTCGCGGCTGAGAGGGATTCGTATGTCGGCGAAGGCAATATCCTTGTATTTTTCAGGTACATAGTGCTCGCGCTGCACACGGCGGATAACATCCAGCACACGGTCATCGAGTACGTCCCAGGTTCGGACTTGTTGCTCTACCATATTAAAGCGAGCCAGCTCGGCATCCATCACTCGCCACTCCTGACTTAAAGGGGGGCATTAGAGTACGGATTTTACGGCAGTTGGGCAAGAGGTATGCGCACGCTGCCGGAACAGGCTTGCTATTCCCCGGTAACTTGGATATTTTGCGTAACCCGGGTCAAAATTTCGCAAAAATCAGCCCGTCAACAGGCGGTTGACAGGGCCTTTGTGTCTGGCCCGGATTATTCCGGTGCAGAGGGAGTATGATGCTTCGCCTGTGCCAAAAGCTATTTGCAGGTGAACCCATATGAGCGCAATACCCAAGGACTTTATCCGCAAGGCCGTACAGGTCTCAAAAGACATTACCCGACCGTTCGCTAATTCAAGGAAAATCTATGTTGAAGGTTCGCGTCAGGATATTCGTGTCCCCATGCGGGAAATTACCCTGATGCCCACACGAACGGATAAAGGTATTGAAGAGAATCCGCCGGTGACGGTCTATGATACCTCCGGTCCCTACAGTGACCCGCACACTGAGATTGATCTGCTGCGGGGATTGCACGATGTTAGAAGTAACTGGATTGAGGAACGCGGCGATACCGAATTATTGCAACAACCAACATCCGGGTTCAGCCGCACCCGCCAGTCGGACCCGGCACTGGCGAATCTGCGTTTTGAACATCTGCGGCAGCCGCGCCGCGCCCGTTCCGGTATGAATGTCACGCAAATGCACTACGCCAGGAAAGGTATCATCACGCCGGAAATGGAGTATGTGGCGATTCGGGAAGACCAGCGGTTACAGGAGTTCAAAGCCGATAGCCGGTATGCCTTTCTGTTGCGGCAGCACCCGGGCCAGGACTTCGGGGCATCCATCCCGGCACAGATTACCCCGGAATTTGTGCGCAACGAAGTAGCCCGCGGCAGGGCCATTGTCCCAGCCAACATCAATCATCCGGAGCTGGAACCGATGATCATCGGCCGTAATTTCCGTGTCAAGATCAACACCAATATCGGCAATTCAGCCGTCGCGTCCTCTATCGAAGAAGAGGTGGAAAAAATGGTCTGGTCGGCCCGTTGGGGAGGCGACACGCTGATGGACCTGTCAACCGGCAGAAATATCCATGAAACTCGTGAGTGGATTCTGCGTAATGCACCCGTCCCGATCGGTACCGTGCCCATTTATCAGGCGCTGGAAAGGGTTAATGGCAAGGCTGAAGAGCTGACTTGGGAATTATTCAGGGATACTCTGATTGAGCAGGCCGAGCAGGGGGTGGACTATTTCACAATTCACGCCGGCGTCAGACTGCAATATGTGCCACTGACGGCCAATCGTGTCACCGGTATTGTTTCACGTGGAGGTTCAATCATGGCCAAGTGGTGTCTGGCACACCACCAGGAGAGTTTTCTTTATACACATTTTGACGACATCTGCGAGATTATGCAGGCCTATGATGTATCTTTTTCCCTCGGTGATGGTCTCCGTCCGGGTTCGATTGCGGATGCCAACGATGCTGCCCAGTTTGGTGAGCTTGAAACCCTGGGTGAACTCACCCGGAGAGCCTGGCAACACGATTGCCAAGTGATGATTGAAGGTCCAGGTCATGTGCCGATGCAGATGATCCGGGAAAACATGGATAAGCAGCTTGAAGACTGTTTTGAGGCACCATTCTACACCCTGGGGCCGCTGACAACAGATATTGCCCCGGGTTATGACCACATTACCTCAGGTATCGGCGCAGCGCAGATCGGTTGGTATGGTACTGCCATGCTCTGTTATGTGACGCCTAAGGAACATCTGGGGCTGCCTAACAAGGCAGATGTCCGCGAAGGGATTATAGCTTACAGGTTGGCAGCACATGCAGCTGACTTGGCGAAAGGCTTTCCTGGTGTGCAGATACGCGATAATGCCTTATCCAAGGCGCGCTTTGAGTTCCGTTGGGAAGACCAGTTTAATTTGTCGCTGGACCCGGAAAGGGCGCGTGAATATCACGATGCAACCATGCCAAAGCAGGCACATAAAACAGCGCACTTCTGCTCCATGTGTGGCCCGAATTTCTGCTCCATGAAAATCACCCAGGATGTGCGCGACTATGCAGCCAAGCATAATATGTCGGTAGCAGATGCGCTTGATCAGGGTATGAAAGAAAAGTCGCAGGAATTTTTACGCCAGGGTGGCGAGATATATAAAGCAGTATAGTTGATAATTGACCGATGCATTGGGTGGTGAATATGTGTTATAT
>JAPYNQ010000075.1 GCA_028289815.1 Gammaproteobacteria bacterium | reverse complement strand
GGTACCCTCAACCACAGCATGGGTGCAGAACTGAAGCTGCGCTGGTAGGCAGAAGCGGTTTGGGCGATTGCCCTGCTTCTACTGCTGTCATTCTTCTCCTGCCCTCGCGGGAATGACAGGAGGCGGCAGGCCGGTCCCCAACAGATACGCTGGTTACCAGACCCGGCCATACGAGTGCCAGGCATTGCGCTTGCACCGGCATTATCCTTTGCAGGAAAGCACAAGGCTGTGGAAGGGGCTCCACCGCGACATGGTTTTGACTTGAGCATCATACGGCCGGGCGTATCCTGAGAAAGTTGCTTCGGCTCAAAGCGCACTCGCCTCGCCCCGTTTTATATTGGCCGGGTGCGATTCAGGAAACTACGGGCATGCCCGGTGTGCTCCAGGCCTGGAGGAAAGGCCTGGTACCCCGGCGAGCAAGCACCAATCAACCCTATGAGTGAGTGTATCCTTCTCGGGGGCGCTACCCGCAAGAAGCTCAAGGCCACCTGCCCGGTTACCGGCATGATCATCATGCGGGTCTGTAACCGGGTGACCCAATGCAATATCTGCGTGGAACGCTCCTTCGGCACCTGTCGTGATGAATTTTATCTGCCCTGCCCGCCGGGCACCCACCGTCAAAGCCGCCAAGGGAGAATGGTGATAAGACGGTGATGATGCCGTTTCATCCTCTTACCATTGCCAGCCTGGTCTCGGCTGACTAGGACGACGCTGGGAGGGCGGTGGTGGTGGCTGGAAGCTCGGTGGTTGAAAGCTTGATCGTGGTGGTGTCTGCCTTCTCTGTGGCACCTGATACGGCGAATACCACCGGTTGTATGCCGAAGCCTGATGGGGCGGCGGCATTAAAATGTATGATCTTGTTGTATCTTGCCACCGCGGAGGCAGGATAGCTGCCGCACCCGGAAGGTACGGGGCAGGTACATGCCCTGACGTACCCGGGGTAGCGTCTTGCGCTGACTCAGGCCGGGCCGGTTCGGTTTTTGTAGCGGTGATATCCGTTTCAGGAAATGCCGGTTGTTGGCCGGGATCATCTGCAGAACCATCTGAATCTGTCAAATTCGGTGTCGGCAGCCGGTCTTCTCCGGTTTTATCAGCAGGCGCAGCTGTTTCGTTTTGTTGTGATGCGGAAATAACTCGTGTCTTTTCAGCCGCTTCGGCAATAGGTGCGCTGCCCTCAACGGATGGCGGACCCTGCCGGACAGACTCTTTTCCTGTAGTCGGCGGGGAAGTCATCGCAGGCAATTGCGCACCGAAGGTACTGTCGTCTGTCTGTGTGTCGCTACTGACGGCCTCTGTCGAACCGGTAATAGCGGTGTCGTCCGGCTGTTGGGCTATATCATCATCACTAAAAATCGCCAGAAATACCACCAGAAACACTACGGCCAAGGCAACAAAAATAAATTCAGCTCTCACATTCAGCAGGCTGCTCCGGGGCGGAGGTTCAGGTACGTCGGTATCTCGAGTAACTCCCATGCCTTTAAGTTCTTCGGATACTTCTTCCCGTTTATCTGCTTTTTCTGCGTCCGCGGCCGACGCTGCGGTTGCAGTGGTAACACTGCTCGGTACTGTTTCCTGTCTTTCGGTTATGGCAGATGAGCTATCTGAGTGCCTGCTGCCCGCGCTGTTTTGGCGGGTTTTGCGAAAATTAGTTTTGCCGGTCTTGATTTCGTCGAGTTTCTCCAGGCAGTATTCCGCGTCTTTCAGGGCAACCTCGTCGCTGTTCTTTGTGAAATTTTTCTTAATCTGGTTGCGGGCTTTGTCGATATCACTTTCGGAAAAAGCAGCATTTTCAGTAATGTGCCTAAAGGTCTTATTCTGCCGGATATCGCTGATTTTGCCGAGAGTGGTGAAGTATCTTTTTGCGACCTCAGAGTCCGAACCTTCTTCACGAAATCGAATATACCAAACCAGAGGGTGCGGCATTTGGCCGCGAGAGATACGGGTTGTTTTTTTCCTAGCCATTGGTCAATCACTCACTGTTAATGAACCCGCGCCTGCCCCTGCAGGGTACCGCGAAGTTTTTGTGTTTACTGTTGTCAGTTAAGGCGGGCAAAAACCGAAGTTTTTATTCAATTCTTTCCCGTGAGTTCCAAGTGTACAACGATTTTGCTGAATGCCCAATGAGTTGAGTTAATCTGCATCAGGTAAAATCAGGTTTACCGGATGTAATTCATGGTGTCTCTGGTATTCCCGCCATATCTGCCGGTAGCTTTGTCGCCTGGAGGGATGCAGCAATCCGGGCGCTATTTCAGACAAAGGCCGTAATACGAATGCGTATTCAAGAATGTTCTCATGCGGCAGCTTCAGCTGTCCCTCATCAATGACCCTGCCTCCATAAAGGATCAGGTCTATATCCAGGGTTCTGGAAGCAAATTTTTTCTCCTGCCGTGTTCGGCCATGATCAGCTTCGATCTGACGAAAAATTTCCCGGACCTCCCGTGGTTCAATCCCGGTTTGCAGGGACAGTACCATATTCAAAAAGTCATCGCCCTCAAATCCAACCGCCTTGTTTTGATATACCGTTGAGCAGGTCAGCGGTCCAAAGCGGCGCCTGATTGCAGCAACAGCCGAGATAATATTGTTCTCCGGTTGCTGGTTGCTTCCCAGGCTGGCAAAAATCTCAGGCATGTCCCCGTTCAATAATAATGCCGACATCATGCGCACCACGAAGGGCGCCGGCCTTATTGAGTTTGATGCGTACCCAAGGTACAGAAAACTCTTCCATAATCAGCCTGGCGCATTCTTCAAGCAGTGTCTCAACGAGTTGATATTCGCTGGCCCGGACAAATTCCGTCAGTCGTTTACACACTGCCTTGTAATTCAGTGTATCCTCAATATTGTCACTGGCGGCCGCCTTGCGAATATCGGTGCCCATTTCAACATCCAGAATGATCGTCTGGCGGATGCGGCGCTCCCAGTCATAAATTCCGACCACGGTATCAATGCTCAGGTCGTTAATAAAAATTGTGTCCATCATTTTTTTCTGTGGCCCTGCATTACCGTAGTCTTCGACCCATGCGGACATTGTAATGTACAATCCCACAATCGAAAATCTCTTGTTTATCCGCGGCAGTGGCAAACGATTTCATACTCATACAAATCCTGTTTGTTTTTGGTGCTTACCTGTCAGGGTCAATATGCAGCGCCATTATTGTTTGCCGGTTGATGGGGCTGCCCGACCCGCGTCAGCAGGGGTCAAACAATCCGGGTACTACTAATGTATTGCGTATCGGCGGCAGGAAAGCAGCTGCCATCACACTCCTCGGTGACATGCTGAAGGGATTGGTTCCTGTTTTGCTGGCCCAGGTATTGGAGATGCCGCTATTGGTTGTGGTTTTCACGGCAGCGGCTGCATTTCTGGGCCATCTGTATCCTGTATTTTTCGGCTTTAATGGTGGTAAGGGCGTTGCTACATTACTGGGTGTTTTGTCAGGCGTTCACTGGATGCTGGGACTGGCTGCTGTGGGTACGTGGCTGCTTATCGCCGGTATCCTGAAGATTGCTTCTGTCTCCTCGCTGATCATGGCAGCTCTGGTGCCCGTCTATAGCTGGTTTTTTTTCCATGACTGGAGGTTGACCCTGGTTCTTGCCGGTATGTCGATATTGCTCTGCTGGCGTCACCGCGGCAACATACGCAATCTGCTCAGTGGCAGAGAAAGCAGGATTGCCGACCCCGGCCAGGCTGCAAATACGGATACCGGGATGCTGAAAGAGGCCGATAACGAGACGGATAGTGTGCATGTTTCCGGTAAATGTCCTCCGTCTTAAAGGCATATCTACATATGGGGTTGAAATGCCGGTTGACCTTATGCCTGATGACCAAATTCACCGGCGGCAACGGAGCACAGCAG
Source organism: Gammaproteobacteria bacterium (assembly GCA_028289815.1). GTDB lineage: Bacteria > Pseudomonadota > Gammaproteobacteria > JAJDYQ01 > JAJDYQ01 > JAJDYQ01. Next base: position 23,965 of record JAPYNQ010000075.1, on the reverse strand, counting down.
AGTTGATGTCCGTTGCAGCGCCTTGTTAGCTGCTTTTCCTGTCAGCTGCGTCACGAATCGCTTTTTCAATGTCATCATCTTTCAATTCAAATTGGTGTAATTGATCGATATTGTCATTCTTCACATGAAGCTGGCCTTCATTTCCTTTATTCCCTCGATGCTGGCCTTCTGAGTAAAGAGGATGATTCAGCACTTCATCCGAATTCATGACCCACAGGACTATTTCATCGCGGAAAACGGCAACCCAGATGAACACATCACAGCACTGCGGCTTTAACTGTTGAAAATTCATTAAGAGTCGCTTTTTCGTATGCCTGGATAATGCTTTCATATAAAGAGGCTCTTTGCTATTGCTATCACGATCTACAGCCCGCGAAGCCTTTACTTCAATAGTTATTCCATCAAGCCAAAGATCGTATTGGCCAGTGTAATTTCGATCTAGCTCCTTCGATGGCCTTTCCAATTTGCGGCACTTTTTTTGAACATAGTTCTGCGCAAAGTTCTCTCCAAAATCACGAGGTGCTGATATCTCAAATATCCCAAGGTTAGGGTTCTTATTGATATATTCAGTTCTTATCTCAATGTACCGATCATAGCTGATACCGCCCTTGGCAATCAGGGTACATATCAGGTACTCATATTTATTAAACGGAAATACTGCCTTATCTTGATCGATCATGGCTAATACACTATCAAGATCGCTTTTTGTTCCATTAAATGAGGAAACGATTTTACGTTTTAATTCTGTAAGTTCCATGCTTGCCTCTCTCTATTGTAAGTTGTTCCAGATAGCTCTCCTCATCGAAACTATACCTGTCTTTGAGAAACTGATTGTGAATCGGAAGCAGTTCCAAATCACTTCTTAGTATTTTATGTGTATTGAAAATGCGCGAAAATACCCAGTTCATAAAGTTACTGCTCAGAAGCTCGCCAAGTACCCTGGTTGGAACAGGGAAGGTTTTGTCGGGGATAATCATATTTGCGCTATTTAGAAAATAACGCTGCTTATCATCATAAAAAAAACATAGTTTGGAAGAGATAAATTTATATATCAGTTTTTCCTTTGCCTCATAAAATTGAAGTGGTGCCACCTGTTGATAAAGGTTCATATCGGCAGGTATAAAATTGCTGGCTTGTTTTAATTCTTTTGGCAGAATATCTGTGCCTTTGTAAACAGGAATGTAGCGACTACCGGGAGTTGATTTAATAAACCTCTTGTTATTTCCAGTCACTATGCCCAAGCCCCATGATGCCTGGTTATTTAGTGTGATATATGGTATTGACATCAAATGTTGTAATGTAGCCGCGTCTTTATCATCACAATAAAAATTCAGGATTGATTTCGGGTTATATACGAATGAGTTGACTGATCGCTTGTAACTGGCGTCTATAGATTCACATAAAATTGTTGCAGAAGGTTCCAGTACATTATTTCTAAGAACGATTGCCTGTGCTTTTGTTATCAGACCGTTGAATAATCTTCCATAGTCTATTAGCCTTTCAATAGAAAGTTGAAGAGCCTTAATCCGTGCATCTTCAAAAGTAGTAATGTTAAAAAAAGACTCGGGTAAAAGTAGTCCGAGATTCCCGTTATTCTTCAGGCATCTTACACATGCGAAAAAAAAGAGCGAGCAGGTGTCTATGCTGGATCCCGCTCCAAGTCTTGATCCTGTTAACCGTTTTGCTTTCCTGGCAATCTTCTTGCCCCACGGCGGGTTTGTGTAAATGTAATCAAACTTTGCTGTTTCTTTTGCGGACACGATGTCCAGGAAGTTACCAACTTTAATTTGGTCACTTTTATATCCGGTAATTTCGTAAATTCGTGCTTTTGTTATCTCGACTGCAACCGGATCAATGTCATACCCATATATATTTGCCGGCTGAAAGCCCAGCTCGAGCGCACGGACAATAAAGTTTCCCGATCCGCAGCACGGATCGCAGAATGAGGCATCCTGAATATCATCTTGAGGCACGGCTAACAGATCACGAACAATCTCACCAGGTGTGTAGTAGATACCCTCTTTGTTGCGGTATGAATCTGACAGGCTGGTCTCATATTCTATTCCAATCTTCTCTGACGAATCGGTGCTCAAGGCTATTTTGTCAAGAAACCTTGAAACAGTTTTTTCATGGTCATGTGAGTCTTTCAGTGATTTGTTAGCCCTTTGTGTCAGTTTTTCCTTTCCGGAAATTTCGGATTGAAATTGCTCCAGGGACTCCAGGGTGATTTTTCCTTTTCCTGCCTGTTCCAGATATTTCGTTTTTATCCAGTTAAAAATTGTCGCGGTGGATACACCCAGATGGTTCGCCGATTCCTCAATGGTAATTGCAGTCGGTCCAACTTCGCCAAATAGATTGCGTTGTTCCAAAATTCTCGTCTTTGTCATTCTGCTAAGTTACTGCTCCAAGTGTCATGGTTGCAGCCCTTTCCTGATGGTAGCAACAATAAGCCTCCCAATCTATTATGAAATGCGGAAAGATATAAAATATCCACGCTGAAGTTATTTGTCTTTTCTGGCACCAAGACATATTGATATTCATTTATATCATTGATTTAGTTCTGCTTTTTGTTTTTAAGTCAGATTTTATCCTGTCTGAATTATGCAACATAAATAAGGGCTGTCCCGGATAGTCAGCCATATTGGTTCTGTGCATATGATGCCTGACGGGATTCTGAGAGTTTTCGGTGCCATCAATGTACGTGTGCTCTGGTAAAGCGCTGCAACTGGCTATTGATCTATAGCTGTGTGCCTGGTGGGGCGACTATGGAGCTTCCGGTGGCTATACAAATACTCTCTGCCAAACTAGGCGAGGTACCCGGGATGCGATGGAATTTTGACATGATTTTTATCGAGCATGGCAAGTCCATGATTAAAGTTTGTGATGGCAGCATAACAACTTTGTGAAGGCAGCATAACAACGATGCCTTTAGTGGATCTATGGCGTTACAGGAAACGTACTCAGGCGGACAGCTGAATCCTTCTTTTTCTCGTTGCTTGCGCTGGTTGGTTGCTGTCAAGTAACGTTCTTTACAGGTTACGTAGGGAGTTTGCTTATCTCTCGTTGTCTTTGTGGAGACCCGTCTCCGTAGCGCATCAATCTCCTTATCCCAAACAGGGGCAGGTGATATTTGCTGTCTTTAAGTATCGCCCGGATAATATCCGGTTGTGTCATTTATTCTCCGTCTGGTTTGGCTCAGGTTGGCAGGGTTACTGGCTTATAGGTGTAGCAGGGCAGCGGCTGCCATGAATTCAATCTGTATTGCACTTTTTATTATGGCCGATAATGTACTGTATCGGAGTCTGCAATGCCAGCTCTTTGTGAGGTTACACTGGAGATGCTCGCTGCGATTTTTTGCAGGTTCCCTGTTATCCTTGATTCTCATTTTGGGTATTACTGTCATCGTGACAGTACCGATGCAAGGTATCAGGCCGCGGCTAGGGTAGTCCTCTGAACTGCATTACAATGCGCGCCTTGCCGGGCAAAGCCCCGGATGCTTACGTTTTATGTGTAGTTCACAGGCGCAGTCTGTATGGTTAGGTTTGTGCATATTAAAAATGGCAGATATAAAAATGCAACAGGATTTATCTCATATTGTTAAAGACCTTGTCTTGATCGGTGGTGGTCATTCGCATGTTACTGTTCTGAGAATGTTCGGTATGCGGCCTGTACCCGGGGTAAGAGTCACGCTTGTCACACGCGATATCCATACGCCTTATTCAGGTATGTTGCCCGGCTATATTGCCGGCCACTACGATTATGATGAGGCGCATATTGATCTGCGCCCGCTCGCGGCATTTGCGAGCGCCCGGCTGATACATGCCTCGGCCGATAAAATTGATACTGCCGGTCAGCAGGTGTATCTCCGGGGCAGGCCCCCGATTCCCTATGATATTTTATCCGTTAATATCGGTTCGCGTCCCCGCAATGTGCTGACGGAGAAGGCGCATGTATTACCCATTAAGCCTATCGACAGGTTTCTTGCCGGATGGCGTGACATCGTCAGCCGGGTTGCCGAGAAGTCCGGTACGTTTCATCTTAACATAGTGGGCGCAGGTGCCGGAGGGGTGGAGGTGTCTCTGGCGTCACAATACAGGCTACAGAATCTTCTCAGGGAAAAAAGTTTGCCGCCTGAAAAGGTACGGATTACCCTCATTGGTTCAGGTGAGGAGATAATGCCAACCCATAATAGCCTTGTTCGGAATAAATTCCGCCATGTTCTGTCTGCAAGGGATATCGAGACCAAAACCGGTGTCACTATTGATCGGGTTGATGAAAATGCCGTATCCGGTCCAGAGGGTTCATTTCCAAGTGACGCCGTTATATGGGTAACCAATGCTTCGGCCCAGCCCTGGCTTCGGGCTTCGGGATTGTCTGTTGACAAAGGTGGTTTTATACAGACCAATGATTTTTTGCAATCCATCAGTCATCCGCAAGTATTTGCCGCAGGTGATATAGCGAGTGTTGTTAATCAACACAGAGAAAAGTCCGGGGTTTTTGCTGTGCGCCAGGGACCTGTACTGGCAAAGAATTTACGTAATAGCCTGCTTGGTCGTCCGTTGCAGCGATACCGCGCACAGGAAAAATTTCTCGGACTCATCAGCACAGGTGATCAATATGCGATTGCTTCGCGAGGAAACTGGTCATTGCAAGGTCGATGGCTCTGGTGGGTAAAGGACTGGATTGACAGGCGTTTTATGCAGAGATTTAGTGACTTGCCGGATATGGGCGATGATGCGGCGTCTGCTTATATCGAAGGGCTGGCAGATACAGATGCTGTTCGTGAGCTCTCCGCGGTTGCCATGCGTTGCGGTGGTTGTGGCGCGAAGGTTGGTAGCACGGTACTCAGCCGTGTTGTTAACAGATTGAAGACGACCCGGCGGGATGATATTGCTATCGGGCTTGATTCTCCGGACGATGCCGCGGCCTTGACCGTGCCGGAGGGCAGGGTACTTATTCAGTCGGTTGATTATTTTCGGGCTTTTATTGACGATGCCTATATATTTGGTCGCATCGCAGCTAATCATGCACTGGGCGATATCTATGCTATGGGTGCCGAAGCGCAATCGGCGCTGGCGATTGCAACCCTGCCTTATGCCAGGGAGGCGATTGTTGAAGATCAGTTGTTTCAGGTTATGTCCGGTGCACTTGCAGTACTCAACCCGGCGGGTATTGCACTGATCGGTGGTCATTCGAGTGAAGGTGCTGAGTTGTCATTTGGGCTTGCTGTCAATGGTACAGGTGAGCCGCAAAAGCTGCTTAAGAAGGGTGGTATGCAGAGTGGTCAATCCATCGTATTAACCAAGGCTATTGGTACGGGCACTATTATGGCTGCTGATATGAGACGCAAAGCTAAGGGGCGTTGGGTTCACAATGCGTTGGATAAAATGATGTTGTCTAACCGTGAAGGCGCGGAGATATTACGGCAATGTCATGCAACAGCCTGTACCGATGTAACCGGCTTCGGGCTGCTGGGGCATCTCGTTGAAATGACAAGGGCTTCAGCCAGAGATGTGGTCCTGATGACGCAAGCTATCCCTGTGCTTGACGGTGCCGATGAGTGTATTAAACAGGGTATTTTCAGTTCCCTGCAACCTCAGAATGTCCGTCTGCGTCGTGCGGTGGCCAATAACGGTTTTGACAGGGAGTCGGCTTTGTTCAGTCTGCTGTTTGACCCGCAAACCGCAGGCGGCCTTTTGGCAACCGTACCGTCCGAACAGGCCGGCCATTGTGTCGACACATTAAGATCCGCAGGATACGAGGATGCCGCCATTATTGGAGAGGTTCGGCCTCAGGGTGACGATGTGATTGAACCGGTCACGTTGCTCTAGCTGCCTGAGCGCAGGTTGTCACGGTATATGATTGTGTCAGGAAACTTCAGGTGAGTAGTCGTATTGGCCGGAGGTGATTGCCAGCATGATGAAGTACATCATGGCGATTAAGCCCCAAATCAGGCCGATGACAACGCCGGCATCAACAATGCCGCGCCAGGGCTGTTCCAGGAAGCGCACAAGTATGATCAGGCAGATAATCATCGTGGTGAGCGCATAACTGGTAATCAGTCTATGGCGGGTCGCGTGAAAATATCCGGCTACAAATAAGGGCGCCAGAATAATGCGCAACGGGGTTGGATTTTCTGCCAGATACAGGCTGCGGGCTGCGACTCTGGGTGCAAAGGCAAGCTGAAAACCTTTGTAGCCTTCGGCATAGGTCATGTAAAGAATATTGATGATCAGCGCCAGCCACTGTATTGGAGTGAAGGAGTAGTTCAGGGACTCGACTGCGACAGGCGTTAATCGCCACACCGCAAAGACAATGAGAGTGAAGGTACCGCTAAAGCCCCAGATGGCGCCGATAATCCCCGGTATTTTATAGCCCATTTCGAACCCTGATAATGTTTTTACGAATTTATTAACGGTTAGTGTACCTGTAGGTGTTACCGTACAGACTACCTTATTTCAATCAGTTTATTTTGCTTCTTGATAATCCCGTGCAGGATGGTGGTGCCATCACTATTCGGGTAATTGCCTTGGCTGGCTTCCATACCTCCGGGAAGCACAGTAACAGTCAGGGAGGATGTGGTAGCCAGTTGCTTCACCGGCAAATGATAATTCATATCGGTTTTCGACAGTGTGAATCATTTCTGTTTTTTTTGTTGCAAATAAAAATGATTATCAATATCATTCGCTTTTACTGCTTATTTTGGGTGGCTGGCGCCGCCTGTTTTTATACGGAGAATATGATGAGAACCGATTCCTATAGAAGTTTTAAAGTACTTGTTGCACTGTTATTCGGAGCAATACTTTCTGTCGCCTCACCTATTGTTATGGCTGATGATGAGTTAGTGGTCTATTCGGCGCGTAAAGAGCATCTGGTCAAGCCATTGTTTGATGCTTATGGAGAGAAAACCGGCGTCAGTATCAAATACATTACTGATAAGGCGGCACCACTATTGGCGCGATTGCAGGCGGAGGGTAAAAATTCGCCGGCGGATGTGCTGATCACTGTTGATGCGGGGAACTTATGGCAGGCAGCCAGCAAGGGTGTGCTGGCATCGGTAGAGTCCGACGTTCTCAAGAAAAATATCCCGGTTCATCTGCGTGATGCGGACAACCGCTGGTTTGGGCTGTCGGTACGAGCGCGTACTGTTGTCTATGCACCTGAGCGGGTTAGGGATGGTGAATTGACAACCTATGAGGGCCTTGCGGAGCCCATATGGAAAGGCCGTTTGTGTCTGCGTACTTCCAAAAAGGTCTATAATCAGTCGCTGGTTGCTACCATGATTGCTCGGCATGGTGAAGCTAAAACCGAGGAAATTATTAAGGGCTGGGTTGCTAATTTGGCAACGGCACCATTCTCAAATGACACCAAGGTTATGCAGGCGATTGCTGCGGGCCAGTGTGATGTCGGTATCGTCAATACTTATTACTACGGTCGTTTGATGAAGAAGGCTCCCGATACCGGGTTGGCGTTGTTTTGGCCAAACCAGAATGATCATGGCGTGCATATTAATATCTCTGGCGCAGGTGTGACCAGATATGCTGAAAACCGTAGTGAGGCTACTAAATTGGTTGAATGGTTATCCGGTGAGGAGGCACAAAAGATCTTTGCCGGGTTAAATATGGAGTATCCGGTTAATCCCGGCGTAAGCCCGGATGGTATTGTTCTGGCTTGGGGCGATTTCAGGCAGGACCAGCTGAATGTCGCGAAGGCCGGTGAACTACAGGCTGCCTCAGTGATGTTGATGGATCGTGCGGGTTATAAGTAAGCATCGCTGCATCCGGGATTTTTGCCTGGGGCACTGCTACTCCGGATGTTTTGCATGAGGGTTTCGGTATGGAAGATAGCGACCATCACGCTCGCCGCGGTCGTGGTTTTTCCGTTACTAGTGGTTTTTTCCGGTTGGATGCAAACCGAAAATTTGGTTTGGGAGCATCTGGCGGAAACGGTGTTGGGGGAGCTGCTGACTAACACCGCTTGGCTGCTATTGGGCGTCGGGATGCTGGTTACTGCTCTGGGGGTTAGTCTCGCTTGGCTAACAGCAATGTGTGAGTTCCCCGGCAGCAGGATATTTGACTGGGGGCTGATGTTGCCGCTGGCGGTACCAGCCTATGTCATGGCCTTTGTTGCATTGGGCGTAATGGATTTTACCGGACCCGTGCAAAGTGTCCTGCGGGATGTGCTCGGGGATGGCGGCTACTGGTTCCCGGAAGTGCGTTCAACGGGCGGTGTTATTGTTGTCATGTCGCTGGCGCTTTATCCCTATGTTTATATGTTGTCACGTGCATCTTTTTTGACTCAGGGGAACAGCATGATCGAGGCAGCCCGAGCTTTGGGTATGCCTGCCTGGATGGCGTTTTTCCGGGTCAGTATTCCGACCGCACGTCCTGCTATTGTAGCCGGTTTGTCTTTGGCTTTAATGGAGACACTGGCTGATTTTGGTACAGTCGCGATCTTTAATTACGACACCTTTACCACCGCGATTTACAAGACATGGTTTGGTTTGTTTAACTTGCAGGCGGCTTCACAGCTGGCTTCTTTTTTACTGGTGCTGGTTGTGATTGCCCTGATGGTCGAGCGGCAGTTGCGCAGTGATGCCAAATACTACGAGACCGCTCGCAGAGGTTGTATTTTTCGCTATCAATTGAGCGGCTGGAGAAGATGGGCTGCTACCATGTTTGCGGGATTGGTGCTGATGATTGCCTTTATTGCTCCGGTGATACAGCTGGGACTGTGGGCATGGGAGGTTATGGAGCAGGACTTGAATAGCCGTTACTGGGGATTGTTGTGGCATACGCTTGTACTGGGCGGCATGGCGGCCATACTCACGGTCACTGGTGCCATGATATTGGCTTTTACCCGTCGTTATCATGCTGATGTGGTGGTCGAAAGTTCAGTGGGCATTGCCACCCTGGGCTATGCCTTGCCCGGATCGGTGCTTGCAGTTGGTGTTATGTTGACTTTTACCAGTATTGATAATTTTATGAATACCCTGGCAACGATTGTTGGACACGAGGTTTCGGGGCCCATACTTACCGGCACGATATTAGCGCTGATTATCGCCTATATGGTGCGTTTTCTTGCTGTGGCTTATGCGCCGATAGACAGTGGTCTGGGCCGCATACATAACAGTCTGGCTGAAGCGGCCCGTGGGCTTGGGGCATCTGCTGTTGTTACCATGTTGCGGATATATATGCCATTACTGAGACCGGGCTTATTTACAGCCGGCTTGCTGGTGCTGGTGGACGTGATGAAGGAGATGCCAGCTACCATGTTATTGCGTCCGTTCGGATGGGATACACTCGCGGTGCGTATTTACGAAATGACGTCTGAGGGAGAATGGGAGCGTGCGGCTCTACCGGCGATGACCTTGATTCTCGTTGGTTTGGTGCCTGTTGTTATACTGGTGAGGCGTTCTGCGAGGTATTAAATGTGATGGGTACGCTGGAAATCAAAAATATTCGATGTGGCTATGATGGACAAAACATCATTGATGGTTTTTCACTTGATTTTCGTGATACCACACTGAATTGTTTGTTGGGCCCCAGTGGCTGTGGCAAGACAACAGTGCTGCGGGCTATAGCCGGTTTTGAGCCGATTCAGGCAGGTGAAATTATCCTTGATGGCAAGGTGATATCGTCAAAGGGCATGACTGTACCCCCTGAGTGGCGAGGTATCGGCATGGTGTTTCAGGATTATGCGTTGTTTCCACATTTATCGGTAGCAGATAACGTCAGCTTTGGTTTGCGCAGATCGGGCAGGAAGGAAAAACGTAAGGTCGCAGAACAGATGCTGGAACTGGTCGGCCTGGAGGGCTACCCGGACCGTTATCCTCATGGGCTATCCGGAGGGCAGCAACAGCGCGTAGCGGTTGCCAGGGCGCTCGCTCCACATCCTCCGTTAATTTTGATGGATGAGCCTTTTTCAAATCTTGATGTAGAATTGCGCGAGAGGTTGGTTCTGGACATTCGTGAAGTCCTGCGTCAAAGACAAACCACCACACTGTTTGTGACGCATGATCAGGAGGAAGCGTTCATGCTCGGGGAGCATGTCGGCGTAATGAATAATGATGGATGTATTATGCAGTGGGACCTGCCATATAATCTGTATCATGAACCGTCCAGCCGTTTTGTGGCAGACTTCGTAGGTCAGGGGCGTTTAATTGAGGGCATTCTGGCAGACTATGACTCGGTCAGTACCTCCCTCGGGATACTGAAAGGTAATCGTGCTTACGAATGGCCAAAAGATACCAGAGTAGATGTGTTATTACGACCGGATGATGTGTTGCTGAATGTTAAGGGTGGAGTAGATTGCCTGGTTACCGACCGGCATTTTAAGGGAGCCCAGATCATGTATACGCTACGCACCCCTTGTGGTGATGAGCTATTGTCGTTAGTGCCCAGCCATCTTGACATTGACACTGGCCAGAAGGTTAGAGTTGGCATTGACGCAGAGCATCTGGTGATTTTTCGTCGATAAGTTACAGCAGGGGACATCATCTGGCATTTGACCGCCGGATCAATTCTACGGACTCTACCATGGCGTGGCACAGCGTGTACAGGTCTTCTGCCTCAATGATGTAGGGGGGCATTATATATATGAGGCGACCAAAAGGTCTTATCCAGACGCCTCGCTCGACAAACACTCTGCAAAGCAGGGCTTGATCAACCGGGCTATGGGTTTCTATGACGCCAATGGCGCCCAGGATACGCACGTCAAGTACGGCAGATGACTGACGGGCAGGTTCAAGCCCTTCTCGCATGATCTGCTCGATAGCATTAATCTGTTGCTGCCAGCTGCTTTCCAGGAGCAGGTTGATACTGGCGTCGGCAACCGCACAGGCCAGAGGATTGCCCATGAAAGTAGGTCCGTGCATAAATACACCTGCCGGAGACTCGCTGATTGTTTGTGCGATGTCTCTGGTCGTTATAACGGCAGCCATACTCATCGTGCCGCCGGTTAATGCTTTTCCAAGGCAGATAATGTCCGGAGTGATGGCCGCGTGTTCCATTGCAAACAATCTTCCTGTTCGGCCAAAGCCGGTCGCAATTTCGTCGAAGATCAGTGGCAGTCCATATTCGTTACACATCTGACGCAGGTGCCGAAGATACTCCGGGTGGTAAAACCACATACCGCCAGCCCCTTGTACTATAGGTTCAATAATGACAGCAGCAACTTCCTGCTGATGGGTTGCTATTAAATTTTCTATGACATGACAGTCGCTTTGATTCCAGCTTTCATGGAAGCGGCATTCCGGACGCGGCGCATAGAGATGCCGGTTGATCATCCCCCGGAACATGGAATGCATGCCATTTTCCGGGTCACTGATGGCCATGGCTCCGCAGGTATCACCATGATAGCCACCGCGTACCGTTACAAATTTTGTTCTTTTTTCATGGCCTTTGGCCTGGTGATATTGTACTGCCATTTTCAATGCGACCTCCACTGCAACCGAGCCAGAGTCAGCATAAAAAATTGCCTGTAATGATTTCGGCATTATATCAATCAATGTTCGACCGAGACGCACCGCAGGTTCATGTGTCAAGCCACCGAACATGACATGTGGAGTATGGTCAATTTGATCTTTCATGGCCCGCTCCAGAATCGGGTTACTGTATCCATGTATGGCACACCACCAAGAAGCCATGCCATCAATCAGTTCACGGCCATTTTTCAGTTTTAATCGACAGCCTTCGGCGGACTCAACAATGAAAACCGGATCGTTGTTGCCCAACGCTGTGTATGGGTGCCATAAATGCCTTCTATCAAAATCCTGTATTGCCTTGGAATTCATAACCTGAGGGTGCCGTATCTCACTTTGGGGCAGGGCCTTCAAGTATTTCGTAATCATGAGTAATTTCAGCCGTTTTACTCAGCATGATGGATGCAGAGCAGTACTTGTCAGCCGACATGCTGACGCAGCGGGAGATATGCCTTTCCGAAAGTCCCAGACCATAAACACGGAAATGAACATGGATTTTGGTGTACACTCTGGGTACTTCATCCGCACGTTCCGCATCGATATCCACCGTACAGTCGAGTACTTTCTGGCGGGCTTTGTGTAACATCTGAATCACGTCAAATGCTGTACAGCCGCCTAAGCCAAGTAATAGCATTTCCATAGGCCGAGGGCCAAGATTGCTGCCACCGGATGTAGCCGGTCCATCCATAACAATGGTATGTCCGCTGCCCGTTTGCCCTACAAAGCGGCATGCTTTATGCCATCTTACCTGTGTTTTCACGGCGTCCCCTTCTAAAAAGATACTTGAATCCAAGTTCAACAGGGTAGCATAATCACCTGTAAATGAATGATTTGTGTTGTTGATTACAGGGAGACTGCCAGAATATGTCTGAAAATCGTACCAAGGCCGCTGCAAGGGGCTATACCATGAGAGGGGGTCACATAAAACCGGTACTGCCGATAAAAAGCCGAAGAGAACAGCCCAAGGAATATCTGAAGCGGTTTCTTTCCTATTGTCACAAATCTTGTTATCCAAAGGAAACGACTATTATTGAGCGAGGGCAAAAGCCCGATGTGTTGTATTACATCATTTCCGGTTCTGTATCCGTGTTAATCGAAAATCCGGATGGTCAGAGAATTGTTTTGGCATATTTGAATCAGGGTGACTTTTTTGGGGAAATGGGCCTGTTCGGTGAAAAAGAGCAACGTAGTGCATGGGTTCGAACAAAGTCTGAGTGTGAACTTGCCGAAATCAGCTATGACAAGTTTCGCCAGCTCGCTGAAGAGAATACCGAAGTGCTTTTTGTGCTGCTGGCGCAAATAGCGGAGCGCCTTCGTAACACTTCCCGCAAGGTTGTCGATTTGGTGTTTCTGGATGTGGCGGGCCGTGTGGCGCGCGCATTACTGGATCTCTGTCGGGAACCGGATGCGATGACGCATCCGGATGGTATGCAAATCAAAATTACCCGTCTTGAGATTGGTAGTATCGTCGGTTGCTCCCGTGAAATGGCAGGGCGGGTTCTGAAAGAACTGGAGGAGCAGGGACTGATTTCGGCCAAGGGCAAAACGATCATTGTTCATGGATGGCGAAAAATGCTATAAATTAGCGGGATCGGGCAGGCTGTGCTGTGGTTCAGGCAATATATTTCAGAAAATTCTGAATCAAATCAGAGCTTTTTTACATGAACTCAGAGGAGGTATAAATGGTTTACCTGATTGGTATTTTGTGGACGATTACTTGGATCTGGCTGATTGTTACAGCATTTAAGGCAGATCAGGTTGCATGGGGGGTTGCCATGATCATATTTCCTCCATCGTGCTATTTGTACGGTACTTTAAACTGGAGCAAAGCCTCCAAGCCGTTTATTGTTTTGCTCATAATGACCGCTCTGATGTTTACACTATCGCCTGAAGAGGTGGATCAGTTGAGGTGATCTGCGTTAAAGATGTCTTGATCGTGCCTGTCGGTATAAGGGTTTCTTATGCTTGATATGATAATTCTGAATTGCTTTTAAGCTCTGTGGCGCTATGGTGTGGTAAACACACTGAGAAGAAATGGTTCTGGTTCGTCGCCCTTAGCGAAGATCGGCTGTAAATATTCGTTTTTCAGCGAGTATTTCTTTCAGGCTGTCCTTGGCGGGCAGTTTTCTCGGGTGAAAATTTTCTACTGACAGCAACAAACGGAGTAAAACATGCCTACTTTCGTACGTACCGAAAAGTGTGATGGCTGCAAAGGTCAAGATAAGACCGCTTGCATGTACATCTGCCCACATGACCTGATGAAGCTTGACAAGGACGGTTCAGAAACCGGTCATGTGATGAAATCCTACAATCAGGAACCGGAACAATGCTGGGAGTGTTATTCTTGCGTAAAGATCTGTCCCCAGAATGCCATTGAGGCGCGCCATTATGCCGATATTGTACCTCTGGGTGGTTCAGTGCAACCCCTGCGCGGTTCCGACTCAATTATGTGGACCATCAAGTTCCGTAACGGCACCATGAAGCGTTTCAAGTTTCCAATCCGTACCACCCCGGAAGGTTCCATTGATCCTTATGCAGGCAAACCGGAAGCGGATATGAGCAAGATTACCGGTAACGGCTTCTTTGTGGAGCAAAACGGTTATCATGCCGGTGATCCAAGCGAACTGGTTCGTGCGTAAATCGCTCGGGCACTTAAATTTTTTTTGAAACGTTAGGAGTGGTTAAAATGGGTGAATTTGGAAATCCTGAAGTCGTTGAAGAAAGCGTTGATATCCTGTTGATCGGTGGCGGTATGGCTTGTTGTGGTGCTGGTTTTGAAATCATGCGCTGGGTTGAAGCGGCCAGGAAAGATGGTCACGATCTGTCTGTGAAGCTGGTTGATAAAGCGGCTATGGATCGTTCCGGCGCGGTTGCGCAAGGCTTATCTGCGATTAACACTTATATCGGTACTGAGCAGGACCCTGCTGACTATGCTCGCATGGTCTCTAATGATCTGATGGGTATTACCCGTGATGATTTGGTTTATGACCTGGGTCGCCATGTTGACGAATCGGTGCATCTGTTTGAAGAGTGGGGCTTGCCAATCTGGAAGACTGACGAAAATGGTGAGCGTTTTGATGGTTCAAGGGGCATGACACCTCTAAAAGACGGTGGTAAGCCCGTACGTTCCGGTAAGTGGCAGATCATGATTAACGGCGAATCTTACAAATGGATCGTTGCTGAGGCCGCAAAAAAAGCACTCGGTACTGATCGCATCCAAGAGCGTATATTTATCGTGAAGCTGGTAAACGACAAGAGCGACAAAAGTCGCATCGCCGGCGCTGTAGGCTTTTCTACTCGTGAAGACAAGGTAGTCGTTTATACTGCTAAAGCTATACTGCTGGCTGCTGGTGGTTGTGTAAACATTTTTCGTCCCCGCTCTGTCGGAGAGGGTACCGGGCGTGCCTGGTATCCAGTATGGAATGCAGGTTCAACTTACGCCATGGCCGCTGAGGCCGGCGCTGAGCTTACCATGATGGAGAACCGTTTTGTGCCTACTCGCTTCAAGGATGGTTATGGACCCGTAGGTGCTTGGTTTCTGTTGTTCAAATCTCAGGCGACTAATGCTTATGGCGAGGTCTACATGACTCGTAACAAAGAAATGCTGGATGACTATCCTCCATATGGTCAGGCTGCGGTTCCGTCCTCATGCTTGCGTAACCACCTCATGCTCAAGGAAATGAAAGAGGGCCGTGGCCCCATCTGGATGGACACAGTGACTGCTCTGGCTAATCTTCGTGAGACCCTGACCCCACGTGAGGTCAAGCACCTAGAGGCAGAGGCATGGGAAGATTTCCTTGATATGTGTGTTGGCCAGTGTGGTATATGGGTCGGTGAGAATGTTGAGCCTGAGAAGAAAAACTCGGAACTGATGCCTACCGAACCTTATCTGTTGGGCTCTCACTCCGGTTGTTGTGGTATCTGGGCCTCTGGTCCTACTGATCTCGGTGCGCCATCTGAAGAATCCATGGATGGTGTTCCTGATCATCTACCACGAGGCTGGAACTGGGGTTACCGTAGCATGACAACTATCGCTGGCCTGTTTACAGCAGGCGACGGTGTTGGTGCCTCAGGCCACAAGTTCTCCTCTGGTTCCCATGCTGAAGGTCGTATTGCTGCCAAGGCGATGGTTCAGTACTGTATCGACAACAAAGATTGGACTCCGGAACTGGATACCCCGGTGGAAGTTCTGGTTGCTGAAATCTACCAGCCTGTCAAAACCTACTTGGAGTTTAAGGACTATTCAACTGCGATTGACATTAACCCTAACTATATTACGCCTAAAATGCTTCAGTTTCGCCTGCAGAAGATTATGGATGAGTATGTTGCCGGTGTTGCGACTTACTACACCACTAACGCTGAAATGATGGCAGTGGCTGAAGAAAAGTTAAGCATGTTGAAGGAAGATGCTGCCAAGATGCGTGCCAAAGACCTTCACGAACTGTTACGTGCATGGGAAAATTACCATCGTATCCTGACAGCCGAGGCTCACATGAAGCATATTCAGTTTCGTGAAGAGTCTCGTTATCCCGGTTTTTACTATCGAATGGATAAGAATTTTGTCGATGAAGAGAACTGGAAGTGCTTTGTAAATTCTGTTTACAATAAAGAGTCGAGACAGTGGACATGTTTCAAGCGTGCGCATGTTGATCTGGTAGATAAGTCCACGTTATTCAAGTAAGGCCAGTTTAGTCAAGCTGTATCGCAGGTTCGGGTGTCGTCAGGCAAGCACCCGAACCTTTTTCGTTTTCAGGAGGAGAGGCAGGTTCCGAAACATGCCGCTGCTTCTGAGTTTTTCATAAGAGGTATTGACTGTGCCTGATCCGAAAATTGATATTAAGGACTCACCGATTCCGGAGAGTCCGCTGCAGCCGGTACAATATACCGGCGAGCAAGAGATTCAGTTCAGCTGCCACAAGAACATCAAGTGTTTTAATGCCTGTTGCAGACAAATTGATTTGCAGCTGACACCTTACGATATCGTTCGCTTGAAGAATCGCCTTGGCATGCCCTCAGAGGAGTTCCTCAGGCAATACACTTTCCCTTATGAAATTGATAAGGATGGTGTGCCCGGTGTGAAGATGAAGCCGGTTGACGGTACCAGTCAATGCCAGTTTATGACTGAAGAAGGCTGTGGCGTGTATGAGGACCGCCCGGCTGCCTGCCGTTATTACCCGGCCGGTTTATTATCTTTGCGCCGCCAAGATGAGTCGGTTGACCGCCAGTCTTATGTTATTGTGCAGGAAAATCATTGTAAGGGTCATTTTGAAGATAAGATACAGACCATTGATCAGTACCGAGAAGAGCAGGGCGTGGTAGAATACGATGAGCATTCACGCGGTTGGCGCCAACTGATACTGAAGAAAATTTCTTCTGGCCCTGTTTTGGGCAAGCCAACCGCTGAAAGTTTGCAGTTCCTGTTCATGGCTTGTTATAACCATGACAAATTCCGTGAGTTTATCAGTAACGCATCGTTCCGAAAAACCTTTGATCTCAATGAAGATAAGATGAACCAGCTCAACACCGATGATGTAGCTTTGATGCACTTTGGTATTGATCTATTGAAGCAGGTATTATTTGGTGAACAGACCATCCCGTTACGGACAGGTGCCGTTAAGAAGCGTATTGAAGAACGCTGGGAAATCGTGCAGCAACGCAACAGGCTCAAGGAGGAAATAGGTAGAGCACAAAAAGATGCCTATGAGCTTGATATGGAAAGCCAGCAGAGTGAGAATGATCCTGATGATGCCTCGTAACCGTACCAGCGGAGAGCTATAACTCCGAAGATGGCGGCCAGTGTCTTGAGCAAATTAATCCGCCCGACTTTCGGATCGGTCTGCATTGATTCGCCCCGATTCTAATATGCCTTGTCTTGAAGCTCAAAGGCAGTTACGATACATGTCTCTTGCGTCAAGGTTGTTTAGGTGTGCCTGCCATGAAACCGGATATTCACCCAGCATATACTGAAATTAATATTACCTGTAGCTGTGGTAACAGCTTCCAGGTCCGCTCTACATTAGGTAATGACCTGAATGTGGAGGTTTGTTCGCAATGCCACCCATTTTATACCGGTAAGCAAAAGATACTGGATACCGAAGGGCGTGTAGATCGCTTCCGTAAGAAATACGGCATGAAGTAACACATTATTATGCTACCTAGACCCCTGAAAAGAGCGTCGGTTTTGGTCGCTCTTTTTATTTGTGCCGGTCTAAACAGCGTAAACTCTGATTGTCGGATATTAACTCCATTAGCTGGCGGTACCTTTGCCTTTGATACGGTTGAGAAGGTTCATGATGGTGATTCCATTGTGCTGGAAAATACCGGTAAAACCCGCCTCATTGGTATCAATACTCCAGAACTAGGGCGGGACGGTTCACCTGATCAGCCTTATGCCTTAAGGGCCAGAGATCGGTTCCAACAGCTTGTGGACAGATCGAACCGGCAAATTGGTATTCTCATGGATAGTCAGAATCAAGATCGATTTGGTAGAACTCTGGTACATCTTTTTTTGCCCGATGGCACCAATATCAGCGCACTCATGCTTAGTGAAGGCTTGGGTTGGCATATCGCTGTTGCTCCCAACATCAGATTCCTTGAGTGCTATGCCTTAGCGCAACAAAAGGCGCGTACCAAGAAACTGGGGGTATGGAAAAACCCTGATATAATCAATGCTACCTCGCTAAAGCCGGGAGATACCGGCTTTCAATTAATTACCGGGCGGATTGTTCGAGTAGGAGAAAGCAGGCGGAATATCTGGTTAAACTTGCCTTCAAATCTGGTGATCAAAATTGACCGCGAAGACTTGCAATACTTTACTTCATGGTAACCGATGGAGCTATTGTACAAACATATCGAAACAAGTGGCTGGATATATGCCTATAATGGTAAAGATAAAAGCGAACTGCGAATGCAGGTTCATCATCCGTCTGTAATCAGGATTATCAAATAGTTATGAAATTGGCACTTCTACATATCCTTTTACTGGGTTTGACCATTGTCAGCGGATGCTCGGTCAATCCTGTTACCGGATCAAGTGATTTGGTGCTTATGTCTGAGGATCAGGAAATTGCCCTTGGTCGCAGGGGGCACCAGGAGATACTGAAAAAGTATCGTGAATATAATGATGTGGAATTGTCGAAATATGTCCAAAAAGTCGGCGAGAGAATCGCTGCAAACAGCCATCGAAGCGATCTGGTATATCGATTTACTGTCCTTGACAGCCCGGAGGTAAACGCATTTGCTTTGCCCGGTGGTTACATATATGTAACGCGTGGTATTCTGGCCTACTTTAACTCAGAGGCAGAGCTCGCCGCGGTGCTCGGGCACGAGATCGGTCATGTTACGGCTCGCCATTCAGTCAAGCAACATAGCGCACAGACCTTTAGCAGTATAGCGAGTGCCGTTCTTGCTGCCGGCACTGGTGTCAGGGGTGTCGGTGATGCCGCCAATTTTCTCGGGACCGCCCTTGTCAGAGGTTATGGCAGAGAGCATGAGCTGGAAGCTGATCGTCTGGGTGCTGCTTATCTTGCCAGAACCGGCTACCGACCTGAGGCTATGCTTGATGTGATTCGGCTGCTTAAAAACCAGGAAACATTTGAAAAAGAGCTCGCGAAGGCAGAAAACAGGAAACCACGAATCTATCATGGACTGTTTTCTACTCACCCGGACAATGATACCCGCTTGCAGTCAGTAGTACGTGAAAGCAGGAGAGCCGTTCAATCGGCCGGCAGCATACCGGATCGTCGTAAAATTTATCTTTCACAGATAGATGGTATGACCTATGGTGACAGCCAGGACCAAGGAATATTGCGCGGTTCCAGTTTTTACCATCGTAGTCTGGATTTTTCCCTGACTTTCCCCGCAAACTGGAGTATAAAAAATCAGCCCAATCGTATTATAGCCTGGTCTCCGAAAAGAGAGGGCGTATTAGTTCTGACCATGCAAGATATTAACCGCCATATCAGCCCGCAGGTCTTTCTGCGCAAGCACCTTAATGCCAGCTCGGTTAAATCCGGTGAGGCGTTTACCCATCAGGGCCTGAGGGGATATACGGCTTTCGCCAATGTCGATACGCCGTTTGGAAAGCGGTTCGCCAGAGCAACGGTCGTTTATCACAATAAGAAGGCATTTGTTATGATTGGAGCGGGTAAGGACGTTCGCAGGCTTTATCAATACGATCCTTTATTTCTTAAAACGGCGAAGAGCCTGCATCGGCTTACTGGCACAGAAAAACTGTTATCCGGTGAGCGAAAACTGAGCATTAAGACCTTTAAGGGCGAACCTTACTCCGAGCTGGGTGCATCATCCGGATTGAGTCACTTGGCTGAGTCACAAATACGGCTGCTGAATGGAGATTACCCAAGCGGAGAACCCAAGCCGGGCAGTCTGATAAAAGTTGTAGAATAGAATCGGCATTCCGACCAGAGTAAACATAAACAGATATATCTGAGGGAACTCTGGAGTAATCAGTGCTTTTTTTAATGATTGAATGGAGAGAGTAAAATTATGGTAGAACGCACGGTAAAAATTATTGATAGTAGCAGGGGCTTGGAGAAAGAGCTTCCCGTGCTGGAAGCTTCTGAGGGTCCCGCAACAATTGATATATCCTCTTTGTATCAGGAGATGGGTTACTTTACCTATGATCCCGGTTTTACGGCGACAGCCAGTTGTAAAAGTGCCATAACCTATATTGATGGCGATAAAGGCATACTTCGTTATCGGGGTTATCCCATTGAGGATCTTGCGGAAAACTGCAAGTTCCTTGAGGTAGCCTATCTACTGCTCTATGGTGACTTGCCGAATGCTGATGAACTGCGACATCTTGAGGACAGGATAACTCACCACACGCTGATAAATGAGAATCTGAAAAGTTTTTTTTCCGGCTTTCATTATGACGCCCATCCTATGGCGGTCATGACCGGTGTAGTAGGGTCGCTCTCCGCCTTTTATCATGACAATATTGATATTAATAAGCCTGAAGACAGAGATCTGGCGGCGATCCGTCTGGTAGCCAAGATGCCCACTATTGCGGCTGCCTGCTTCAAACGGCTGCGGGGCGAACCTTTTATATACCCAAAGAATGAACTTGATTATTCTTCCAACTTTCTTCGCATGATGTTTGCCCAACCAACGGAAGAATATGAAGTTGACCCGGTGATAGCCAAGGCTATTGATCTTCTGTTCATTCTGCATGCGGACCATGAGCAAAATGCCAGCACCTCAACTGTAAGGCTTGTGGGTAGTTCCGGTGCCAACCCGTTTGCGGCCGTTGCTGCCGGAATCGCTTCTTTGTGGGGGCCGGCCCACGGCGGTGCCAATGAAGCCGTGTTGAGCATGCTGGGTGAGATCGGCTCAACCCGGAATATCCCTAAATTCATTGACAGGGCCAAAGACAAGGATGATCCATTTCGTCTGATGGGCTTTGGACATCGTGTCTATAATAACTATGATCCGCGTGCCGCCATTATCCGCAAAACATGTCATGAGGTATTGGGGAAACTGGGTAACCATGGCGACCCTCAGTTAGATCTGGCCTTGAAGCTAGAGGAGATAGCCTTACAGGATGAATATTTTGTTGAGCGTAAACTTTACCCTAATGTAGATTTTTACTCCGGTATTATCTACCGTGCGATCGGCATCCCAACCAATATGTTTACAGTAATGTTTGTCATTGGGCGTACGATAGGTTGGATATCCCACTGGGTAGAGATGATTTCTGAGCCCAGGCTTCGTATCGGTCGCCCCAGGCAGCTATACACCGGACTCGCCCAACGGACTTTCAAAAAAATCGGGGATCGGTAGTTTTTAATAATGTCTGATGGTGTATAACCCTAGAACAGATCCTGGGTGATATCCGGAGCAGGGTTCGTTGGTCCATCCTCTTTTCCTGCTTTGTCGACAGGTGGCGGAGAGTGAGCTAACGTATCCGGGGCATGTTCACGGCGAAAAGTCTCAAAGATACCCTCTGTTCCTCCGGGTGCCAGTGCCATACCCGAGTCCGGATCAATCCTTATTGTTACCATACCATCGGGTTGTAGAAAATCTTTTTCAGGCCGCCCCTTCAGGGCAGAATCCATATAGTCTATCCACATGGGTAAGGCTGCTTTGCCTCCTGTTTCGCCTTTTCCGAGCGGGCTGAAATCATCAAACCCGACCCATGCGGTTGCTACGAGGTCCGGACTAAAGCCGTTAAACCAGGCATCGCGCTGTTCATTAGTAGTGCCGGTCTTTCCTCCCAAATCGCTGCGCCCCAGTCGCATGGCTTTACGGCCGGTTCCCCGTCTGATCACGTCGCGTAGTATTGATGTAATCTGGTAGTGTATCTGAGGAGAGATAATCCGTGGGGCAATCTGTGCAGGTTTCGGTCCGTGGTTCCAAGTATCACCCGAAAGATAATTCCGTAATGAAACAAGCAGCTCATTATTTTTTGTGTGCCTGTACTCAATTTCTCTCTCTCCATCACAATCCTTACAGACAGCCCATGGATTGGCTTGCAGAACAAGCTGATCATTCAAATCATAGATTCGGTCTATCAGGTAAGGCTGCACCCGGTAGCCACCATTGGCAAACACGGCATAAGCGCCGGACATTTGGATGGGGGCAGCCGTTCCGCTACCAAGGGCGGTAGTCAGATTATTCGGTACTTCTTCCAGCGAAAAGCCAAAGCGCTGTGCCATTTCTCTGACGGGCTTGATACCCACGGAATCCAACAGGCGAACAGAAACCAGATTTCTTGACTTATATAAAGCCTGACGTAGTCGGGTAGGGCCAAAAAACTTGCTGCTGTAGTTTTTAGGCCGCCATAACCCACCTTGGGTGGAGTGGTCCTGAAGTACGATAGGCGTATCCAAGATGATTGTGGCTGGCGTGAAGCCAGCCTCTAGTGCCGCAGTGTACAGCACAGGCTTGAAGCCCGATCCCGGTTGACGCTTTGATTGCGTTGCGCGATTGAACTTGCTGGCATAAAAATCATAGCCACCGACCAAACTTAGTATCGCGCCATCGGATGGATTCAGAGAGACAAAGGCACCTGCTACTTTAGGAATTTGTCTCAGCTGCCAGACTTCCCGCTGCTGTTTGTCGTTCTCGCCGTCAGTGATTGCCATCTTCTTGACGTAAATCAGATCGCCTACTGCCAGCACATCTGCCGCTTTCTTTGGTGCGGCCCCACGCCGATTTTCATTAATATACCGATGTGCCCACCTTATTCCCTCCCAATCCAGCAGTACGCTTTTGCCGTTACCCAGATAAATCCTGGCATCTTTCTCATTTACCTGGATAACTAACGCGGGCAGCAATGCACTGACAGTTGAATACAGGCCAAGAACCTCGTCCATTGCGTCTATCGTCTGTATTTTAGATGATTCGATGCGATCTTCAGGACCTCGATACCCATGACGCATGTCATATTGATCAAGTGCTGACCGCAACGATTGGTTCGCAAGATGCTGGCTTTTCATACTAATGGTTGTAATAACCTTAAAGCCCCGGATATATGCGCTTTCACCAAAGGTCCTGACCATTTGTGAGCGTACCATCTCCGCTATATAAGGGGCCTTGACTCCGACGATGGGAGCATGTAAGCGCGCTGTCAGGGCTGAATTTCTTGCAATACGGTGCTCCTCATCCGGGATAAATCCCAGCTCCCGCATACGATCCAGTACATAGTTTCTGCGAATCATTGCGCGTTGAGGATTAATAATCGGGTTATAACGCGAGGGGGCCTTGGGTAATCCCGCAAGCATGGCCACTTCTGCCGTAGATAACTCATCCAGTGCGCGACCGTAATAGACCTCAGCGGCCGCACCAACGCCGTAAGAGCGGTTTCCAAGATAGATTTTATTCAGATACAGTTCGAGAATTTCCTTCTTGGATAAAGAATTCTCAATTTTCAAGGCAAGGAAGATCTCTTTAATCTTGCGCTCATAAGTCTTTTCATTTGTCAGGAAGAAATTTCGTGCGACTTGCATGGTAATAGTGCTGCCGCCCTGTTTTTTCTGGCCGGTCAGCAATAGCTGGATGGTGGCCCGGGCTATCCCTTGATGATCTACTCCCGAATGTTGAAAAAAGCGCCCATCCTCTGCTGCCAGAAATGCTTTGATTATTATTGGTGGGACATTGTCGTAACTAACGGGTGTTCTGCGCTTTTCTCCAAACTCCGCAATCAATTCCCTGTCACGCGTATATACTCTCAGTGGTACCTGCAGGCGGACATCTCGTAATATTTCAATTGAGGGTAAATCAGGAGAGTAATAGCTATATGCGCCAAATACCGCAGCTATTCCAAGAAGCAGCAGGCTGAAGACTAGCGTCAAAAGCAGGCGGGACAAGCGTAAAAAAAACCTCAAAATATATCCGGTTAGGTTCTTTCAGGGGATCGAGACCTCGAATTATACGTAGAATCTGCCTCAAAACTAACCTCAGAGAGTCTCTGACTAGACCATGATTTCCTACGATAGAATGATGTATTGCTAAAGCTAATAT
>JAPYNQ010000074.1 GCA_028289815.1 Gammaproteobacteria bacterium | reverse complement strand
GTATATGCTTGATTGGTCTTTTTCCGATTGATCTGCATCAGGTTGAAAAAACCGGAACCGCCCTCGACCTTGGCACCGGTGAATAATGCCTCAAGTGCGTCTAAAAAACGCTTCTCTGTTTCGGATTCCTGCACGATGATAGGTTTCTTAATTCGGTCAAGATAGGGATAGAGATTATCATAATCAACATCCTCTATATCGTTTTATAAGTCCAAGATATGTGATGCTGCAGGCTGTCCATACAAACTTCAATGGTATTCGGAACTATCATTCTTTATTTGAACATTCACATTATTTCTCCTTATGGAATCAAAGCAAAATCATCATCGGGTACTTGTTTAGTGCTCTCAATTAGGAGCCTCCGGCTAATCCCAGTGGCTCCTATAATCTCGATGATGGGGCACGACATGATGCATTTGTTAAATCTTTATCGCTCTGAATTAACATTGAACCACGGTTTACATGTGCCAATAAACCGATTTTCTGTAAAGAAGCGCTCCGCAATGGAGTTCATCTCAGGGGAGTTGGTTATAAATGAAAAACCAACATTATCGCAGATGATTTCAAGTGGATTTTTGCATTTACGAAATACGTGCTCAATGCCGTAACGTAATTGGCGCGATGGTCGCTCCAGTGTCTGCTTTTCATTTTTTTCTGATATTGTGTGCAGTCTCTGCCGATTTTGTTCTTATATGCTGTAAAAAACGATTTTTGAGATTGGTGGACCTTCCAACATACAAGCATGGGTATTTGATCTCCGGCGGTCACCATTCCATGAATTCGACCTTAACGAGTTTCTTCCCAGTGCCTTTGAGTACAATGCACCGATTGGCTTCTAAGAAGATCTTCTGATCGCCTAACCACTAAAAAGCATAAACACTAGGCTTTTCCGGTATTCCTGTAAGTCGGTCTTTCTGGTACGGTACTTCTGATAAGTCGTGATAGCAAAGGCATTGCATCCTAGTCAAAAGTTCTATGCATGCACGCTCCGTATTTGTATGCGATTCATGATTCGAGAGTTGCCGTTTCACTGAATGTGCTACTCCTGCTTTCTGGCGCAAACGGCGGATACTTTCCGTTGGCACCAAGCAGAAACTCCACTGTGCGCATCAGAATTGAAGCATTGAGGGCTCTGAGGTGTGCTGATCAAGGGAATACTTGTGCAGACCAGTCCTTCTAATGAAAGGGCTTCCATGGGGCGACTTGTACGAGAATTACAAGGACGCGAAACTGGATCCGGAAGCCACTGAAAACGAAATCTTAACATTGATGACTCTCCGCCCCGAGAGTGGTTGCGCCAACATGCTACCCAGCTAGGCTTGGTCAGTGCAGTCGAAGTTGCAGGCGATAGCATGGAACTAGGCTTGAGTGACGGTGATACCCTATTGATTGACCACCAATGCAACCAAGTACGACGCCGTGGTCGCTGCGAGAATCGGAAATGAATTGTACGTTAAGCGGCTAGAGCAAACACCCGATCACAAGTGGTGGTTACAAAGCGATAATCATGCCTACGCACCATTGGCACTGGGTACCGATGATGCCGTCATTGGCGAGATAGTATGGCATGGGAGGTGGTTAGGATGAGAGACCGGCTGCGGAACATACGCTCCAGGCATCGACACCCATTGCGCTAACCTATTAAGATATGGACAGAAAGACAGCTAAAGACCTATCTGTCAGGCGCCCAAACGGACCACAGTAGGGACTCTAATTACCGTAGATGTAAGGAAGAGGATCCATTGCGGGGGCTGAGGTCAGTATCCGGTGCAGCACCATCAAATACGGTGCTTGACCGATTGGTGCCGCGGTATCGCTTGGGTCAGACTCGATCAGTCAGCGCGAGCGGGCGAGACGCGCCCCCGGCCTGCCTGCTGCAGGCAGGTAAAAGCCTTTTACCTTATAGCCTATGTGTTGATATTGCACTGGTCTTTAACCCCCTTAAAGGTGCAATATGTTTCTGAACCCATACATCACACACATAGCAAAAGTCAAACTGATACACTACCCACTACCTTTTACCGAGATTTGGCCCCGATTCGCAACCAGATGCCTGTTCCCTACCTCCAGCAACACCGCGCTTTCCACCGCAACGATCTGGTATAAAATACACCAAACCACCAAACAGGGATACGATGCCCATGGGTCGACCAAGGCAATATAAACAGAACGCTCGGTTCAGTGTCAGCTTCGAAAAGGCTAATTATGACCGCGTGACCGCGATTTCTGAAGCCAAAGATGTGCCCACAGCGCGGGGCATCCGCAAGACCGTAACTACCTATTTAGAGGCTTTCGGATATTCAGCAATCTCCATAGGAGCGCAGCACAAGCGAGAGTCACTAAGTGCAATCACAGCTGATCAAAGGCGGGGACGGTGAGCAGAAGAAGCGATCTTCCCTTCGGCAGCGAGTTCTCGCCCTCGCAGATCGAACTACCAAAGGTATTGGAGTTTGCGGCCCTTCATGGTGGCGACTGGCGCGCCTTTGAAGAAACCGTAAGAGAAGCCTATTTCGAGGGACATAAGACCAGCACCTACAACCGCACCAAGCTCGCCAATAATACCAAGCTGGGAATGATCGCCTATGGGATCATTGAACGGGACGCAACACTGACCTCGTTTGGCCAAGAGCTCTACGATCTACGCCATGATGAAGATGCGCTGCATGACCGATTGGCCAGTCACATTCTTCTCAACCTTCGCGGAATGACTCTCGTCCAATGTATTCGTGATATGGTAGCGGCTGGCGAACAAGTGAATCTTACCACCCTTCGGGAAGGTCTTGCGGCACGGGGCATCCACTACCCATCCGGAGGTAAGCACCCAAGCATGATGCGCCTATGGCTCGCCAAGGCCGGGGTTTTCATTGGCAGCCGTTGGCAAATCAATGAGCACAGAATTGAAGAAATCCTCGGCATTGACCCGGACGACTTTGCGGTTCTCGGCGATCTCACCGTCGAGCAAAGAGCCTTCCTGAAAGCTCTTGCAAACATGGGAACAAATGATCCTCAACCTGCCAATGCGGTAGCCAAGCTCGCTACAGCGACCTATGGTGTGAAGTTTCCAGAAAAGAGCCTGCCGAAGCTGGTTCTCAACGATTTAGAGAGTGCGGGATACATCACGACGGAGAAGACCACGACGGGGCGAGGGGCTAAACCCTTTCAGGTATTTCCTACCGGCAAACTGATCACTGATGTAGTTGAACCACTCCTTGAGCAGCTTCGAGGGCAGGCCGATCCGAAGCTACTGACGCTACTGCGAACGCCGCTCCCCGCGATTTTGGAGGAGATGAAAGGCAAGAATCGCTATAAGGCAGGACTGGCCCTTGAAGCGTTGGTCTTCAAGATCATGCGCCTTCTTGACATGACCTATGTTAGGACTCGGTTGCGTGCGAACCAGACAGGCGGCGCAGAAGTCGACCTAATCTTCGAAAGTGCTCGCCTAGTATTCTTCCGCTGGCAAATTCAGTGTAAGAACACAGCTCGCGTTTCGCTGGACGACGTTGCAAAGGAAGTGGGACTTACCCATTTCCTGAAGAGTAATGTAATTGTCATAGTAACAACAGGAGAAATCAGCAGCGAGGCTCGACGATACGCTAACAAGATCATGGCTGATTCAAATCTTGCAATCGTCATGTTGAACGGTAGCGACCTGATCGCAGTAAGTGAGCAACCAGCGGAAATATTGCGAGCCTTTGAGCGTGAAGCACGGCATGCGATGAACCTAAAGAAGCTCGATCTCTAATTGAGGAGGCTAGATTATGGCAACCAGTAAGCAGCAGAGTGTAGTTTACTACAAGACATCTCTCGGTCATATCTATCACGGTGACAGCTTAGAGGTAATGAAAGCCACCAAGTCGGCATCAATTGCCTTGGTCATGACAAGCCCGCCGTTCGCATTGACCCGCAAGAAGGATTACGGCAATGAACAAGAAGACGATTATCTCGAATGGTTCCGCTGTTTCGCAAAGCAGTTTCACCGTATCTTGAAGAACGATGGTAGCCTTGTCATTGATCTGGGTGGCGCATGGAAGCCCGGAGTCCCGGTGCGCAGCCTCTATCACTTCAAACTACTAATCATGCTTTGCGAGGAATATGGTTTTTATTTGGCGCAGGAATTTTATTGGTGGAACCCATCTAAACTCCCCACGCCCGCGGAGTGGGTCAATGTACGAAGAATCCGAGTGAAAGATGGGGTCAATACTGTTTGGTGGTTATCTAAGACACCATGGCCTCGCGCTAGTAATCGGCGGGTCTTGCAGCCATACAGCGACAGCATGAAAACCTTGTTGAGCAACGGCTATAAGCCGATGCTACGCCCATCGGGACATGACATCAGCGATAAATTCTCTATCAACAATGGTGCTGCGATTCCACCGAACCTTATCGCTATTCCAAACACGGAGAGCAACAGCAGTTATTTACGTTACTGCAAAGAGATCGGGGTCAAGGCGCATCCGGCACGTTTCCCAGCCGCATTGCCAGAGTATTTTGTCAGGATGGTAACTGATCCGGGAGATTTGATTCTGGACCCCTTTGCTGGAAGTTGCGTCACGGGCGAGGTGGCAGAACGATTGGGGCGCAAGTGGATATGTATTGAACTTGTTGATTCATATCTGCGTGGAGCTAAGGGAAGATTTGGGCAGATGGAGGATGCACCGAAGTCGAAGCATCCAAAGAGGAGTGCTGACGGGTACTATCGGATCCCCCATCCCGGGTTGCTTTGGAACGAACGAGTGGAAGGCGACGAAGAACCATTGTCCAAGGATGGCGGAAGACAGCGAATGGCGGCGAATCGTCGGTAGTCCACATGCTGAAAACTAGAGCCCGTATAAAATATTTTACAGGCTCGACAACTGAAAATCGGTGCTACCGCTAACCATAGAAAGTTGAGTGTAAAGATATCAGTGATAAAGTTATATTTTTCATCAAAAATATAGAATACTCTGTCCAGAGTCTCGAAAGAGACATCCTTTGAGTTCTATAATTCAATAAGTTTGTCCAGATAATTGAATTATACATTGACTTTATCATCGGAACTTAATGCATTGAAATTTAATGTCTCACCATAAAGTGCTCTATAAGCATGAGAGTCTGTACAGGATTTTTTATAACTGCTTATCATCAACCTTAATCTTTCAGAGGAGATAAGTACCATGAACAAGCAAGAGATAGTAGCCCCGGCTCATACAGGAAATACGCTGTTTATGATCATGCAGCATATTCTCCAAGACAGATGCCGTGGCGGCATGCTACATCGGCATCTGCGCTGTCAGAAACAACGTGAGAAGTACTACGGCAGTTGTTAGCTTCTTTATATTCTTTAAGTCAAAGATCAAAGGCATCGGCGACTATGTTAAGTAGGGGGGGGGGTAACAAAGTTTCTGGCATTATTATACCAACGATTCGTTTGGTCTGAAAGAACTTCCCAGTAGCTCGGTGCCAGAAGTTTTCTGATATTGCCTAGGTTATTGCTAGGCAACAGATCGTCCTCAAATTCTCGTGGATTCAAGCCAGCCAGCTCCAATGCTTTCCAGGTATAATCAACACAACTGTTGGTAAATAGGCCGTATTCATTATCACCAAAAACATAATATTCCGAGTCATTGATCAGATCCTTTACCGCTCAAAAGTTCATCTGGGAAGTTATTTCAAACGTCCATGAAGAATAACCTGAACCATATCTGATATTATCTCTACCATCAGCACCTCCTTCACGATATCCACTAACGGTTCCATCTGATAATTCAAACCACATATGCCCGGCTTTAGATTTACCTTTTTTGCCTTCTGCGGGATGCCACACAGGCGCAATATGCACTGTAATATTCCGGTTTTTTTTAATAGTTGACATACCAACTCTCCTTAGTTTTTCATCATTAAATTGTCTTTAAAGCCTCTAATTACAGGCTTGCTCAACTGCTATCTCTCCAAACCGACAGCGGCATAGAAAATCATATAACCAGATACAGGTCATCTATTTACTACCTGACCCAGATATTAGTACCCAAAAGCCAATACCAATCAAGAATAAAGTACATGATGCTATATTGGCAAGAAAACTCAACAATCTTGGAAATAAAAAATTCTGCATCCCAATGAGAAAAATCAATATCTGTTTGCTTAATATCAATAGTAGCCATATATCTGTCGGGTGGTAAATAAGTATAACCTGCTGCTCTGAACCGAATCAGATTTGGACCGTAGGGTGTTCCCTCTACTCCGCCGTCATGAACATTACCACCAAAGTCTACTTTTGAAAACACCATCTGCCCAATCTCATTAAACAGAAAAATATCGGCTCTGGCTGGTAGGTTAATGTTGAGTCTACCACCAAATGCTCTTTTAACATATCTATCTCTATAAGCCTCCACAACCTCTTCATCTTTATCTCTACTTTCATATTTAGAAGTAAATCTAACTCCTATAGAATAACTATGGCATCCATGCAATAC
>JAPYNQ010000073.1 GCA_028289815.1 Gammaproteobacteria bacterium | reverse complement strand
GATATAACAAAGTCTGCTGAAGCAATTAATATCATCAAAGAGGCAATCCGCAACTATAGTCCTGTGCTATATATCAGGCTTCATAACAGATACACGAATATCTGGCGTTACTTGTCTTACAAGTTTCCGATGGAATATTATCCATCGGATAAAAGCTGGAAAGTACATTGTTGACGGAATTGCTCTGCCCTGTGACTCAATCGTCATCACCTGTGGTTATAGGTGGAATGTTTTATATATTACTAAAATCTGTCGAGAGTTACTTAAACAGGTAGTGCTCTGAATCAATTCCACGGTTTTGTGCAGCAGATGCTATAGCAATCAGTGACTTATCCGAGAATACGGGTTAGCGAATCTGACCGTGAAAGTTGTTCTTAGATGCAAGTCCCGGGTAAGTTATAGAAACATATTGCCTTTGGGCTGAATTAACCCCATAGTAGCTCCCGACCCGGATTACCCGGTTATTTACTCGATCATGGCCATAATATGAAGATTTCTATACAGAACCAAGGCCAGTTCTTCGAGTGTGGTGCGGATGAAGGTATCCTTGATGCCGCCCTGCGCCAAGGAATTACCCTGCCCTATGGTTGTCGGGGTGGGCGCTGCGGGAGCTGTATGGGGCGTGTAGTCGAAGGTAGTTTTACCTACCTCAACGGCCAGCCTGACGGTATTAGCGACATTGAAATTGCCGAAGGCAGGGCCCTCTTTTGTCAGGCTCATCCCGAAACCGATATGGTTATTGACATCAAGGTGGTCAATACTCCGACCGGCATCGAACCGCGCAAGATGCCTGCGCGCGTACACAGCATTGCAAGACTGGCGGATGACGTCGTACACATGAGACTGAAAATACCAGCAACCGACCGCCTGCAATTTCTCGCCGGTCAGTATGTGGATTTTATTCTGAGTGACGGTCGCCGCCGTGCCTTCTCTCTGGCTAACCCGCCGCACCATGACGAGTTCCTGGAATTCCAGATTCGTCATGTACCGGGGGGCTACTTTACTCATCTTGTTTTCGAGGAAATGCGCGACAAGGCATTGATTCGTATTGAGGGCCCGCTTGGTACCTTTTATTTGCGTGAAGATCATAAAGCACCAATTATTATGATGGCGGGTGGTACCGGTATGGCACCACTCCGCAGCATTCTGCTGCATATGTTTGCAATCGGTGATAAGCGTCCGGTGCATTTGTTTTGGGGGGCACGCACAAAAAAAGATATCTATCTGCAAGGTGAAATCAGCCAATGGCTCAAAGCTCATCCGCATAGTCTGAGATTCACCCCAGTTCTTTCCGAACCACTACAGTCTGATAACTGGGATGGCGATACCGGATTTGTTCACGAAACAGTTATTCGTAACTACCCCGATATGTCTGACTATGAAGTTTATATGAGCGGCCCTCCGCCAATGGTTTATGCGGCGCGGGACGCCTTTATGTCGCAGGGGCTGCCTGAAGACCGGGTATTTTCTGATGCCTTTGATTTCTATGATGACCCGGGCCTGTCTGCAGTCGAAAAGGAAGTCGGGACCGGCTAATTATGGTTTACGACCTACCCGTAACTTTCAGGAAACCCCTGAAAATTCTGTTCTAATCGCGGTCGCCTTTACTGCCATTAACCATTTATCTCCTTCAGCAATCTTTCATACATCGCCGCATCTGTTGCATCTTCAGCGATTATTGGTACCTGTCTGATGTGAAGGTCACACACGGCAGCTGCTATCCGTGCTCCGGGTACCAGAAATCTGGCGTTTCTCTTCAGCCATTTTCCCTGCTCATTGCTCGCCATCTCAAATAGATGATGCAGGCCCTTTACACTGGTAATCGCTACCACAGCCCGCCCAGCCTTCATCAGCTCGCTTAGTGGCGTATTGCTGATCTTCGGTCTCACCCGCACATAAATATCAATTTCGTTGACTCTGGCGCCACGATGGTTGAGTTGCTTTCTCAGATAATCTCGCCCGCCTCGGCCCTTGACAATCGTGTACTGATGTCTGGTAATGTCCTGCATTTCCGGCATGGCCAACAGGGCTTCACTGTTACAAGGGCTGGGCGGCACCAACCCGGGTTCGATGCCCCGCTCCTGCAGTCGGGCAGCAGTTGCCTTGCCGATAGCGATAACCGCCGCTTGTCCAAGCCACTGCGGATTTACAGCACTGATTGCCGGCACACCCAAACGTACGGCATTGCCGCTGATAAAAATTACGCGACCGATATTCTGGCGTAGCACAGTCCTTGATTCCTTGCTTAACTCGATCTCTTTGATTTCAATCACGGGAAAGCGAATTGCTGTACCGCCCGCCTGCCTGACCATCGTAAAAAACGGTTGTGCCTGATGTTGTGGGCGCGTTACCAGGATGGTGACACTTTTCAGTGATTTATCTGCCATCTCTGAATTATTCACGGCAGAACGCTTGTCATTACTACGATGAGCAGCCGGACGGATCAATTCTGGCCTTTGAATAGTGTTCTGACCGCGGGCAGGTGACGCCGACTCACTGCAACCCGATCTTTGCTTCCGGCAACAAGAATATGGCTGTGCCCTTCGTTGTCTTTTTCCAGCGACATTATGCGCGACCTCGCCACCAGAGCATTGCGATGGACACGGATAAATTCTGCCTCAAACTCCTGTTCAAGTGAGTTTAACGATTCTTCAATTAATACCTGACCACCTTCGTAATGGACTTCTACATACTTAGAGTCAGCTCTGAAATAGCAAATGTCGGCCAAATCAATTAATCGCAGATTACCTCTGACTCGTGCGCAAATCTGTCTGCGCACACTGCCAATTTCCTCTTTCATACCATCTGCCCAAGTGATACCTTCTATCTGGGCGCGCGTGAGCTTACGAGCTGATAGCAATGCGGTAGCCAACTTGTCCCGGTGTACGGGTTTTAACAGATAAGCCACAGCATGTGACTCAAAGGCCTGTAACGCATGTTCACTGTAGGCGGTAGTAAATATTATAGCTGGAGGATTTTCTTTGCCGGCGAAATACTTGCATACCTCAAGACCATTCATGCGAGGCATACGAATGTCCAGCAGCAGAATATCCGCCTGCAATGACTCTGCTTTGTCAATCGCATCCATCCCGTTATCCGCTTCATCGAGAAACTCATAGCCACGAATGGCAGACAGCTGCATTTTCAGGCGCGCACGTGCCAGCGGTTCATCATCAACAATCAGTACTTTCATGCTTTATCCTCATATGGCAGCGTCAAGAGCACATAGTAGCTTTCCGTATCCTGCGATGACTGCAGATCGGCCCTGTCGCCATACAATATACCGAGCCGTTCACTTATATTGGCAATCGCCATCTGATTGCCGCGGCGCAGCGTGTCATCATCGCGTGTCGGTAGCGGGTTAGTGATGGTAATTTTAACCTCCTTGTCCAGCACCGCCGCAATGCTGATCCAGCCGCCGTCACTGCGTGGTTCAATACCATGGTAAACAGCGTTTTCTACCAGCGGCTGTATTGTCAATGCTGGAATACTGACATTG
Source organism: Gammaproteobacteria bacterium (assembly GCA_028289815.1). GTDB lineage: Bacteria > Pseudomonadota > Gammaproteobacteria > JAJDYQ01 > JAJDYQ01 > JAJDYQ01. Next base: position 28,311 of record JAPYNQ010000073.1, on the reverse strand, counting down.
AGCGTGGCGTCGTCAATATCCCAGAGAATCTGCAAACGCTTCCCCAGGCGCAGCTTTTCCACAGCAAGGTAATGCCGCGTTAAATCCATTTCTTTTTGAAGCGTTGAGATTGAGCTTCCTGATTTCAGTGATACCCGGTAAATCTCCGATAAATCCAAAATAGCCTGTTCTGCAGCATCCGCATCAATCTGGGTCAATGCGGCGATCGTATTCATACTGTTAAACAGCAAATGAGGTCGAATCCGCGCCTGCAAAGCTCGGATGCGGGCCTGACTTTCCGCCTCAATATGTATTCGTAATTGCTGCAACAAATGCATGACCCATAAAACCACACTACTGATAATCATACTGATAATCGTATTCTTCGCCAAAAACAGGCCATGTTGTTCAGGCTGCAGCTCCCGCAACATGGGCTGCATTAGCGTCAACCGGTAGGCAAACTCACTCACCATTAGAGTTATCAACTGAATGACTATGAAAATAGTAACCGTACTCATAACCGGGCTAAGATTTATCAACCAGCGATTCAGCAAACACAAGACGGCAAGACACGTCAATCCCAACCATTGCAGGAACATTGCTTGTATACCAAGTGATTCTAGGTCGCCCATGAAGTCCTTTCCTGGGGCCAGCAGTATAATGGCTGCCAGTAATACCATGCTGGCGACTACCAGTAGCGCGGAACGTGCGCTGCAAAAATCGGTCGACAGATTGACTTTTTTACCCTTGGATGCCATAAGCCAAGTGTTCAGCGAAATGCCGGCCAACGCAAGCTATTACACTGATATAATCCCCAATTCGAGAACAAGGGCACATTATGAGCAGTCAACAGGATGATAAGAAACTCTGGGACGGGCGGTTTGCTGAACGAACCAATGTACTGGTTGAGGCTTTCAGTGAATCGGTCAGCTTCGATCAGAGGCTCTACGCACACGATATTCTCGGCTCTATGGCCCATGCAAAAATGCTGGCTGAAGTTGGTGTCATTACCGACACTGATCGTGACAACATACTCAAGGGCCTCGAACAAATACAGCTTGATATTGAACGCGACGATCTGTTCTGGTCGACCGGCCTAGAGGATGTACATATGAATATTGAGGCCCGCCTGACAGAGCGTATCGGCGAAGCCGGCAAAAAGCTGCATACCGGTCGATCCCGTAATGATCAGATAGCAACAGATATGCGGCTGTATCTGCGTGATAAGGTTGACCGAATTGTCACTCTGTTGAAAACGGTTCGTTCCCGATTGATTGACCGTGCGGAGACAGAGGCAGATACGATTATGCCCGGTTTTACCCATATGCAGGTAGCCCAGCCGGTTACCTTCGGCCATCACCTGATGGCCTGGCAGGAAATGTTTCGCCGCGATTCCGAACGTATGCAGGACTGCCGCAAACGAGTCAACGTCATGCCTCTGGGGTGCGCTGCATTGGCTGGCACCAGCTATCCGATTAATCGCCACATGACAATGAAGTTACTGGGCTTTGAGGCCGTGACAGAAAATTCGCTCGATGCGGTCAGCGACAGAGATTTCGCCATTGAGTTCACATCCGTCTGTGCATTGATTATGACGCATCTGTCGCGCTTGTCCGAAGAAATTATCATTTGGGCATCCCCGCAATTTGATTTCATTGAGCTGCCCGATAGCTTTTGTACCGGTTCTTCCATCATGCCGCAAAAAAAGAACCCGGATGTCCCGGAATTGATTCGTGGCAGGGCCGGACGCGTCACGGGTGATCTTGTAGCTTTGCTGACCCTCATGAAATCACAGCCACTGGCCTATAACCGCGATAATCAGTCTGACAAAGAGCCTTTGTTCAATGCTGCCGATACCGTGGAAATCTGCCTGCTGTTGTTGGCCGATATGACTCCTCTGATCAAAACCAAAGCTGATCATATGCGTAAAGCAGCCTTGTGTGGTTTCTCCACGGCAACCGACCTCACTGACTATCTGGTGCGTAAGGGCATCCCGTTTCGAGATGCCCACAAAATTGTCGGTAAATCCGTCGCCTATGGCATCAAAAACAATAAGGACCTGTCCGAATTTTCTCTGGACGAGCTGCAACAATTCAGTCAACAGATCACCGATGACGTTTACCAGATACTTACCCTGGAGGGTTCGGTTGCAGCACGCAACCATATCGGCGGCACGGCACCTGAGCAGGTTAGGGCAGCTATCCGGCGGGCCCGTGCGGAGCTTGATTCCTGATGAACCTCACCACAACAACCATGGTGGCACGCCAAGATCAGCTTGAAGTCCTGCGCAAACGTCTGGCCAGATTCGCCAACGAACGTGACTGGGATCAGTTTCATTCGCCCAAGAATCTATCCATGGCACTCATCGCCGAGGCTGCCGAACTGATCGAGCATTTTCAGTGGCTATCTGAAGAAGACAGCAGAAATCTGCCGCTGGAAAAACATGAACAGGTTGCTATGGAGCTGGCAGATATATTTATTTTTCTGATCCGTATTGCCGACACACTGGACGTAGACCTGGCGACCAGCGCCTGGAAGAAAATAGAGATTAACGAAACTCGCTATCCGGCTGATACAGTGAGTGGGTCTGCCAGACGCGCTTCAGAATATCAGCCTGATGATAGTTAGCGGTGATCTCTATATCAGATCAATTATCCATGTTCTCCCGAATGACTCAGATTAAATCCAAACGACTTAATCTCTGGAACTGAACAACCGGTACCGATAAAACCACTCATATCAATTTCATAAACTGAACCATGTCAAGGATGGTCTTGACAACAAAAGTAGCTTACTCAAGTGACTCTACACAAACATGCTCAGAATGTCTTAGTAATACGCACAACAGGTAAAAAAACCGAAACATCATATTTTATCAATCAGCCGTTCATTTCATCGAGCAGATTCGATGACTGTATTACTTTTTAATTCAGGTTAAGTCCATGATTTGAGCACTCTCCTGCATTTCTTTATCTTCTATTACCTGCTTGATATCGGTCAATATATTATCATCAAGTATTTTTTGCTTCTCTTTACGGATAATATCAATACGCTTTTCCCATTCATTATTCCGGATTGCCTCTTTGATGATATTAATTGCCTCAGCAGACTTTGTTATATCTACTGGAATAAATGCTCTACTGTCTATCCGGTTTCTGGCTGTTTCTGTTCCGTGATAAAAACATAAACACTCAGCCAGAATTGCATCTGTCAGTTTTTCTGTAACGTAATTATCTTCAACAACACTTTCTGATGTAACATGATATTTATATGGAAAAAGTCCTCCATCCTTTTTACCGGCCGGTAATTCTCCCAAGTATTGGGAAAGCTTTTCTATTCGTATGTTTTCGTCTATACATGGTGATAACGCAATTTTTTGAATTGGCATTCCTTGTTTTGCTATTGTTGATACATGAAAGAATTTCCTCTCATCAGGATTGGACCATTTTTTAGGCCATTTTTTTAAATATGGTGATGGTTCTGAATGATATAGCAGTGCCCGCTTTGGATTATAGTATCGAAATGATTTAATACCTCCCAATGGATGATCCCTTATAAGATAGTAATCAGCATATCTATCCAGTGTAAGCTCTATATTATCCAATCCTTTTTCTGTATTAAAGAGCTTTCTGAGATCGGACAAAAACGTGCTCGTGTGAGGATTAGTCACAACTTTAACAGTTCGTGTATTTTTATTTTTATCTACAGGAGGCTCTTTATGTTTATAAATCCAAAAGACTAGCGAATGAGCAATCGACATACTCGTTCTAAGTAGTTTACCTACTCTCAGCCTAGTCAGAATACGCCATACTTTAAAATACACATTTAATGACATAAATGACCCTTATGATGATATGGAGGTTTTTATTGCCTGATTACCTTAATTTGCCGCCATTGCTGAGGGCCGGTTTGATGTATGGAGTTACCTCGGCTATCTACGGCTACTGTCACCGGCATGTCCTCGACTTCAAATTCATAGATTGCCTCCATACCTAAATCTTTAAATGCTACCACTTTTGCAGACCGGATCGCTTGTGATACCAGATAGGCAGCGCCACCTACTGCTATGAGATAAACGGCCTGATGTTTTTTTATGGCTTCTATGGCAGCAGGCCCTCGTTCAGCTTTGCCGATCATGCCTGCCAGCCCTGTTTCGGTCAGCATTATGTCGGTGAATTTGTCCATGCGTGTTGCTGTTGTTGGTCCCGCCGGCCCAACGATCTCGTCACGCACCGGGTCAACCGGGCCGACATAGTAGATGAACTTGCCGGTAAAATTAATGCCTTCCGGTAGTCCTGCGCCTGAATCAAGCAGATCCTTGATGCGCTTATGAGCGGCATCGCGACCGGTTAGCATCTTGCCGTTAAGCAGAAGGCGTTCTCCGGGTTGCCAGTCTTTTACGTCCTGCTTGTGGAGCTTGTCCATATTAACGCGGCGCGCATTGCCGCCGGCTTCCCAGGTTATATCCGGCCAGTCTTGCAGGCGTGGTGGTGTGAGTACTGCTGGACCAGAACCATCCAGGCTGAATTCAATATGACGCGTGGCGGCACAGTTGGGGATCATACCGACGGGTAGTGATGCGGCGTGGGTGGGGTATTCCATGACTTTGACATCAAGCACCGTGGTCAGGCCTCCCAATCCCTGTGCGCCTATCCCTAAGGCATTTACCCGTTCATAGATTTCCAGACGCAGATCTTCTGTGGAGTTCGAGGGGCCGCGATCAATCAGTTCGTGCATGTCAATGGGTTGCATCAGTGATTCCTTGGCCATGACCATGGCTTTTTCTGCCGTGCCGCCTATACCTATGCCAAGAATGCCGGGTGGGCACCAGCCTGCACCCATTGAGGGTACCGTTTTTTCTACCCAATCTGCCAAAGAGTCGCTCGGGTTCAAAATCGTGAACCTGGACTTGTTCTCGGAGCCGCCGCCTTTCGCGGCTACCATTAATTCGACTTTCTTTCCAGGCACCATTTCCAGATGTATTACGGCTGGTGTGTTGTCGTGAGTGTTCTTTCGATTGCCGACCGGTGGGTTCACAACAGAGGCACGTAGAGGATTGTCCGGATCCAGATAGGCACGGCGCACTCCTTCATTAATCATGTCGTCCAAGGATATTTTCCCCTTAAAACGCACATCCATGCCGAGTTTGACGAAGACCGTTACTATGCCTGTGTCCTGACACATGGGCCGTCTGCCTTCGGCGCTCATCCGCGAGTTGACCAGAATCTGTGCCATAGCATCCTTTGCGGCAGGCGATTTCTCATGTTTCCAGGCGCGTCCCAGTGCCTGTATGTAGTCAACCGGATGGTAGTAGGATATGTATTGCAAGGCATTTGCTATACTGTCGACTAGGTCGTTCTGTTTAATCGTGGTCACGGTTAACGTTTGTCCGGGTTGGGTTACTCGTTTACTGCTTGCGGCATTGTACGATTTGATGTTTGATTTTCAAAGCGGATATTGTCGGTCTCTTTTCCAGAACCAAACCAGATCGCCGGCACAGTTTTTGTGCGTGATCAAGCAAGTTTACTTTGTTCAATACGTGACCAGTCAAAGGCCAGTCCAGGGTCGGTCTTGCGTCCCGATGCTATATTGCTGTGGCCTGTAATATCTTGCGGATGAATGCCGGTATATGTCTTGCGTAGCAGGCGAAGAATAGTGTTCAATACTGAATACTGATCGTCTTCATAAGGGATGTCGTCGGCGCCCTCCAGCTCAATACCGATGGAGAAATCGTTACAGTGTTTCCGCCCTTTATATTCCGACATACCGGCGTGCCAGGCCCGTTTATTAAAAGGGACGTATTGAATCACCTTGCCGTTACGGCGAATCAGTAAGTGCGACGATACTCGTAGTTTGTGGAGTTCTCGGTAATCGGGATATTCCTTTGGATCAAGTGTATTGGTGAACAGCTGCGTAATGCCTTTGCCACCAAACTGGTTCGGCGGCAGGCTGATGTTATGAATCACGATTAATGAAATATCATCGGCATCCGGTCGGTCGTCGTAGTTTGGTGATTCAATATACTCGGCAATGTCGAGCCGACCGTTGTCGGTATCAACTTTCATCAGGTGGTCATGAATAATTTTTTCTGCTGACCATTTTGGTAGGTACTTGGCAGCGGAAAGTCCCGATATTTTCGGATTTTTGTCTGTTTGCCATAGGACACCCACTCCGCCTTTAAGGGCGGAGCTATGTGATCCTCATACCCGGGTGGGCACCATCGTCAGGATGCAGGATGTACAGCTCTTTGCCGCCGGGGCCAGCGGCCAGCAGCATGCCTTCGGAAGTGCCGAAACGCATTTTCTTGGGAGCCAGATTGGCAATCATCACGGTTAATCGGCCTTCAAGGTCCTGCGGATTGTAAGCAGATTTGATACCGGCAAATACATTTCTGGTTTCTGTGCCGATATCCAATGTGAGTCGCAGCAGCTTGTCTGCTCCTTCGACATGTTCGGCTTTGATGATGCGGGCGATGCGGAGGTCAATGCCGGCGAAGTCATCAAACTGCACTTGTTGTGCTATGGGCGGAATGTCATGTATCGGTGCGGTGGTCGGACTGCTGTCTTTCAGCATGGCTTGTATCCGCGATTCTTCAATGCGTGTCATCAGGGATTTGAATTTGTTGATGGTGTGACCGTCTGCCAATGGCTTTGCGATGTCGTGCCATTGCAGTGGGCTGCAATTCAGAAAGGCTTCGCTATTGGCGGCCAGCTGCGGCAGCACAGGTTTTAAATAGGTGATGAGGACGCGGAACAGGTTGATGCCGGTCGAGCAAATATCCTGGATTTCCTGTTCGTGCCCGTCTTGGCGGGCGAGCACCCAGGGCTGTTTGTCGTTTATGTATTGGTTGGCTTGATCGGCTAGTGCCATAATGCAGCGCATGGCTTTGCTGTAAGCGCGTGCCTCATAGTGAGCGGCTATTTGCTGCCCGGCTTCAATAAAGTCGCTATATGGGGCTTGCCCGTCGTGTATTGCGGCAAGCCGACCGGCTGACTTTTTATGGATAAAGCCGGCGCTGCGGCTGGCGATGTTGACAACCTTGCCGACCAGATCGCTGTTGACGCGCTCCCGGAAGTCGTGCAGATTCAGATCCAGATCATCAACGCCAGCTCCCATTTTGGCAGCAAAATAATATCGCAGGTATTCCGGGTCGAGATGTTTAAGGTAGGTCCTGGCCTTGATGAAAGTGCCGCGCGATTTGGACATTTTCTGACCGTTCACGGTCAGAAAGCCATGTGCAAAAACGGCGTCGGGTGTGCGAAAGCCAGCGCCGGCGAGCATGGCTGGCCAGAAGAGGGCGTGGAAATAGATGATGTCCTTGCCAATGAAGTGGTAAAGCTCGGCTTTGGAGTCTGGTGCCCAGTATTCGTCAAATGAGACACCGCTGCGGTCACAGAAGTTTTTGAAACTGGCCATATAACCTATCGGCGCGTCTAACCAGACATAAAAGTATTTATCTTGGGTCTGTGGAATGCGGAAGCCGAAGTAGGGCGCATCACGGGAGATGTCCCAGTCTTGCAGACCCGCCTTGAACCATTCATCCAATTTGTTACTGATTTCATCTTGCAGGCGGTCAGCCGTGATCCATTTTTTGAGCATGTCGGCAAAGTTACGCAATGCAAAGAAATAGTGAAGTGAGTCTTTTTTTATCGGTTTGGCACCTGAAATAACTGAGCGGGCATTTTTTAATTCGGTCGGGCTGTAGGTGGTGCCGCAGGCCTCGCAGGAGTCCCCGTACTGCCCGGCTGCACCACATCGGGGGCATTCGCCCATGATAAACCGATCCGGCAAGAATAGATTCTCCTGTGGGTCGTACATCTGACTGATAGTGCGCCGATGGATATGGCCGCCTGCATTCAGGGATCTGTAGATGGTTTCGGCGTAATGCCGGTTTTCGGCTGAGTGGGTACTGTGATAGTTATCAAAGCTGATGTTGAAATCCGCAAAGTCGGCTTGGTGTTCTTCGGCAACCCGGATAATCAGCTGTTCCGGTGTGATGCCTTCTGTACGGGCGCATAGCATGACGGGCGTGCCGTGGGCATCATCGGCACAGACGTAGTAGCAGGTATTGCCGCGCATACGTTGAAAGCGTGCCCAGATATCGGTCTGGATATATTCCACCATGTGACCCAGATGAATGGGACCGTTGGCGTAGGGCAGGGCGGACGTAATCAGTATGTTGCGGGACATGGCTTGTCAATGTGGTTGGAAGGTTCCATATTTATATCAGCCTGCACATTACGTTACTATTTAATGCCATATCACGGAAACAGGCGACACGTATGGCAATAATTGTATCGTATATTATTGGCCTGCTTTTTATTTTGTTTCCCAAGGTACTCGGCAAGCTCGTTGCTGAGCTACTTGATTTTCTGTATGAGTTTCGCGTCTTCACGCCTGAGGAGAAAAAACATAGGCCGATATTTCCTGTTATGATTGGCATACTTATCCTCGTTTTGACCTATGTGATTGACAATAGGTGAAACTTGGAAGGGCACCAATGATTTCAGATTTTATGCAGATCTGTAAGTATTTTATCTGCTCCGCGCCTCAGCAGATCTTCGGCAAGGGTGGTTCCCAGTTGCTCTGCATCACCGATTGTTCCATGTATCTCCCCTGTTATCATGCCTTTGCCATCGGGACGGGCCACCAGACCGCGCAGCCATATTCGGTTATCTTCAAGTATGGCATAGCCGGCTACAGGCACTTGGCAGCCGCCTTCGAGGCGGCGGATAAAGGCGCGTTCCGTACTTACGCAAGTATGGGTACCCGGGTTGTTCAGGCACTGCAGCAGTGCCTTGGTTTCTTCGTCGCCTTGTCGGCACTCAATTCCTACAGCACCTTGGCCGGCGGCGGGAAGCAGGTCTTCGGCCTCAATCCGGCTGCGGATACGGTCTTCCATCTGCAGACGAATCAAGCCTGCTGTTGCCAGAATAATGGCGTCAAAATCGCCATTATCAAGTTTTGCCAAGCGTGTTTGAACGTTGCCACGTAAATCCAGGATCTTTAAATCCGGACGCTTTGCCAGTAGCTGACTGCTTCGGCGCAGACTTGATGTGCCTACGCAAGCACCTTCAGGCAGTTCATCTATGCAGATATACTGTCCGGAGACGAAAGCATCCAGAGGGACCTCACGTTCGCAGATCACCGGCAGCTCAAAACCTGTGGGTAATTCTGCAGGCACATCTTTCATGGAATGAACCGCGATATCGGCTTCGCCATCCAGCATTCCCCGCTCAAGCTCCTTGATAAACAGCCCCTTGCCGCCGATTCCGGCAAGCGGCATATCCGTAATTTTGTCGCCCCTGGTTGTTATTTCTACCAATTCTGCCTCCAGTCTCGCCGGGTGTGCTTGCAGCAGGCGGTCGCGCACATAGCGAGCCTGCCATAAGGCCAAAGGCGACTTGCGAGTTGCTATTCTGAGAACTTTTTTTTGCATAATGAGGTACGGTTACTGAACCCTGAATTCTGTCTTAGCAGGTACCGACATGGCCGTAAATCATGGTGACAGAATACTCTATGGTAGGCGTTTTCTATCCGGTTTCACGAATCTGCTCAATGACCGGCAGTGTTTGTGGGCGAATCTGCCGCCATACATAAAATGACTCGGCTGCCTGCTCTACCAGCATACCCAGACCATCCAGTGCAATGATGGCACCGTGGGATTTGGCCCATTCCTGAAATGTTACGGAACCTTTTCCGTACACCATATCATAGGCGATGGCTGCTTTAGCCAGTACACTGTCGGGAACCGGTGCCATTTTACCCAGCAGGCCCAGCGAGATACCATTGATCACTACATCAAACTGATGCCCGGTCAGGGAGTCGAAACCACCGGTGCCAATTTCAAAATCATCTATAAACAGGTTACGCAGCTGCTCCGCTCTGGCTACAGTGCGGTTGGCGATGGTGATTGAGTAGGGCTGTTGATCAATAACGGGTTTCAGCACGCCCCTGACAGCACCTCCCGCGCCAAGTATCAGGATACGCTTGCCTTGCAGAGCCTGGTCGTGGTTTGTGGTGATATCGCGTACCATACCCGTGCCATCCGTATTATCGCCGTGAATACTGCCGTCACTGCGAAACGTCAGCGTATTGACTGCGCCGGCCCATTCAGCGCGGCAACTTAATTCATCTGTGATGCGATAAGCTTCTTCCTTGAATGGGATCGTGACGTTCGCGCCGCTAATGCCTTCTTGCTGTATCGCACGAATGGCGTTCTCGAAATCGCCTGTTTTTACCAGCCGACGGTCGTAGTGAATTGCCTCACCGGTTTGTGTGGCAAACTGGTTGTGAATCATGGGCGATTTGCTGTGGGCGACCGGATTTCCCAGCACCAGGTATTGGTCAATGCTCATGATCAGCGAGCCAGGCCGGCTTCCACTTCGTCGCGTTTGGTTTGTCCTGCAAGGTTTTCAATCAGCTTCAAGGCAAAGTCAATGCTCGTTCCGGGACCTCGGGAAGTAATGACCTTGCCGTCCTGAACAACGGCCTGCTCGGCATCCAGTCCCGGCAGGGTTGCGGTATCCATAGCACCCGGGTAGCAGGTCGCCGATTTGCCTGACAGCACTCCAGCGTCTGCCAGAACCCGTGGCGCCGCGCATATCGCTGCGGTAAATTTTTTGTTATCGGCCATCTTAACCAGAAGTTTATGAATACGATTATCGGCACTTAACCGTTCAGAACCGGGACCGCCGCCCGGTAGTACCACCATGTCATAATCCTGCTGCAAGGCATCGTCAAGTAATGTATCCGGCTGTATCCTGACACCGCGACTGGCTGTAACGACACCGGCTTGCAGTCCCGCTACGACGACCTCAATCCCGGCTCTTCTGAGCAGATCTATAATTGTTACCGCCTCAAGTTCCTCACATCCTTCAGCGAGTGGGACCAATACCTTTGGCATGTATCCTCTCGGTTTCTATGTGTTGCTGACGTTTGAGTAATCGGCTCACAGGAATAAGCTGCATCTTTCGTTTTTCCAGAGTCGGTAGTTGCCTGTGTAAATACCGGATTGTCTCTTTATGCGGATGGGCGATTCCAAGCGCGGTGCCATTGCGTCTGGCGATTTCAATTAACAACTCGAACTGTTCATGAATTTTTTCCGGGTCGTGATCCAAAAACACATCCCGATGCGTTGCGGTCAGGCCGTACTCCCGGGCAATGGTTAGCGCCACCGTATGGCGTGTGGTTCGACTGTCAATAAATGCCAGACGAGGATACTCTGCAAGCTCTTCCATCAGCCATCGCATACGCTTTACGTTTGCCGTCAACCCTGATCCTTCATGGTTGTTGATGGCGACAATACCGGGAACGGCGGCAATATTCTGGTGGATTGTGCGAACATAATGAGTCCGGTTCATATCTTGCTTTAAGGTGCCTGGCGTCTCGGTTTTGTCGAGAGAATGCATTTTTTCCATCGGCATATGCAAAATCAGTTCACGGTTCGATTGCCTCACGGAACGGATTGCCTGAGCTGCGCCGGGCGTGTGAGGTAGCACCGCATAATTAACCGGACCGGGCAGTGCCAGGGCTTGTCTGTCTGCCTCTGCACGATAGCCAATATCGTCGATAATAATGGCGATAGCCGGATCATTCTGTCCGGCCTGTGCCGCAAGGCATAGCAGCCATGCGATCAGTACAACGGTTTCGCGTATCTGTTGAACTATCATGCCACCGGTTTCAGGATTTTACTGTCCTGCTGTTTATAATCGCCAGGCTCTTTAGTAGATTCAGCGCCTCATACAAGGGGTAATCTCTTTCCGCCAAGGACTGATCGGTATTTTCTGATCGGGAGGTGTCATCTTTGGGATCCTCTTCGGCATTTTCCAAATGCCTGTTCAACTGAACCTCGGTTACCTTGGCAAGATTTGCCTCCGTATCTTTCTTCAGGTTCAGATTGCGAGTTTTTATATCAGGTTCAATCCCTAGCGCCTGTATCGAACGGCCGGCAGGCGTATAATATCGCGCCGTAGTCAATTTGACGGCATCGCCATTGCTCATGGGTAGAATCGTTTGTACTGATCCTTTACCGAAGGTCTTTTCGCCCAGGATGATGGCCCTTCCCTGGTCCTGCAGTGCTCCGGCAACAATCTCGGAGGCCGATGCAGAACCGCCGTTCACCAGCACTACCATCGGAGCACCATCAATCATATCGCCGGGCTTGGCACGAAAATGGGATGCCGAATCAGAATCACGGCCTTCGGTATAAACAATCAATCCCTCCTCAAGGAAAACATCCGATACGCTCACGGCGCTGTTAAGCACGCCACCGGGGTTATTTCTCAGATCAAGCACTGCGCCGTTGATGCCCGCAGAGTTTTCCTCTTTGAGTCGATCAATGGCCTCACGAAGTAGTTCCGTGGTGTGTGACTGAAACTGAGTAATACGCAGATAAAGATAACCCGGTTCCAGGGTACGGGAGCGCACGCTCCTGATGGTAATAATATCTCTGACAACAGTGATCTTCAGAGGTTTTTCCTGCCCCTCTCTCATAATAGTCAGGGTGATCGGTTCACCGGGCTTGCCACGCATAAGTTTGATGGCTTCACTCAGTCCGAGACCTTTTACCGACTTGTCGTCAAGCTGAATAATGACATCACCCGCCTTGATCCCGGCGCGGTAGGCCGGTGTGTCGTCTATCGGTGCGATCACTTTGATAAAACCGCCTTCCTCGCCGATTTCTATACCCAGACCGCCGAATTCGCCGATGGTGCCTTCATGCAGACTCTGATATTCGGACTTGCCCAAATAGGCTGAGTGCGGATCAAGGCGGGATAACATGCCCCGGATAGCTTTCTTCATAAGCTCGGTGTCATCAATATCCTCAACATAGTCTTTTTTGATTCGCGCAAAGACATCGGCAAAGGTGCGAATCTCATCGAATGGTACCGGAATATTATCAGCAGTCGGATGTGAATCCGTGCCGGATTGCTCTTTGGCATATGCCGGTACCAGCACAGCCAGGCCAATCAGAAATAAAAAATGTTTCATCAGCAGCCCCATCTCCAAGTAAATGGTTATCACGAGTTACCGTATATCGTCCGCAGGACCCACATTAGCACAGACCCAGGCGATGCCAAAGCGTTTCATGTCGGAAATCGGTGAGGTATACTCTGAAGAGTGGGCTACCCGATCAGGATTTCGGAAAATCATGTTTTGCCGGTATGGACTGTGAGAGTCTCCTGTCGTTGCCGTCCTGAGCCGAGAATATGCTGTTAACACTACCTGAAAATGACGACTCGGTTTCGATCATTACTTTTATCCACATTGGCTATCTTACTGATTGAGCGAAGAAAAGTATATTACAATGGCCTGAAACCGGCCATGCCCCAAACCAATGAGGCTCCGCGATTCTCGGAGCGATTCGTGGTTAATTAAATTGTAGTACAAGAGAGATATGGAGTTGTAGTCCGATAGTTACTTTGTCCGACTCAGGCAAGAGATAAAAAAGTCTTATTGAACCTGTATGAGTAATATTTGGGGTGCTAAAAAGATGATTTCTAGGTTAAAATTATTGATACGTTGGATGCGTGGAGTCTTTCGCCCGAAAAAGATAATAAAGCAATACTACTCTGGCTATCCTATTATTGTGCATTTGGAAGACCAAACAGGTTATGAATGGTACGAAAATGGTTGGAAGATCTTACCGGAAATTTAGCTTTTGAAAACAGGTAAATTAGGCACTGGATCAGCGGTTTTTAACTTGGGATGCCATCAAGGAATGATAGCATCTATTCTTTCAAATATTACAGGTAATCAAGGTAGAGTGATTGCTTTAGAGGCAAGTTTTTACAATGCCTCAATAGCGATAAAAAATTGTGCTGCTAATTCACTTTCCCGGCTTACTATTATCAACAAGGCAGTTGGTAATTCGAAATGTGAATTATCATTTAGTAAAGCGACATCCACTGAGTCTAATGTTCGAGTGCAATCGAAAAGAACACGAGGGTTCAAAAATCCAACAGTCCAATGTACTACGATTGATGACTTAAGCAAGGAGTTTGGGTATCCCGATGTTTTATTTATTGATGTGGAAGAATATGAAGTTAATGTATTACATGGTGCAACACAAACACTGAAGCACTATCCGGATTGTTTTGTGGAAGTGCATGTGGGTACGGGACTAGAGGATTACGGTTATATTGCTCAGGATGTTTTAAATTTCTTTGAAATGGGTAGATATAATATTTTTACTAGGCCCCATAAGAATAAAGAGTTTCAGCAGTTGAAGAAAACAAGTGATCTTCCGAAAGAGCACTTTCATCTTGTTGCAATAAGTTTATCTGTGTGATTGATGGTTAATCATGGTTGAGATCGCCCAAAGCATGAGCATGGAATGCTTCTATTCCATCTGATCAGCAGTTCATCCATAGAACCCAAAGTCATCCTTCGGGTGGTTCCTTTGTTGCGTACCAGAGAATCGGGTTAAGCGGCTTACCGCCTTTGCGTATTTCAAAATACAGGCCGACCTGGTCTTGACCGCCGGAATCGCCGACGCTTGCGATCACATCACCGGCTTCAACCCATTCGCCTGTATCCTTAAACACACTCTCATTATGCCCGTACAGGCTCATGTAATCATCGCCGTGGTCAATAATAATCAGCAAACCATAGCCCCGTAACCAGTCTGAAAAAGCTACCCGACCATGGGCAACCGCCCGCACATCATTTCCCTGACGGGCACCGATAACTACGCCGGACCACCGTTTTCCACTGTTGCCTCGCTGTGCCCCGTAATACCGTATCAGTCGGCCTATGCTGGGCCACTTCAGCTTGCCTTTCATTGAGGCGAAGTTTTCCCCCCTGTCTGCTGCCGATGGGATATCGCTCAGCAGGTCAGTCAGTGACTCCAATACAGCGCGCAGCGCCTTTTCATCTTTTTTCAGCCTGTCCAGTGCACCCGTACCACTATCAATATCCGCCAGTATGCGCCGCAGCGCTTCCCGCTTTTGTTCTTTGAGATGCTCCAGTCGGAGCTGCTGCTGTTCCTGTTGACTCCGTAATCTGGCAAGGGTTGCGGCCTGCAGGGACGCTGCATGCTGCGCCTTTGCCAGCTCGTCAAGTCTCTGATTAACCCGATCTATCTGTCGTATTCGCTGCCGGCTGAAATAGCCGTGGTAGGTTATCATGCGTGCAAACAGCGCGGGATTTTCCTGGTTTAACAGCATATGAATATCGCCATACCGTTCCATTCGGTAAGCCCGACGCATCAGATCGGCGAGTGCCTGCCGCTCAATTGCCAGAGCCGCCTGGCGCTTGCCAGTTTCCTCTTCCAGCTGTCCCAGTCGCGCCTGTTGCAAGTCGTAATCCTGATGAATAATACCCAGACGTCGGTTGATTCGGCTGATCTCTTTTTCAGTGCCCATCAGCGCCGTCTGCAAATCATCTTTTGTCCCGTGAGCCTGCTTAATAGACTGTTGGGTTGTTTGAATCTGCCGGCGCAGGTTTTCCAGCTTTTCCCGGTTTAAGGTAACGTCGTTTGCAGCATTGACCGACAGGGATAAAAATAATGCACAAACGATAAGGCGGCGCAAACAGTTTCCTGGTATCGGTTTCAAGCGATTACTCACCGATAAACTTCACCAGAGAGCGGCCTGTCATTTCGATCGGCTGCGCCAATCCCATCATCATCAGCAGGGTAGGCGATATGTCTGAGAGTGCGCCGTTGGGCAGCATTTCAGCATTCCGACCGACATAAACCAACGGTACCGGATTTGTGGTGTGTGCGGTATGTGCCTGCCCGGTTTCCTCGTTAAACAACAGTTCGGCATTACCATGATCTGCCGTAATCAGCGCCTCTCCGCCCACGGTCTCCAGTGCGTCTACCACACGTTCCAGGCAGCTGTCGATGGTGGCGACGGCCTTTTCTGCGGCATCCTGATTACCGGTGTGGCCGACCATGTCGGTATTAGCATAGTTACAGATAACCAAGTCGTAATGTCTGTCCCGAATGGCGTCAATCAGGTGGTCGGTTACCTGTGCCGCGCTCATTTCCGGCTTCAGATCGTAGGTCGATACCTCCGGCGAAGGCACCATGATTCTATCCTCTCCCTCAAACATATCCTCTGTGCCGCCGTTAAAAAAGAAGGTGACATGGGCATACTTCTCTGTTTCCGCCAGCCGCAGCTGTCGGAAGCCCTTATCGGCAATATACTGGCCCATGACGTTTTCCAGTGGTTCCGTTGGAAAGGCCTTGGGAATATCCAGCGCAGCGCTGTATTCAGTCAGGCTGACAAAGCTGCCCGGCTGTACACGGTTGCCGCGGTCAAACGCATCAAAATCGTCATCATTAATAGCTTGCGCCAGTTGACGTGCCCGGTCAGCGCGAAAATTCATAAAAAAAAGCGCATCACCTGCCTCCACCTGCACGGGTTGTTTCCCGTCGGGAACTATGACCGTTGCATCAATAAATTCATCGCTTTCATTGCGCGTGTAGGCGTTGTCAATAGCCTGTTCCGGAGTGGTGCAGACATATGCGGCGACACCGTGAAATATGAGGTCATAGGCGACTTTGACACGATCCCAGCGACTATCGCGGTCCATGGCAAAATAACGTCCTGTAACAGACACGAGCCGGCCTTTCCCTAATTCGTCAAATACCGCTTGTAAACGCTTGATCGGCTGTATGGCACTACGTGGGGGAGTGTCGCGTCCGTCGGTAAAGGCATGCACATGGATTTTTTCTACTCCGTGCTGTGCTGCCAGGCGCACCATGGCATGAATATGCGTATCATCGCTATGCACTCCGCCATCCGACAGCAATCCCATGATATGTACGGCATTACCGGCCCGTGCGGCTTTATCCAGCGGCGTGGTCAGTGTCGCGTTTTCAAAAAACGACCCGGTTCGAATGGAGCGTCCAATCCGCGTCGCTTCCTGGTAAACTACGCGACCGGCCCCCAGGTTAATATGGCCTACCTCGGAATTGCCCATTTGCTCGCCGGGAAGCCCGACCGCTGCGCCGGAAGTGCGAATCAAGGTATGCGGATAATGGGTCCAGAGCCTGTCCCAGAAGGGAGTATGAGCGGAATAAATGGCATTATAGTCAGGGTTCTCACTGTAACCCCAGCCGTCCATAATGATGAGTACAACGGGTTTGGGAGGTTTATTCATGGTCTGTTAGTCCTCTTTGCCGCAAGGTCAGAGATTTGGGCGCGAAAATAATACCTTAGATAAGGGTGCTCGCATTGACGTTTTTTTGTATTATTCTCTTGTCGGGTGTAGATAGTAATCAGTGCGCCTGTAAATCAGAACCTAATAAGGAGCAAATTATGGCTAATAAAGTTTTCATCAAAAGTCTCGGAGTTGAGACTGCAGACAGAGGGATTGAGGTAAAAAACAAAGGCGTCGAGATCAATGTTCGCCAGCTCTCCGGAGATAGTCACATCGGAAGCCTGATTATTCGCAAAAGCGGACTTGAATGGTGCGGAGGGAAAACCCGGCCAGGAAATGGTGAGAAAGCGAGCTGGGATGAATTTATCGGTTACATGAAGCAGGAATGGGAAGAATAGCGGTTCAGGTCGCTCGAAAAGCCGCGACAGGCAGGTAACATGCCGGCCACCAGAGCACTTCGTCTGATGTCGAGAGACGAAGATATTGATCTTGCCTCTCGTTCTCTCAAGGCCATGTCTCACCCATTGCGGCTGAAGATTCTCTGCCAGCTGGGGGATAAAGAGCTATGCGTTCAGGACATCGTTGATGCGGTCGGCACATCCCAAAGCAATATCTCACAGCATCTTGCCATTCTGCGGGATAAAGGCATCATTGGTTCGCGCAAGAACGCTAACCGTGTTTTTTACTGCATCGCTGATGCAAGAATACTCAGGCTCATTGATATGATGCGACAGGCATTTTGCTCGAGCGGCTGACTGTATGTACCGCCATCTCCATCTTTCATAACCCCGGTCCGCCACCGATGGAACAGATTATTGAATTCGCCGGCAATCACCTTGTGCTGGTTTCCGCCTTTATCGTTGTGCTTGCCATGCTGGTTGCCACCGAGATCAGCCGGGCTACTCGTGGTTTTGATGATATTGACCCGAGTCGTTTAACCCGCCTGATGAACCATGAAGATACCCTGTTGCTGGATACCAGGACTATCGGTGAATATCGTCAGGGGCATATACTGCACAGTCGGCATATGCCGACGCACGAGCTTGCGTCTCGTATGGGTGAACTGGAAAAGCACCGAGATGCCCACATTGTGGTCTACTGCAGAAGCGGCAATCGCTCTGCCGTCGCCTGCAAAATGTTGAAAAACCAGGGCTTTGAGAAAATATATAATCTTGGTGGTGGTATCATGGCATGGCAGGGTGCCAGCCTCCCGACAACCACGCGCTGAAAGCAAACGGACCGGCCGATGGCAGAAGCGCAAAGCCCCGCTTTTTCGATACAGCGCCTCTATGTCAAGGATGTTTCTTTTGAAGCACCCCATGTCCCGCAGATCTTTCTGGAAGAATGGCAACCGGAAGTCAGCGTACAGATGGATAATACGGTCAATGCCATTGATGAGGCCGGCGTTTACGATGTACAACTCAAAGTCAACGTAACCGCCCAACTCGGAGACAAAACTGCCTACATAGCCGAAGCGGTGCAAGGCGGTGTTTTTCTGATAGCCGGATTTCCGGAGCAGGACCGTACCCGGCTGACTGCCTCGGTATGTCCGGACATACTTTACTCCTACGTCAGAGAGGTTATATCCGGTCTCGTTATAAAGGCCAGCTTCCCGGTTTTCCTGCTCAGCCCGGTCAATTTTGACTACCTCTACCAGAAGCGCATGCAGGAAAAGGGGTCGCCCGAAGCATCTGCACCTGCGGAATAATATAAGACCTTATCGTGCTGGGGATACTAGGGGCAGGTTCATGGGGTACGGCGCTGGCGCTACAGGCCACGCGCGACGGTCATCAGGCCATGCTCTGGGAGTTCCGCGCATCTGCTGCACAGCAGATGCAGGAAGCACGCGAAAACAGCGAATATCTTCCCGGTATTCCTCTGTCGGATAGCCTGCAAATTACCAGCGACCTGCAAAAATGCGTCCACCTGTGTGACACACTGTTGATTGCTGTTCCCAGCCTCGTATTCCCGGACATACTCAGGCGGTTAAAGTCCATTATCAGCGTCGACCAGGGGCTGGCCTGGGCCACCAAGGGACTGCACCACGCAACCGGTCAGCTACTGCATGAAGTGGCACAGAAAGAACTTGGTAAAGACTTTCCGCTGGCCGTACTGTCCGGCCCCAGCTTTGCGCTGGAAGTTGCCCGCCGGCAACCTACCATCATCAGTTTGGCATCTACGGACATAAATCTGACAAATCGGTTGATAAACCACATGCAAAGCAACACATTCCGCATCTATACCTCAAATGACCTGATTGGTGTCTGCCTGGCCGGTGCTTACAAAAACATCCTCGCCATCGCCGCGGGTATCGCCGATGGTCTGGAACTGGGGCATAATGCCAGAGCTGCCTTGATTACCCGCGGCCTTGCCGAAATGCAGCGTCTTGGCCTGGAGCTCGGCGCACAGACCGAAACATTTATGGGGCCGGCCGGTTTGGGTGATCTGGTACTGACCTGCACAGGCGATCTGTCACGTAACCGCCGGGTCGGTATGGCACTCGCAGCGGGAGGCAATCTGCAACGCATACAGGCGGATATCGGTCGGGTCGCGGAAGGTATCGAAACAGCGCGCGCCATACGCAGGATCGCTGTGCTTACTGATGTTGAAATGCCCATTGCCGAGGAAGTTTTCCAGGTATTGCATCAGGGGCGCCCGCCCCGGCGCGCACTTGAGGTTCTGCTGTCAAGAGAACCCGACCGGCAAATCTGAGGCTGGACCGCTCTCAAGTCCTGACAGGCTGTTAAAAAAACTCTAGTCAAATCAGAGATTTTCTGATTATTTTTGCTCCGGCAGCAGCATTACCGCGATAAACAGCAGCATGGATACAGTAACGATCGTTGGGCCTGCCGGCAGATTAAAATACCAGCACGCCGCCAGCCCGGCCCAGACATCAAGCACACTGATAACAGATGCCGCTATCGCCATATGCACCGGCGTATTTGTCAGCCGCCTGGCCGTGGCCGGCGGGATAATCAGCATGGATACAATAAGCAGCACCCCGACCAGGCGGATACCCAGAGCGACCACGCAGGCCAGCATCAATACAAAAAGCAGTTCGGTACGCCTGATATTGATACCTTCCGCCGCGGCTATATCGGCATTCACCGTTGCTGCAAGCAGAGGCCGCCAATTGCCGACCAGCAAGGCAAGTACCGCGATACCGGGTACCGCCAGCATAATGATATCGGCATCACCGACAGCCAGAATATCGCCGAACAGATAGGACATGATATCAACCTGCAGGGAAGCCATTGAGGCGACAATCAACAACCCGACCGCCAGCGACCCATGTGCGACTATACCCAGCAGCGTATCACTGGCCAGCAGGTGACGGCGCTGCAGAATCAGCAGACCCATGGCCAGTAACAGACTCACAATCAACACCGCCGGCCAGGGGTCATTAACCAGAGTGCTGCCCAGCCGGTAGCCCGGATCATTGGAGTTATCTGCCGCATCCAGCAACAGGCTGCCTGTTAGCAGGGCCAATGCTACGCCCAACAATCCGGAGTGAGCTATGGCGGCACCAAAATAGGCCATGCGCCGCCACACCACAAAGCAGCCGAGCGGTCCGCCGATAATCGCCAGCAGGGTGCCGGCGAGCAGCGCGTTAATAATAAATTCAGGCACGGCTAGCCGTGATGCTCACGCTGAAAATGATCGCCATATTCACGGTCCGTCCTCCAGGGCATTGTCA
Organism: Gammaproteobacteria bacterium; assembly: GCA_028289815.1. Lineage (GTDB taxonomy): Bacteria > Pseudomonadota > Gammaproteobacteria > JAJDYQ01 > JAJDYQ01 > JAJDYQ01. Next base: position 7,520 of record JAPYNQ010000073.1, on the reverse strand, counting down.
TGCAGATCACGGCTATAGTCATGTTTATAGATCGCCAGTGTTCCGGCGATCCGATCACCAAACAGGGCGATGAACTCCGGATGCCTGATTACACTTTCCGGTTGACCACTGCAACACAGGTGATGATTGATACATACAACCCTGTCGGTGGCCGCCATAACGATATAAATATCGTGAGACACCAGCACCACGCCGCAGCCATACTCATCCCGCAATCTCGGAATCAGCTCGTACAGTTCACTCTGCCCGGCCATATCCACACCAGACATGGGTTCGTCGAGTATCAACAAATCAGGGCGGCGCAGCATGGCTCTGGCCAGCAGCAGGCGCTGATATTCGCCACCGGACAGCCGGTAAAGTTGCCGCGATGCCAGGTCGCCGATTCCCACTTCCTGCAATATGCCGGTAACGGACATACCGGCTGCGGCATCGGTCAATCGCAGAAAATCCCGCGCCGACATGGGCAATGTCGTATCCGGGTGAGTGCGTTGCGGGCAATAGCCGATGCGTATATCCGGTCGTCGGTTGACCATCCCGCTGTCTGCCGCCATCAGGCCCGCAAGCACCTTGACCAGGGTTGTTTTACCTGCGCCGTTCAAACCCACCAAGGTAAGAATTTCACCATGCAGCAGATCCAGGCTGACCTGATTCAGGATATACTGGTCATCACGCACTACACACACATCCCGTGCCTCAATCAGCAACCCGTTATCCACTGGCAGACTCTCCTCTTGACCCCGACAAATGATACATTATATCATTTGCGTCCCTTGAATTACATAGAGACCTTGACATGTTGAGAAATTTGTTGCGCCCGTTCATTTTATTCGTAGTCTTCTGGCTTGCGCCGACCGCGCCGGCGCACAGCGCCGTACCCGAGGTACTGGTTACCATCAAGCCAATACACTCACTGGTCAGCGGTCTGCTGCAAGACATAGCCGAACCCGGCCTGCTGATCGAAGGCTATCAGTCACCGCACACCTTCCAGCTTCGTCCCGGCGACCTGGATAAAATCCACCGTGCAGAGATCCTCATCTGGATCGGTCCCGGTATTGAAACGCCCCTGCAGCGCATCATTGGCCAACAGACGGATAAAACGGTGATTCGGCTGGGTGACGATATCCAGGTTGCCGATGATCACCATCAAGCCGACAGCGACCACCACCAAGCCGACAGCGACCACCACCATCTGCATGAAGATCAGCACCGTTGGATGGATCCGTATCTGGTACTGGAAGATATGCAGCGTGTCAGCCGCATACTCAGTCGCCACCTGCCTGCCCATGTCAGTACCATTGAGCGAAACCTGGCCCGCCTGACAGAGCGCATGCAACGCCTGGATCAGGATATTCGCGCACGCTTTGCCGGGCCGCAGACCATACCGGCGCTGCTCTATCACGACGCCTGGGGCCGCTTTCTGGAGCGCTATGAGTTGGAGATGCACGGTATTGTCAACCCCCATGCACATGCCCAGCCCGGTGCCCGCCATCTTCATGATATAGAGGAAATCATCAAGCGTCGGCAAACCCGCTGCCTGATGGTCGAGCCACAATTCCGCTCAAGCCAGGTTGAAACTCTGCAAGCCAGGTATGAGCTGCAAATCATCAAGCTCGACCCGCTCGGCGCTGACCTGCCGGCTACCGCCGATGCCTACTTCACCTTGATGCGCAACATGACCGAAGCCCTCGCCGGATGTCGCTGAGTCGGCAGCAAATCGTTGCCCATCAGGCCCGCTTGAGTGCCTGTACCGCTTGCCCGGATATGACCGGCCCGGTAATCACCGGTGCCCCGGTCACCGGTAAAATCATCCAGGTCGGACAAGCGCCGGGCAAACATGAAGGTCGTGTCGGCAAACCCTTTGGGTGGACCGCAGGCAAGACACTGTTTACCTGGTATGCCTCAATCGGCATAACCGAAGAAAACTTCCGTAATCGGGTTTATATGGCCGCCGTATGCCGTTGTTTCCCCGGCAAAAATCCCAAAGGTGGTGACCGCCTCCCTGATGCAACCGAAATAGCGCGGTGCCGGCGATGGCTAAACAAGGAACTCAAACTTCTGCAGCCCGAACTGATAATCCCTGTCGGTAAACTGGCGATCCGTCAGTTTCTGGATTTTGACAAACTCACCGAAGTCATCGGTCGGCAACTTGACATTCAAACCCCCGCCGGTCCAGCCGACTGTATATCGCTGCCACACCCCTCCGGAGTTTCCACCTGGCACCGAACCGAACCGGGCAAAGGCCTGTTGCGCCGTGCCCTCAGGCTGATACAGCGGCATAAAGCCATGCAGCCGCTCATCGGCGGTTGATTGTCGCCTGTCGATACTCAAATATCCGACAACACCGCTCGCCCATTTGCCACTGCCAGACGCCCACGCACAATGCGATTGCCTGATACACAGGCGCTGCCGGCATACTCCGCCCGTATATAATTCCCGGTATAGCCTGCATAAACAAAACTGCCATCCGTAGTTCGCTGCTGACTATTCTCAAGCAACGCCTCGTGCACCTGTCCTGCGTTTTGCCGTACAAAATCACCACGCATCCGTACTGCCAGCTGCTGCAGCTGCCGTTGCCGGCGGCGGATGGCCTCGCCTGTTATCTGGCCCGGCAGACGGGCCGCACGCGTACCTTCACGCGCCGAAAAAGGGAAAATATGCACATCCCCGAAGCCGACACTCTCAACAAAATCTAACCCTTCCCGCCATTCCGCCTCGGATTCACCCGGAAACCCCACAATAATATCGGTTGTGATGTTAAAGCCGGCAACGGCTGCCTGCGCCATTTCTATCAGCCTGGCAAAATCCCGGCATCGACACCGGCGTGCCATGCGCCTCAATACCGAATCCGAACCGCTCTGCAACGGCAGATGTAAATGCGGCATCAGCCGCCTGTCCGCAAACAGGGCAAAAAAATTCTCATCCGGCCCCCACGGTTCCAACGAACCAAAACGTAACCGCTGTACCCCGGTATCTGCCAGCACCGCGCGTATCAGCTCATACAGACTGCTGCCGATATCACTGCCATAGCCGCCCAGATGCACGCCGGTCAACACCACTTCCTGCACACCGGCCTCACACCGCTGATTGATCTGATCAATGATCCGACCGACCGGTGCACTGCGCTCCGCCCCTCGTGCCAGCGTGACTACGCAATAACTGCACCGCCAGCGGCAACCATCCTGCACCTTGATAAATGCCCGGCATCGCCCATGCTGCAAAAGCCCCGGCCCATCTGATCGTGGCTTTGCAGGTAATACCGCATCTACCTTTGACACCAAATCATCCTTATCGCGATTCGGCACCACCAGCGTCACTCCCTCAATGCCCGCGGTTGCACACTGTTCAAGTGTTGCATAACAACCGCTGACAACCAGCTTTGCCTGCGGATTACCTTTGTGCGCCCGGCGAATCAGCTGCCGTGACTTGCGTCCCGCTTCACCGGTAACGGCGCAGGTATTCACCACAACCACATCGGCTTCGTCCGCATCCCGCACAATCACATGGCCACGCGCCCTGAAATCAGCTGCCCAACCCTGCAGCTCGGCTTCATTCAGCCGGCATCCGGAAAACTGTAAATTGATGCGCATATCAAACCGGCGGCAAAAATGATTCCATGTGACCTCTCATCGGATGGTTCACTCAAGCCTCATGCGGCACCATCAGGTATGAATACCTTAGCAGTGCAGGCAGGACCCGGATGAACGGACTGTTAAGAATGCCCGATTGACACTCAAAGATCGAGCGATACGGGTACAACATAGTCCCGGAACAAGGATTGCGCATTAAAGAAGTTGCCTTTGGCTTCGGATGCGAGCGCATACTGGCGGCAAGCAGTGAGCTCGGCATTGTTGTGAGGTTTCGCGGGGGGTTGCAGACAAACTTTGAGGATTTCATTTAACAACCTGATGAGTTTACACGCCCGGCAGGCTATCGGCCGAACCCTGGGCAATAATTTCAAGGCGAAAGCCATGTCGGCCCGGCCCGATCAAGAGGTGATTCAATCCCTGATGCTATAGACGATAACGCATGTCCCGCCCGAACCCCGGGCCCGGTTCGCTGCCTTTGGTCAGGGTAATAACCTTCACGGTTTCTCCCATTTCTCCCGGCTCAACCAGCTGTTTAATGGCCTCGGCTGATGACAGATAGTCGGTACTGACGGAATTGTTATCATCATTTACCTCTGAACGCGCCAGATCCGTCAGGCCGTTTTCAAGCAGAAAATTGGCCTGAGTGGTGTAGCCGGATACCTGCAATCCGGCTGCAAGCGCCGACTCGGCGACGGTGGTAAAGTCCACCCATGCAGTTATATCTGCCAAGCCCGGATACACTAACATGTCATCCACGTCATAGTGCCGGTAATAAGCCCTCAGATTGCCATGCGCCCGGTCGGGTCGGTAGTACGTTTCACGTTCATAGCCATAATCCAGCAGCAATACCCCTCCTTTTTTCAAGCCGTAAGACAAGGCCTTTATCCAGTCAGGCAACAGCAGATTGATTGCCGACCGGTATCCATGCGGATAATCTGTAACCGTTGACGGCAGGCGGGCTTCAATCTGTGTCGCCAGCTCTGGAGGGGCGAGACGGGATTTCCAGCATAGCTGCGATGCCTCCACGCCAACCCCCAGCTGATGGATGCTGCCATTCTCAAGCACGAAATGCTCCACCGGGATGGCATCCATAACTTCGTTGGCAATGATCATCCCGGTAAAACTGTCCTGATCAGGGAGATGAACCAGCCACTCAACGTTATCGGCGATGCCGGGCGCACATTGTTCAAGGTGCCGCCTTTGCCGGGCCTGCAAGTCTGCGGATGGTTCCAGGATTAAATAGGACTCAGGTAATGCGCCATGCTCTGCAAGATATAGCAGGATATCCGCGGCCATTGTTCCCGAACCGGCGCCCAGCTCCAGGATAGCACCGTTGTCTGGTAATACGGCAAGCAGGTATCGGCTTAATGCCTGGCTGAACAGCGAACTGATCATGGGTGCCGTAATAAAGTCACCGGCTGAACCCAGTTTTTCCTGACCGGCGCTGTAATAGCCCAGTCCCGGCGTATGCAGAACATACTGCATATACTCGGCAAAGCTGATGAAGCCATCGGCACGATTGATTTTTTGCCGAAGCGAGGCCAGCACCCGCTCGCCATGTCGCCTGGCTTCGGTATCCGGTTCGGGAAGTTTATCTGGATAAATGCTGAAAAAAACCATGAATGATTCAGTATAGTTTCACTTCCGTTCGACTATGATAATGCAGATGAACCCAACCCGGCAGGACATAAAAGGCAAAGTGGCGCTCATCACAGGCGCTTCCAGGAGAATCGGTGCCGAGCTCGCACGCACCCTTCACCATGCCGGCATGGGGCTTTGTCTGCATTACCGCTCTTCCCGACAAGATGCGGAAAGGCTTGCCGATGAACTCAACGAAGTCCGACAGCACTCGGTAAAGCCGGTACAAGCCGATCTGCTGGCGGCCGATGCGCCACGCAACCTGGTTGATACCTGCATCGAACACTTCGGGCGGCTGGACTTGCTGGTCAATAACGCATCTGCGTTTTACCCGACGCCGGTCGGCAGTATAACGGAAAAAGACTGGGATATTCTGCTCGCCAGCAACTTAAAAGCGCCCCTGTTCCTGTCTCAGGCCGCGGTGGAATCACTGGCCGCTCATCAAGGCAGTATCATCAATATCATTGATATCCATGCCGAGCGGCCGATGAAAAACCATATTGTCTACAGCATTGCCAAATCCGGGCTGTTGGCCCTGACCAAAAGTCTGGCACGTGAGCTTGGCCCCGATATCCGGGTCAACGGCGTGGCACCCGGCGCAATACTCTGGCCGGAAAACGCAGAGAGCGAGCAGCCCCGCGCCGATATACTCGACCGAATCCCGCTCAGGCGATGTGGCGAGCCACAAGATATTGCCGCGGCTGTGCTGTTTCTGTTTCGTGATACCGGTTATATCAATGGTCACATGCTACCGGTTGATGGCGGGAGATTGTTGAATATTTAACGGAGTTGACACGATTCCGGTAAGAATGTTTTAATGGCGCAAAACCGGAATTACTGAGATATACCTTTCAAACAAAGACACATAACATGGTGAGAAATCGTGAAGAATCCAAACAGTCAAGCGGGGCGTAGTATGGCGGCAGCCGCGGGTGGTGCGCCGGGTCTTGTCTTAAGTCCATGTCGGGCGGGGTGGCGCAGCCTGGGCGGGATACTGCTGTGGGGGTTGTTGCTGCTAGGTGGATTGCCGGCTCAGGTCGCCGCCCAGACAGAAGGGACAATTTCATTCTCGTTCGATGCGGGGGATATTGAGGAAGGCCTTACCTCCCCTCTTGAGATAAATATATCTCCGGCACCGACCAATACGCTGACGCTGTCCGTCAGCGTGACAGACATAACGGCTGTTCAGGGGCAAGACTACGCAACGCTGACTACTACAGTGACGGTACCTCCCGGTGCGTCCAGTGTCAGCTTTAATGTGCGTACCATTGATGACAATCTGATTGAGTTCCGAGAGGAGTTTACTCTGACGTTGAACAGCGTCCCGGGTTACAACTTTGGGGCAGCGCGCACTGCTACGCTCAGAATTACTGATAACGATAGTTCGCCAAGTGCTTTTATTGCTGTCGTTGAAACGGGCGGCCGCACAGAGGTGGCTGAGAATGAAGGTGCCGATAGCATTTTCGTAGGGCTGCGCGGCGATGATGTCATTGACATTGGTGTTGGTGTGACGATGACGGTGACCTCAGGCACGCCGGGCGCAGCCCTTGTCAATGGTCCCGGCGGCAGCCCCGGCACGACAGCAACGCTGAACTTTGAGGCATTTCAATTTGCACCCGAGAGGATTACCGTGACCGGCGTCAACGACGACATCGACAACCCGGGCGATGAACGTACAGTCACCCTGACCTATACCGTGACGGCCTCACTCGGCGGCTTTGATGGCTTGACCGGAACTCTCGCCATTGTGACCGTAACCGACGATGATACGGCAGGTTTGGTATTTGACCGGAACTCACTGGATATCAATGAAGGCGAGAGCGCGACCTACACCGTGGCACTGGCCACCCAGCCGACCGCCTCAGTAACAGTAACGGTACCTGCCGTCGCCGGCGTGACGGTAGATACCGATATCAATATGAATAACAACCAGGACACCCTGACGTTTACCACCATGAGCTGGAACCGTGCGCAGACGGTGCGGGTAACAGCGGATGGAGACGAGAATGCAAACGACGAGACCGTAACCCTGGCACACAGCGCCAGTGGCGGCGGCTATAACTCGGTGACGGCCAATCTGGAAGTCGCCATCGAGGATGACGATACGGCAGGCGTCACCGTCAGCGAGACCGCCGTGACAGTGGCTGAGGCCAGCGGCAGCGACACCTACACGGTGGTACTGAGCTTGCAGCCTGACGGCAATGTTGAGGTCACCGCCGAGTCGGCCATGTCCGGCGTAGCCACAGTCAACATAACGGGCGGCACCGCCGGCGTCAGACAGATGCTGACCTTCAC
>JAPYNQ010000072.1 GCA_028289815.1 Gammaproteobacteria bacterium | reverse complement strand
ACCTTACTCCCATAAAAATATAAATAGTGCCATCAGACTTCAGCACTCGCCTGGCTTCTGATAACCATAATTTTGTAAACTCAAGATACTCATAAAATCCCTTTAAGTCATGATTATTTCCATAATTTTTTCCAAGATTATATGGCGGGTCTGCAATAATCAGATCGACTGATGAGCTTTTTATTTCTTTAAATAGATACAAAGCATCACCATCACGTAAATCAATTTTTTTCATTTATTTGATCCACCTGTTTTGTTTTGCATATTCCAGCCATTGTTCAAATCCTTTTTTTGATGCTATACACTTTCTATCCAATAATTGGCAAAACTCCCAAGTATTACGCTTTTGAATTTTTACATAATGAATATCTCTAATTTGAATTTGCCCGGTACCCAAGGCAGGGTTATAACTGATATCACCATCAGATATATATTTAAGGTCGTATGCATTAAAATCGACAACTTCCATAATTCCCATCATCATTTGTGTTTCAGAATCTCTGGCACTGAGCACGCTATGCCTAATAGATAATATAACAAATATATAATCCGGATCTGCTATATAAGCAGAACGAATACGGGCAAAAGATGTAATATTCGGAGATTTTCCACTATTCTCAATATCCTTGGATGTTGCTTTTACATCCACATGGCCTATAACACCTGAGCTTCTTTTTCTGATCTTTTTGAATTGCAGGATAGCATCGACCATATTCAGGCGCTTGCCCGCCTCCACATTAATCAGTTCATACCTGTTACATTCATCTTCCAAGCATTCAGTAAATACCTGAAATGCCCAAGCCTCAACAAATGGTCCGGCAATTTTATTAATATTCTCCATTGGAATGCCGAGCTTAAGATTCGTATTTATCACGATCTTGTTCCTGCCATGATCCATTGCATCCTGCATAATGCTCTCGACAGAGCTTACGACAAAATCAGAACACTCGTCATAATCATTTGACTCAACAGGTATTTTTAGATCCAGATTCTCATAGGTCATAACACCTCCCGGTTACGCAATTCCGGTCAGTTTTCTTCAAAGAAGATCTGAGTATACATGAGCCACCTTCAGAGACCTGACTATTAATTATCACCTGAATCTGCCAAGAACCGTAGATAAACACAAAATACCCGGTATGCCTGCTGACGAGGACAGTCCATTCAAAATAACCCGACTTCCATTATTAGTTTTCAGGCAGACAGATTTTTCCATAATATTTTCGTGCACGGAATGCCTCTCTCTGGGCTATTCGGTGGAATTTCTGAAGCCTGCTAAACCGAACGCATTAACTCTGACCAGCCAATGCCGGTTTTTTGTTGCGGGAAACCGTGCCCTGATTTCAGGCAATAATTTAACCACTTGAAAAGGAAACGATTCATGCGCCAGCGCCACTGTATATTTGAATGGCAAGCACTACGGTCAAGCCAGCCATAGCGCTTTCTGTCCTGATGGCAGCAGGATAGTGCTTCAGCCTGTCTGGCATCATGGTAAAGGCAGATTTTTATATCAGGTGTACTGAGCTGGCCTTCCCGGGACTGAAAACGATACGTCAACAAGACCATCGTGGTGTACTTATGGCGCTCAAGAATCCGCAAATACAAATCAATGTCACCTATGCGACGTGACCACGAATGCTCACCCATGTCATGTAAATTACACACCAGCTGATTGAACCGGACATAGTTCTCTTCGTACAATGACATCAGACTACAAAAACCCTTCGCCTGATCTTTTGTGCCCTGAAAATGTTTGGTTGAAAGTGCCATATACTGAGCATAACACAGTAAAACGAAATTTTATGATTTGATTTTTAACCAATTTATGCTTCCCTGACAATATTTATGGATAAAATGTACGGACCCGACTATTAAAGATAACATCATGCCCAGCGAACACCTGAAATCACTACTCAGCCGGCTGTCCCGGCATCTGGATAAGTCTCAGCTGCTGACCTCTGATGAAGCGCTTGCGCCTTATGAATGTGATGGCCTGTCGGCTTATCGGCAACGCCCTCTGCTGGTGGCACTGCCCGATACAATCGAGCAGATTCAAGCCACGCTGCGCACCTGCTATGACATGGACATACCGGTTGTTACACGCGGTGCCGGTACCGGTCTGTCAGGTGGTGCCCTGCCCTGTAAGGACGGCGTGGTACTGAGTCTGGCAAAATTCAATAAAATTCTGGACATTGACACGCAAAACCGCACGGCCAGAGTACAGCCCGGTGTCCGTAATCTGGCAATAACCGAAGCGGCCACACCCTATGGCCTCTACTATGCGCCGGATCCCTCCTCACAGATTGCCTGTTCAATCGGCGGCAATGTGGCAGAAAACGCCGGCGGCATACACTGCCTGAAATACGGCCTTACCGTTCATAATATCTTAAGTATCGAATTGCTCACGATAGACGGCGAACCTCTTTCTGTTGGAACACAGGCCCTCGACCATCCCGGTTTTGATCTGTTAGCCCTGCTGACGGGCTCGGAGGGTATGCTGGGAGTCATTATCGAAATTACCGTCAAGCTGCTACCGAAACCCGAGATTGCCCGCGTACTGATGGCCTCATTCGATGGAGTCGAGAGAGCCGGCGATGCGGTCGCGGCAATCATAGGGTCAGGCATTATTCCGGGAGGGCTGGAAATGATGGATAACCCGGCTATCCGGGCAGCCGAAGATTTTGTACATGCCGGTTATCCGGTTGATGCCAGCGCCATCCTGCTATGCGAGCTGGACGGTACTGCAAGCGAGGTCGAAGGTCAGATAAAAACCGTCAGACATGTGCTGGCAGAAAACGGCGCAACCGAAGTACGCATTGCCGGCGACGAGCAGGAGCGTATGGCATTTTGGGCCGGGCGTAAGGCGGCCTTCCCCGCGGTCGGGCGCCTGGCACCGGATTATTACTGCATGGACGGCACTATCCCGCGCAAACATCTCGGGCGAGTGTTAAAACACATCGACAAGCTATCCAGGGAATACGGCCTACCGGTTGCGAATGTATTCCATGCGGGCGACGGTAACCTGCACCCACTGATCCTTTACGATGCAAACCAACAAGGCCAGCTTCGCCTTGCTGAAAAGCTGGGTGCACAAATCCTGGAGCTTTGCGTAGCAGTTGGCGGTACAATCACCGGTGAGCACGGTGTCGGCATGGAAAAAATTGACCAGATGTGCGTACAGTTTCAAGCGACAGAACTGGCGCAGTTTCATGCCGTTAAAGATGCTTTCGACCCCAAACGCCTGTTAAATCCCGGCAAGGCAGTACCGGAGCTGCACCGTTGTGCCGAGCTTGGTGCCATGCACGTCCATCACGGTCAGCTACCTCACCCGGAAATTGAGCGCTTTTAGGATGCACGACACCGCGCAACAACTCATCGAGACCGTCACATGTGCTCACCGGGACAAACAGTCCCTCAGTATTCACGGCAGCGGATCAAAATCATTCCTGCGATTACAAGATCAAGGAAAACCTCTCTCCACTCTGCAACATAGCGGCATAGTGGCCTATGAACCGACTGAGCTGGTATTAACCGTGAGAGCCGGCACAACCATTGCTGAAGCCGAATCGGTACTTCGGAAAAACGGTCAGATGCTGGCTTTTGAACCGCCTGAATTTAATGGCGGCACTATCGGCGGTGCCATAGCAAGCGGGCTATCCGGTCCCCGCCGCCCGTGGGTCGGTGCTGCCCGCGACTTTGTCCTCGGCACACGCATCATCAATGGCAAAGGCGAAGACCTGCGCCTCGGTGGTCAGGTAATGAAAAATGTCGCGGGCTATGATATCTCCCGACTTATGACAGGTGCCTATGGCGTACTCGGAGTCATTCTTGAAGTATCCATAAAAGTGCTGCCACAACCTGAAACCGAGGTCACCCGGGTATTCGAGCTATCCGTGGAAAAAGCTATTCGGCACGCCAGCGAGCTGTCGGGCGTCGCTAATCCGATAAGCGCGACCTGCTGGCATCAGAACAAACTCATGATACGGCTATCAGGCACGGAGACCGGTGTAAAGCAGGCCTCCCGCATACTCGGTGGCGAACCAATACAGGATGCAGATAATTTCTGGTTATCCATCCGCAACCATACCCATACATTTTTTCAGCAAGGCAGCTTCTGGCGCCTGTCTGTGCCACCGGCCAGCCCGCATATCCTTCACGATTCAAGCGAACAGCTCATTGACTGGGGCGGTTCACAGCGCTGGCTCAAAACCGAAGAATCTCCTGAGAACATAACCCAAAAGGCGCTGTCCGCAGGCGGATATGCGGAACAATGGCATGCCGCAGACAGGGCCAATCTGCGCCACCCACTACAAAAAAATATCATGCAGATTCATAAAAAAATCAAGCAAGCCTTTGATCCTGAATATATTTTTAATCCAGGAACTTTTTATAATTACCTGTAGCCATGCAAACTCGTCTTATCGAACAATTTCTGGCCGACCCCAAGGGCCAGCGTGCAGATGAAATTCTGCGCAAATGCGTGCATTGCGGCTTTTGTAATGCAACCTGTCCGACCTACGAGATTCTTGGTGATGAACGGGATGGGCCGCGCGGACGCATCTATCAAATCAAACAGGTTCTGGAAGGACAAAGCCCAAGCTATGAAACCCGGCGACATCTTGACCAGTGCCTGACCTGCCGTAACTGCGAAATCACCTGTCCCTCCGGCGTGGATTATGGCGAACTGCTGGATATCGGACGGGAAATCATTGAAAAAGACACATCACGACCCCTCACTGACCGTCTCAAGCGCTATTTAATTCGTGAATGCCTGGCCTATCCTGACCGCTTTGCGGCTCTGCTTGGCATGGGTCGCCTGCTCAGGCCCCTCTTGCCTGGCCGCCTGAAAACCTTGATACCGATAAAACTGCCTGCACCGCCAAACCCCGCCTCATCTCATCCTCGCAAAGTATTCCTGCCAGAGGGCTGTGTCCAGCCGGCGCTCAGCCCATCCATCACCTCAGCCGCATGTAACGTACTGGATAAGCTCGGCATAGAAGCCATAACAGAAGACCCGGCAGCCTGCTGCGGTGCCCTGCATCACCACACCTCTGCACCGGAAAAGGCCCTGCGCCTGGTCCGTGGCCGTATTGACGCCTGGTGGCCATATGTTGAAACCGGCATAGAAGCCATAGTCTCTACCGCAAGCGGCTGCGGCATACATATCAAACACTACGGAGAATTACTGAAACATGATCCGGACTATGCAGAAAAATCAAGAAAAATCAGCGACTTGACAAAAGATCTAATAGAAATTATTGACCAAGAGGATATTACCAGGCTAAGGCCCAACAACGATTGCCCTGTCGCCTACCATCCTCCCTGTACGCTACAGCATGGACAAAGACTTGCCGGCAGGGTTGAAAACCTGCTGGACTCAATCGGAACAAAACGGATTCGCTTCAACGAACCACATCTATGCTGCGGCGCCGCCGGCAGCTACACACTGTTACAACCAAAATTGTCGGCACAGTTAAAAGAAAAAAAGCTGCAAAATATCAGCCGCGAACGACCCGAGCTCATCGTCACAGCCAACATCGGGTGCCTGCATCACCTCGCCTCAGGCACCTCAATCCCGGTAAGGCACTGGGTGGAACTGATCACCGACTAGCTCGACAGTTATCAACGGCCATCACTGGCTGTATGCTTTTCCCTGGATTCGCGGCGCTCCTGAGCCTCCAGGGTCAACGTAGCCACGGGACGTGCCTCAAGACGTTTCAGACCAATTTCCTCACCCGTGTCATTACAGTAACCATAGGAACCATCCTCAATACGTTTCAGAGCTTCATCAATCTTGCTCTGCAATTTACGATAACGGTCACGGGTACGCAGCTCCAGTGTATGGTCACTTTCACGGCTGGCACGGTCAATCTCATCACCAACATCCAGATTCGCACTGTCCCTCAAATGCTCCAGAGTCTCCTGAGACTCCTCCATTAGCTCGGAGCGCCAATCAAGCAATTTCTTCCTGAAGTACACCAGATGCCTGTCGCACATGTATTCTTCTTCGACACCGGGGCGATAGTCACTGGATAGTTCGATATCATCAAGTGATGACATACCTTATCTCTCTGTTACTGAAAAGACGGGGCTTTATAGCGCAACCGGGAACATTTGACAAACTCTTTATACTCCGGCCTGACACTCAAGATCTGCTATTTCATCGGCCTGCTCGGGCAAGTCACACCGGTACCACCCAGGCCACAGTACCCATCAGGATTTTTAGCCAGATACTGCTGATGATAATCCTCGGCATAGTAAAACTCTGCCGCAGGTAAAATCTCTGTCGTAATCTTTGAATATCCCGCTATTGTTAATACATTTTCATATTCTTTTAATGAAGATCGCGATATTTCCTCTTGTGCATCCGAAGTAAAATAGATACCGGAACGGTACTGTGTACCAACATCATTCCCCTGCCGCATTCCCTGAGTGGGGTCATGTGATTCCCAAAAAACCTTCAGAACATCGGCGTAATCAATCACACCGGGGTCATATACAACCAGCACGACCTCGTTATGACCGGTCATACCCGTACAGACCTCCTGATAGGCAGGGTTTTTCGTATAGCCTGCCGAGTATCCCGCGGCGGTCGTATAAACCCCTGCCAGTGACCAGAATTTACGCTCCGCCCCCCAAAAACAACCCAGACCGAAAATCACCCGCTCGAAGCCGTCCGGGAATGGACCCAAAAGCGGATTTCCATTCACATAATGTCGATTGCTCAGTGTCATGGCGGTATCCCGACCGGAAATGGCTTCCGATTCTGCGGGCATCTGCGTTTTTTTCTTCAACATAAACATCCCGGTATATTCCCCTGCTCCAATGATTGCTTATGACAGTATATCCAAACACAGCTTCCATTAAATAGAATCTGCCGCGCCATGTTCTTTGGTCGAGAAAAACCGAATCTCCGGCCAACGTTCCATAGTCAGCTCCAGATTAACCCGGCTGGATGCGATATAGACCAGATTACCACCGTGATCGTAGGCCAGATTATCTGCCAGCCTGCCCTTGAATTCCTCAAGCCGGGTGTTATCAACAGAAGAAACCCAGCGCGCCGCCTGTATCGGCACGGCCTCAAACAGACAATCGACCCCGTACTCGACTTTCAGACGCTCCCGAACCACATCAAACTGAAGCATACCAACCGCGCCGAGGATCAAATCATTACGCCTGGCGGGTTTCAGTAATTGCGTAGCCCCCTCTTCACACAGCTGCTCCAACCCGCGGATGAGCGCCTTCATCTTCAAGGGATCCTGTAACCGGGCACGCCGAAACAATTCGGGCGCAAAACTCGGGATACCGGTAAAACGAAGTTTTTCACCCTCGGTAAACGTATCGCCGATATTGATAGTTCCGTGATTATGCAGACCTATAATATCTCCCGCACAAGCATCACGAACCTGTTTGCGGTCTGCTGAAAAAAAGGTCAGCGCATCGGCAATTTTCATATCCTTACCGGACCGAACATGATGTATCTTCATGCCCCTGCTGTAGCTGCCCGAGCAGATACGCATAAAAGCAATTCTGTCCCGATGCTGCGGGTCCATATTAGCCTGTATCTTGAAGACAAAGCCCGTCAGCCTGCCTTCATCCGGCTTGACTTCACGCTCATCACAACTCTGACAATGCGGCTGAGGTGCGTTTTGCACAAAATCATCCAGCAGCTGACTAACGCCAAAACTGTTCAGTGCCGTACCGAAAAATACAGGTGTCAACCGGGCGCGCAAATAAAGCTCCTGATCAAATTGATGGCCGGCTCCCTTAAGCAACTCCACTTCATCACGCAACTCCTGTGCCTTGGGACCAAGCACCTCATCAAGCCGGGGATTATCCAGTCCCTGAATGACAACATTCTCTTTCGCCTGGCTGTGCTCACCACGCTGATAGAGATAGATGGCGTCCTCATAAAGGTGATAAATCCCCTTTAACCCCTTACCCATACCCACTGGCCAGGTAACGGGCGCACAAGAGATTTGCAGAACCTCCTCAACCTCATCCATCAAATCAATCGGGGCTCTCCCTTCTCTGTCGAGCTTGTTGACGAAGGTATAAACGGGGGTATCACGCAGACGGCAGACCTGCATCAGCTTAACCGTTCGTTCCTCAACACCCTTGGCAACATCAATAACCATCAGCGCCGAGTCAACGGCAGTTAATGTCCGATAGGTATCTTCCGAGAAATCCTCATGGCCCGGCGTATCCAGCAGATTTACTATTGCATCCCTGTAGGGAAACTGCATTACCGAAGACGTCACGGAAATTCCTCTTTGTTTTTCCATTTCCATCCAGTCCGAGGTCACATGGCGCGCTGCCTTGCGCCCCTTGACCGTACCTGCAAGCTGAATTGCCTCACCGTACAACAAAAACTGCTCTGTTAAAGTAGTCTTACCGGCATCCGGGTGCGAAATAATCGCGAATGTGCGACGCTTGGCAATCTGATCGTGTAAATCCGGCATAGTAAGCAAGTATAAACCCGGGGCTGTGCCCGGCGAAGCGGGCATTATAATGCCATCTGGGGCCACTCCAACCGCCGCACCATAACCCCGATGACCGTCATCATAAAAGGCCGCGGGATGCGGGAGATATAAAAAGCGGCCCCGGACCGATGTGGAGAAGAATGACAGCAGTAGAAGCAGGGCAATCGCCCAAACCGCTTCTGCCTACCAGCGCAGCTTCAGTTCTGCACCCATGCTGTGGTTGAGGGTACC
>JAPYNQ010000071.1 GCA_028289815.1 Gammaproteobacteria bacterium | reverse complement strand
ATTAAAGAGGTATGTTTCTCTATTGTGACTCTGTTGTATGACAAATAACGAATTATTTTAAGCGCTTTACAGTCTATTCTTGTAACAGTCTTATTCAGCATACGAGATTATTATTGTCAATGATGAATCAACGGAACCGAGATACTTCTTCTGCAAGAAACAAAGGTGCAGTAGCTGCCCGTTAGTTATAACTACGTTACGTTCCCGTATACAGATGATTATTGGTTACATAGAATGATTGAAAACAGCTGTATGTTTCGATAAAAGTCCCTTCTGGGCGCGAGCGGCTATTTTTTATAAATAGCATTTAGAGCATTTCCTCACAGCACGATGGTGTAATGCCACCATAATGACCTTAAAACGAATATTTATCTAAGCATGGAACATTTCCGATTAAATACAAGTTCTCTAATGTCATTACCATTATGCTGATTTATTCTTTGTCGGCAACGCCTCAAAGCTGAAAACCAGCTTGTCATCTCGAAGCGACACCAAAACCTTGCCGCCATACATCAGCTCACCGAACAACAATTCGTCAGCGATTTTCTTTTTGATATGGTCCTGAATGATGCGACGCATAGGGCGAGCACCCATTTTCCGGTCATATCCTTTCTTGGCAATCCATTCCCTAGCATCATGATCCACCTCCAAGGTAACCTTTTTGTCATCCAGCTGGGACTGCAGCTCAAACAGAAATTTATCCACAACACTGAACACATGCTCCTCTGACAAACCGTTAAACTGCACAATGGCATCCAAACGGTTACGAAACTCCGGCGTAAAAACTTTTTTCAGCATTGCCATCGCATCAGTAGAGTGGTCCTGGACGACAAAACCCATACTGGCACGCTGGCTTTCAGTGGCACCAGCATTGGTTGTCATAATAATAATGACATTACGAAAATCTGACTGGCGACCACTATTGTCAGTCAGCTTACCGTGGTCCATCACCTGCAGGAGGATATTAAAAACATCAGGATGTGCCTTTTCTATTTCATCCAGCAATAGCACGGCATGGGGATTTTTAACCACAGCCTCGGTCAGCAATCCTCCTTGGTCATAACCCACATAACCGGGAGGCGCACCAATGAGTCTGGAAACCGTATGCCGCTCCATATATTCCGACATGTCAAATCTTATTAGCTTGATACCGAGTTCGCGTGCCAGCTGCCTAGACATCTCGGTCTTTCCTACCCCTGTCGGGCCGGTAAACAGAAAGCTGCCGATAGGCAGCTCGGGATTGTCGAGCCCGGAACGCGCCAGCTTGATTGCATCACTCAATGTCAATATAGCTTCATCCTGACCGAATATAACCAGCTTCAAGTCACGTTCCAGATTCTTCAGGGTATTTTTATCGCTGGCAGAAACATTCTTGGGTGGAATTCGGGCAATTTTGGCAATCACTGTCTCGATTTCATGTACACCGATTGTTTTGCGACGTTTGGATGCCGGTTTCAGGCGCTCTCTGGCACCGGCCTCATCAATAATATCAATAGCCTTATCAGGCTGATGACGATCATGGATATATCGCGATGACAATTCTACGGCTGTTTGCAGGGACTTGGGAGTGAAACGTACTTCGTGGTGTTCCTCGAAATTTCTCTTTAAACCCTTAAGAATCTCAATGGTTTCGGGGATTGACGGCTCGACCACATCAATTTTCTGAAAACGCCGAGATAAAGCACGATCTTTCTCAAAAATACCCCGATACTCCTGATACGTCGTTGAACCAATACACTTCAATTCACCTGAGGCCAGCACCGGTTTAATAAGATTAGAAGCATCCATGACGCTGCCGGAGGTCGCGCCAGCACCAATCATAGTGTGTATTTCATCAATGAAAAGAATTGCATGATCCTGCGCCATCAATTCCGATACCACACCTTTGAGACGCTTTTCGAAGTCCCCACGGTATTTCGTTCCAGCGACCAGCGCACCAATATCAAGAGAATAAACCGTGGCCGGCTTCAGGATATCCGGAACATCGCCGTCAATAATCATTTTCGCCAATCCTTCCGCCAGTGCAGTTTTACCGACTCCAGCCTCGCCAACGAACAATGGATTATTTTTACGACGACGACAAAGTATCTGTGCAGTTCGTTCCATCTCATGCTTACGACCAATCAGAGGATCAATTTTACCCTGTGCCGCCTGCTCATTAAGATTGGCTGTAAAGCGAGCCAGAGGACTTGCCTGCCCGCCCCCTTCATTATCCTCATCTTCCTTTTCATCCGGAGTGCTTTCCGTGTATTGATCTTCCATAATCGGCATACCATGCGAAATATAACTGATGATATCCAGACGGCTAATCTCTTGCTTGTCAAGCAGATAAACCGCTTGGGAATCTTTCTCGCCAAAAAGCGCCACCAGCACATTGATGCCGGTTACACTGTCTCTTCCCTGAGACTGCACATGGAATACGGCACGTTGCAATACCCGCTGAAACCCCAATGTGGGTTGGGTTTCGGATTTTTCCGGGTCAGCAAGTAACGGCGTTGTCTCCGCAATAAAAGCTATCAAATCATTGCGCAGCGAATCAATATCGGCACCACAGGCCTTCAGCACGTCAGCTGCAGCACGATTATCCAGCAGTGCCAGCAGTAAATGTTCTAGGGTAATGAATTCATGATTACGCTTATCGGCATCACGAAACGTGTCATTCAATGATTCTTCGAGCTCCTTATCAAGCATAATCTCTTTGCCTCAGTCCGCTATAGTCTACATTTGCCGCAAACTATCACGCTTCTTCCATAGTACATAGTAAAGGATGCTCATTCTGCTTTGAGTATTCATTAACCTGCGCCATCTTAGTTTCCGCGATTTCTCTAGTGAAGACCCCGCAAATACCCTTACCCCGTGTATGAACATTTAACATGATTCGGGTCGCCTTCTCTCGGTTCATGGCAAAAAAAGCCTCCAAAACATGAATAACAAATTCCATAGGCGTGTAATCATCATTGTTCAGCACCACCTTATACATCGGGGGAGGCTTGAGCTTCGGGCGAACCACCTCGGTTACAAGGCCGGTTCCACCACCATCACTTTGGTCTGCGTTGTCAGCCACCACCAGTTCCTTTCATATTAAAGTACATTGTCGGTAAACAAATATAACCATTCCCGTAAATTTCAGACAGCCTACTAATTGGTTATTCCATATTCGAGATAACCGCATCTCCGAACCCGGAACAACTCAAAAGCACTGCCCCATCCATCAGACGCTCGAAATCATAAGTAACCGTTTTGGCCGCGATAGCACCTTCCATGCCTTTGATCACCAAGTCTGCCGCTTCGACCCAACCCATATGACGCAGCATCATCTCCGCGGACAGGATTATTGAACCCGGATTTACTTTGTCCTGTCCCGCATATTTGGGGGCGGTACCGTGCGTAGCTTCAAATATCGCCACAGTATCTGAAAGGTTGGCACCAGGTGCAATGCCAATACCGCCGACCTGCGCCGCCAAGGCATCTGAGATGTAGTCACCATTCAGGTTCATCGTGGCAATAACATCAAACTCTTCCGGGCGCAGCAGAACCTGTTGCAGCATCGCATCCGCAATAATATCTTTAACAAGGATCTCACTATCTGTTAAAGAATTCTTAAGGCTGCACCACGGTCCTCCATCCAGTTCGGTTGCCCCAAACTCTTCTTTCGCTACATCATAACCCCACTGCTTGAAAGCACCCTCGGTGAACTTCATAATATTACCCTTGTGCACCAAAGTAACCGACTTACGATCATTATTGATTGCGTACTGGATGGCTCTCCGAACCAGACGTTTAGTACCTTCGGATGAGACGGGCTTAATCCCGATTCCTGACGTTTCAGGAAAACGGATTTTCTGCACGCCCATCTCTTCACGCAAAAACCTAATGACTTTTTTGACCTCATCAGAACCTTCCTCCCATTCAACTCCAGCATAAATATCCTCAGAATTCTCGCGGAAGATCACCATATCGGTCTTTTCGGGCTCCTTGAGCGGACTGGGTGTACCGGTAAAATAGTGTATGGGACGCTGACACACATACAAATCGAGGGCTTGGCGCAATGTAACATTCAGAGAACGGATTCCACCGCCCACTGGCGTTGTTAGTGGTCCTTTAATTGAGACCACAAATTCTTTTACCGCATCAAAGGTCTCATCCGGCAACCAAACATCACCACCATATAATCGATTCGCTTTTTCCCCAGCATAAACCTCCATCCAGATAATCCTGCGTTGGTCACCATAAGCCTTTCCCACTGCGGCATCCACGACCGTCAACATGACCGGACTAATATCAACACCAATTCCGTCCCCTTCAATGTAGGGGACTATCGGATTATCCGGCACATGCAAACTATTATCTTCGTTGACAGTAATATGTTCACCGCCGACCGGAATCTGAATTTTATCGTAAGACATAATGATATCCTTTAATTAAGCCATATGGTGCCGTGCAACATCACTATTCTACCAAACCATACATTGTTTAACCGTGATCTCCTACCAAGCTATCCACCTGACCCCCATATGGCCCTATCTGGAGTGAGAGGGAAACCCGCATAAACTGGCATAAGAATGCCCGATTAATACTCAAAGGTCGAGCAATACTGGCACAACAAACCTTAGAAAACGGGTTCTGCGCGAAGAAGCTGAAAAGGCTTCGAGGGGCGGCGAGCAAGCGTTTCACCTGCCAGTGGCAGACCCGATATCTCTGCGAAGGTTCAGGGAGTTTTAGGGCGTGTTAGCACTACCGCAGCGCCTCGACTATGAGCACAAAGACAATGAACCCGAGGAAAATGACATCAAGTTTCTCGAATCGGGAAAAGATCCTGCGCAAGCCCTTGAGCCGCCGGAAGAGCCACTCGACCTCATTGCGCCGCTTGTACAGTTCCTTGTCGTATTCCCACGGATCGGTGCGGTCTTTTTTCGGCGGAACCACGGGAACGAAGCCCAGATCAAGCACCAGTTGG
>JAPYNQ010000070.1 GCA_028289815.1 Gammaproteobacteria bacterium | reverse complement strand
CTGGAAAACCGCAATGGCAATGAACAAGAAGATCGGTGCCAGCGCAAAACCGGTGGACTATTCGCACTCCACATGAGATTTATAACCGATGCTAATGCGAATTTATGCGGATAATTCCCAATTATTACCTTGGTAGTTCTCTTGCGCGATTGGGCGGAAGGTATGACTTACTTGAAATCGTCATCAATGAACTTCATCTTAACATGCCTGCTTTATAGTTTCGGATTTTAACCATGTTTCGCCTGCTGCTCCTGTTGTTTTTGATTGTGCCAGCGATTGAAATTGCTCTGTTTATACAAATCGGTGGTATTATCGGGGTGCTTCCGACTTTATTACTAATCGTTATAACTGCCGTAATCGGAGTCGCGCTACTGCGCGCGCAGGGTCTGGTGACGATGGTTCGTATGCAGGAAAACCTGCGCCGCGGTGAAATCCCGGCGGTTGAGTTAATTGAAGGTGTGATGTTACTGATATCCGGGGCATTTTTACTGACTCCGGGATTCTTTACTGATACAGTAGGCTTTCTGATTCTGCTACCTGCGATTCGGCGCGATATCGCGGTGTGGTTACTTTTCCGTAGCGGTATCATCAGGGCTGCCGGCCCAATGCGCTCTGCCGACTCTGATGCCTATGCCAGCTCGTACAGGCATAACATCATTGAAGGTGAGTATCAGAAAAAAGACTGAATAATGAAAATTCAGCTACAGCCCTTGATTTTGTATTTTTTGCTCCTATTATCAGCACTCACTAGGGGCGAGTGCTGATAACTCGTTTTTGTGTTTCAAATTATTTTGACAATTAATGGAGAAAGGAAAGATGAACTTACGTCCTTTGCATGATCGTGTTGTGATCAAGCGCATGGAGGAAGAGCGTACCTCAGCGGGTGGTATCGTGATCCCTGATTCTGCTACAGAAAAGCCGAGTCGTGGCGAAATTCTGGCAGTAGGTAATGGCAAAATACTCGATAACGGTGAAGTCCGTGCGCTGGATGTAAAAATTGGCGATACCGTATTGTTTGGTAAGTATTCCGGTAATGATGTCAAGGTGGGTGACGACGAGCTGGTTGTTATGCGCGAAGACGACATCATGGCGGTTGTTGAATAAACTTTTAGACAAGGAATTTAGAGGAAAATAATATGTCAGCTAAAGAAGTATGTTTTGGTGACGAGGCGCGTTCGCGCATGGTGCGTGGTGTAAATACCTTGGCGAACGCAGTGAAAGTTACTCTGGGCCCTAAGGGCCGCAACGTGGTTTTGGATAAGAGCTTTGGTGCACCTACCATGACCAAAGATGGTGTGTCTGTGGCCAAGGAAATTGAACTGGAAGACAAGCTGGAGAATATGGGTGCGCAGATGGTCAAGGAAGTTGCTTCACAGACTTCCGATACCGCAGGTGATGGCACGACCACAGCCACAGTACTGGCTCAATCCATGCTGAAAGAAGGCATGAAGGCAGTCGCCGCAGGCATGAATCCTATGGACCTGAAGCGCGGCGTTGATAAGGCGGTTACTGCCTCAGTGGAGAAGCTGCGTACTTTGTCCGTTCCCTGCGAGGACAGCAAGGCGATTGCCCAAGTGGGTACAATTTCAGCTAATGCTGATAGCCACGTCGGCAAAATTATTGCCGAGGCCATGGAAAAAGTCGGTAAGGAGGGCGTCATCACGGTGGAAGAAGGTTCTGCGCTCCAGAATGAGCTTGAGGTAGTTGAGGGTATGCAGTTTGACCGTGGTTATCTATCGCCTTATTTTATTAACAACCAGCAAAGCCAGTCCGTTGATCTTGATGATCCTTTTGTTCTGTTGTTTGACAAAAAGATTTCCAATATCCGTGACTTGCTTCCCATTCTGGAAAGTGTGGCCAAGGCAGGCAAACCGTTGTTGATTATTGCTGAAGATGTTGAGGGGGAAGCCTTAGCTACTCTGGTTGTCAACAATATGCGTGGCATCGTTAAAGTGGCCGCAGTCAAGGCGCCGGGTTTTGGTGACCGTCGCAAGGCAATGTTGCAGGATATCGCTATCCTGACCAGTGGTCAGGTCATTTCTGAGGAAGTGGGCCTGAGCTTGGAAAAAGCTGCTATTGATGATTTGGGTTCCGCTAAAAAGATCCAGATTACCAAAGAAAACACCACGATTGTTGACGGTGCCGGTAACAGCGATGATATCAAGGGGCGTGTTGCGCAAATCCGTACCCAGGTTGAAGAATCTACTTCCGATTACGACCGTGAAAAACTGCAGGAGCGTATGGCCAAACTGGCCGGCGGTGTTGCTGTAATCAAGGTGGGTGCAGCAACCGAAGTGGAGATGAAAGAGAAGAAGGCCCGCGTGGAAGATGCTCTGCACGCAACTCGTGCTGCCGTAGAAGAAGGTGTTGTTCCCGGTGGTGGGGTTGCGCTGATTCGTGCTCAGGACGCACTCAACAAACTTAAGGGCGATAACCCGGATCAAGAGCGCGGTATAGCGATTGCGCGTCGTGCTATGGAAGAACCTCTGCGTCAGATTGCTAATAATGCCGGTGTAGACTCCTCTGTCGTTGTTAATGAGGTGCGTGGTTCCAAAGGTAGTCATGGCTACAATGCCCAAAGTGACGAATATGTTGATATGGTAGTTGCCGGTATTCTGGACCCGACCAAAGTAGCTCGTACAGCATTGCAAAACGCAGCTTCTGTAGCAGGGCTCATGATCACTACCGAATGTATGATTGCCGAGCTTCCTTCAAAAGAGCCGCCACCTGCTGCAGGCGGTGCTGGTATGGATCCCATGGGTGGCATGGGTGGTATGATGTAAGCTCCCCGAGCTACAATAAGTGATGTATCAGTAAGGCCCTGCATGTTGCAGGGCCTTTTTTGTGTGTGGAATGCTGCTTTACCGAGATATTTAATGAATGATGCAAACAGTCCGGGATGCAGGCATTGTTTGGCTACATCAAGGTAAGGCTATTTTATGGTCGGTGCTGTACAGGTAATCGTTGAAGACATGTTCTGCGCTGGGTAGTTGATAGCTGCCGTCGTCTTTCTGGTTGGTGGTGTCCTTCAGGCGGTAAGCATTAGCACCGCAAGTCCAGCATTCAAACTTGCGCATGGCGGTGCACAGGCAGGTTTTATCGCATACCTGGATTTTTTTCTGGCCGGGGTGCGCTGCTACCTGGATATTATATGCATCTATGTAGGCACAGTGTCCTTTGCTATCCAGCAGATAGCCGAAGGATTCACAGTTGGGTTGTATGCCTTTACAAATGGTTGGGCTGTTCTTTAGCATTCGCATCGGATAGCCGGTCGGAGATATGGTGTTGACCTCAATATTATCTTCGTCTGTTCTGATATATTCTTGCTTGACATCATCGGGCAGCCCGCACTCTTTGGTGATGGTAAAGCGCGTGGCTACCTGCACACCAGTGGCGCCAGTCTTGATTGCACTCACTGCGTCGGTGCCAGTGAAGATTCCGCCAGCAGCAATAACAGGCATATCCAGCCTTTGTTCTTTGAGCCAGTTACTTACTTCAGCTGTCAAACTGTAAATATCATGGTTTTGCCAGTCATCAATACTAAAACCGAGGTGGCCACCAGCAAGAGGTCCTTCCACAATAACGTAGTCTGGTAAGCGGTTGAGTGCCCTGTTTTTGCGCAGAAACAGCTGTAGAGCACGTACAGAGGATACGATAATGCCAAAATGCACATCCCGAAATCGTGGGTGGTCTTTAACCAGATTCATGCTGCCCAGATGCAGGCCGGCACTGAGAGTAATACCATCAATGCCGGCATCCATGGCCGACTCCATACGAACCTGCAATGTCGCCCTGGGATTATTCATGCCCAATTTCTCCATCACATTGATATAAATCAGGCCATCGCCCTGTTTTTGATCCATGGTTTTGGTAACGTGTATGGCTTGTGCTGAAGCGATATGTGCCAGATTAAACTGGACTTCGGATTTATCTGTTTGCCCAACTGTGTGCTTGTACAGTTTGACTTTGTCTTTTACAAAAGTGGTCTTGTAACGACGGTCGGTAACAGTGGGTGACATGGCATCGGAAATATGCCCGACGCCACCAAGGCGGGCGGCTACCAGTGCCAGATCCGTGTTCGAGATGTCAACGCCCATGCCTCCAATCATTATGGGAACAAGCTCCGTACCATTTATGGCCATGCGATAATCTTTCAGGCATTTCATATTCGGCTAACATCCGGTTAGTGCAAAGTGCAGCATAAAGAGCAAGGCACAGTGTAACAAGTTGATCCGGGCTAATCAGGAGTTATAGATACTTTGCCTTCCCGAGGGGTATGCGTTTGTGAGGAATCTTAAGAGAATTCCTGATAACCGGACAGCATATAAAACACTGTGACACCGTAGCAGTGGATGAATTCATTAGGGAAATACGACGACTTCCCAAAAGTAAAAAATAGTCCTGTAGCCATATCAAGCAGTGTTTGGTCGCTCTTTTGTAGTACGAAGCAGGGGATTCGATTCGGTGTTGCTAGAGTATCCCCAGTTCCAATTTAACCTCCATCGTCATATTATCCTGCGACCAAGGAGGGTCCCAGACCAAGTTCACTTTGGCATCATTCACATTTTCGACTTCCTTGATTTTGGTTTCGACCTGACCGGGAAATGTGTGTGCAACGGGGCATCCGGGCGTGGTTAGTGTCATATCACACTTGACATTGGCTTCATCATCGATATCCAAGCGATAGATCAAGCCGAGATCGTAAATATTAACTGAGATCTCAGGGTCATAAACAGTCCTCAGTTGTTCAATAATCTGATCTTTTAGTCTGTCTTTGTCCATCATAAAAAACTATAGATGTTTTCGTAAGAACTCACTGAGCTGACCAACATTTGGAATGCAATCTACTAGGGCATCCTCCAAGTGATTTTTAAGTGGTTCAATGGTTATTTTTTCAATGAAATCATGTGCAAAGCCATAAACAAGCAGGGCATGTGCTGAGCTATAATCAATACCGCGGGATCGTAGATAAAATATCATGTTTTCATCCAGCTGTCCAACGGTTGCGCCGTGTGATGCAGTCACGTCATCTGCATGGATTTCCAATTGTGGCTTGGTATCGATTTCGGCACTTTTGGACAGCAGCAGGTTATTGTTTTCTTGTCTGGCTGCAGATTTTTGTGCACCAGGGTGGATATAAACCTGACCATTAAATACGGCACGAGAGTGACCGCCCAGTATGCCTTTGTAAGACTCATTGCTGTTACAATGCGGTTCAGCGTGGTCAATGCTAGTGTGGAAATCGCAGTGTTGGCGACCGTCGGTGATGTATAGACCGTATAGGTTGCAAGCTGCGCCTTCGTTGCCCATCCGGATATTGATATCGTTGCGTGCGATTTGTGCTCCCATGGATATGGAAAAAGAGGTAAATGTACTATCTTCAGCCTGAGCTACCTGCGAGGTGGCGATATGAAATGCCTTGTTGCTCTCCTGCTGCAGCTTATAGTGTTCTATATCGGTGTTTGCCTCTGCTTTGATTTCAGTGGTGATGTTGTTGAAGTAAACGCTGCCAGTAACAACAGATTGATAGCTTTCAATAATTCTGGCTTGGCTGCCAGCACCGGCCACGATCAAAATACGGGTTTGGTTCGTGACTCCCTCCTTGCCCGATGAGAGGAACATCAGGTGGATTGGCAGTTCCAGCGAGGCGTTGTCAGCAATCTTGATATAAGCACCATCATTCATGAGGGCCATATTGAGAGCCGCAAAGCCATTCTTTGATGCGTCAGCGATTTTACCAAGGTTGGCTTCCAGTACATCAGTATCTTCAACCAGTGCGGTATGCAGATCTTTAATTGTTACCTGCCCGGATGAATTTCTCGGGTCAGACAAATCCGGTGAATACCGCCCGTCCACAAATACCATAAGATGGCAGGCCATATCCCCGCACAAGAGGGTATTTATAGTGGTGGCATTGATCGGATGATCAGTTTTTTGTGCCAGCTTGAATAAGTGTTTTTCAATTGGACGCACACTGGTGTATTTCCAGTCTTCGATTCTGGGATCAGGGAAGCCTTCTTTTTCGAACGTAGCTAGTGCGGCTTTGCGGGACATATTCAGCCAGCCCAACCGGGCACCCGGCAGCTGGTCTTTCATTGTCGCGTGTTCGCTGCAGTAATGCTTGGTGGTGTTATTCATGCCGACTTATCCAGCCAGCCGTAGCCCTTTTCCTCCAGCTCCACTGCCAGCTTTTTACTTCCGGATTTTATGATAGTGCCATCGGCAAGGACATGAACATGGTCTGGTTGTATGTAATCCAGTAGCCGCTGATAGTGAGTAACAACAATCATGGAGCGTTCTTTACTACGTAACTGGTTTACGCCGCCTGCGATGACGCGTAGTGCATCAATATCCAAGCCGGAGTCAGTCTCATCCAAGATAGCCAGCCTGGGTTCCAGCACGGCCATCTGAAAAATCTCATTACGTTTTTTCTCACCGCCTGAGAAACCTTCGTTTACGCAACGAGACAGTAGTTCCTGTTTCATCCCCACAGTTCGCATTTTTTCTTTCACAAGCTTTATAAATTCCATCGCATCCATCTCGGGTTCGCCACGGTATCTACGCTTGGCGTTTACAGCTGCTTTCAGGAAATAGCTGCTATTCACGCCGGGGATCTCGACCGGGTATTGGAAGGCCAGAAATATTCCCTCGCAGGCACGTTCATCAGTCTCCATCTCCAGCAGATTCTGGCCTTCATATGTGATGTTGCCACTGGTTACAGTGTAGCCTTCGCGCCCGGACAGTGCATAAGAAAGCGTGCTTTTGCCGGAACCGTTGGGTCCCATAATGGCATGAACTTCGCCGGCACCAATTGACAGGTTAAGGCCTTTCAGAACTTCTTTTCCGCCAACGCTGACGTGTAAATCTTTGATTTCAAGCATAGTTGAACATCCGATAAAAACTGGAACAGACTTGATGGCCTGTGTGATTATCCTACCGCACCCTCAAGCGATATACTAAGAAGCTTCTGTGCTTCTACCGCAAATTCCATGGGCAGCT
Organism: Gammaproteobacteria bacterium; assembly: GCA_028289815.1. Taxonomy (GTDB): domain Bacteria; phylum Pseudomonadota; class Gammaproteobacteria; order JAJDYQ01; family JAJDYQ01; genus JAJDYQ01. The sequence continues at coordinate 29,778 of JAPYNQ010000070.1, read as the reverse complement.
CCTTGAATACTTCCTTGCAAAAGCCGTTGACAATTATGGACACGGCATTTTCTTCGGAGATACCACGTTGCCGGCAGTAAAACAGCTGATCCTCACCAATTCTAGAGGTTGTCGCCTCATGCTCCACCTTGGCAGTTGGATTTTTTACTTCCATGTACGGAAAGGTATGTGCCCCGCAAGTATCGCCGAGCAACAGCGAATCACACTGTGTGTAGTTGCGCGCTTTTTCGGCACTCTTGTTGATCTGAACCAAGCCACGATAGGCATTCTGTCCTCGCATGGCTGAAATACCCTTGGAAACGATAGTACTGGAGGTATTTTTACCCAGATGGATCATCTTGGTGCCGGTATCGGCCTGCTGACTCAGGCTAGAGAGGGCAACAGAATAAAACTCTCCAACGGAGTTATCGCCTCTAAGCACACAGGAAGGATATTTCCAAGTAATTGATGAACCGGTTTCAACCTGGGTCCAGGACACCTTGGAGTTGTTTCCATAACATTCGGCACGTTTGGTGACGAAGTTATAAATACCACCTTTGCCGGTTTCATCACCGGGATACCAATTTTGCACGGTTGAATACTTGATTTCTGCGTTTTCCATAGCAACCAGTTCGACGACAGCTGCATGAAGCTGATTCTCGTCCCGTATAGGTGCGGTGCAGCCTTCCAGGTAAGATACATAGGAACCTTCATCGGCGATAATCAGTGTACGTTCAAACTGACCGGTATTTTTTGCATTAATTCTGAAATAGGTGGATAGCTCCATGGGGCAGCGCGTATTTTTGGGAATGTATACAAAGGAACCATCGGTAAATACTGCACAGTTCAGGGCAGCATAGTAATTATCAGTCTTGGGGACGACCCGCCCCAGATATTGTTTCACCAGTTCGGGGTAGTCGTGTACAGCTTCTGACATGGAGCAGAAAATGATGCCGGCCTCTTTAAGTTGCTTGGTGAAAGTGGTTTTCACTGAAATCGAATCAAATACCGCATCTACCGCCATATCGGTGATACCTGCCAATACCTTCTGCTCTTCCAGTGGAATGCCCAGCTTATCGTAGGTTTCCAAGAGCTTGGGGTCGACTTCGTCCAAGCTCTTTGGGCCATTATCCTGCTTGGGAGCGGAGTAATAAGAAATCGCTTGATAGTCAATCGGTGGAATATGCAGGTGAGGCCATTGTGGCGGTGACATTTTCAGCCATTTTTGGTAGGCATCCAGGCGCCATTCAAGCATCCATTGTGGTTCGTTTTTCTTCGCGGAAATGGTGCGTACCACATCCTCACTGAGGCCAGGTGGCAGAGTGTCGGCCTTGATATCGGTCACAAAGCCATGCTCATACTCCTTTTGGGCTAGTTCGCGTATTTTTTGCTCGTCTGTTGACATGCTATGACTCCGTGGTGTCGTGGTTTTGTTGCTGTCAGGCTGGATTCAATACCTTTGAAAAGCCTATTAGCAATAGATTTATGGCTAGAACATCACTATTTCAAGAAATGTAAAGAAGATCTGCGTGACAGTCAACAGTACTGAATGGGATAGATCATCTCAACTTCTTGAGCAGTTAACCGGTATTTTTCTTTTTCCCCAAGTCAGGATTGTACAGAATATGGGTTTTGGAAAGATGGTCATGCCATGCCAGTTTTTCAGAATTAAATAATATCCAGAAAAAACCGATACCGAACAGGCATAAGGATAATGTTGCACTCAGAAAGCGTATCAGGGCACTGTCCCAGCCAAGTGCGAAGCCATCACTGCGGATGACTTGTAGCCTCCAGCTACGCATCCCCAGAGTTTGTCCGCCGTGGGTCCAGAACCAGCCAAAAAACAGGAAGCTGACAGTATATAAGTAAAGCGTATAAGCCGGGCTTTTAACAAATTCACTGTTTTCCCCGACAGTAACAACTACCGGCAGGGCTGCCACCATCAGCAAGGCAAATAATAACAGGCTGTCGTATACCATCGCGCCGAACCTGCGCAGAAAAGTTGCGGCTGTGATGTTGGGTGTTGTGCTTGTCATCGGTGAGAATGCCTGTCGGAGGAATGGATTATAGTGCTTTTGTGTGAAGCCTGATTACAAATTGTGGCCGGCGGCATGGATGAGCAAAAACAAGAATATGAGATTAATCATCAAGGCCTGAACGAAATGATTATAAAGTGTTGATTCTGGAAGAAAAAACCATATGAATTGTTTTCTGTGCCTTGAAAAAGCTCTGTACCGGGTCCAGGATTTGCCTATTCGTAGCTTCTAATAAGGAGCTCGCATGGTTTCTGGTACACTTCCTGTTTTTTTGTCATATCCAAGGTATTCTTATTTCTTCCCTGAGACCAGAGGTCATTTCGCGATCTGAACACGGTATATCCCGAGCCAATATTTCAGAGTATGCACTGAAAGTTTTGTATCGCCTAAGTGAAGCGGGCTATGACGCTTACTTGGTGGGCGGCGCTGTGCGGGACTTATTATTAGGATGCAATCCCAAGGATTGGGATGTAGCGACGAATGCCACTCCAGAAGAAATCCGACAATTATTTCGGAATTGTCGCCTGATCGGTCGTCGCTTTCGATTGGCACATATCTACTATGGACGGGAGATAATTGAGGTAGCTACTTTCAGGGCTGCCCACGGGGAAGCGCATAGAGGTCACGCACAGCAGCTGGGTGATGGCCGAATCCTTCGTGATAATGCCTATGGAAGCATTGACAGTGATGTCATGCGGCGTGACCTGACATGCAACTCATTGTTTTATGATATTAAGAATTTCAGTATTGTTGACTATGTTGGTGGTGTTGCAGACATAAATGCCCGTCGGATTTGTGTCATTGGTGATTCCGAGACTCGTTATCGGGAAGATCCGGTCAGAATGTTGCGAGCATTGCGCTTTACGGCCAAGCTGAGTTTCCACTTGACCGTTGAGGCGGCACAGCCAATAAGCCATCTGGCCCCCATGCTGGACGATATTCCCGCTGCTCGTTTGTTTGATGAAACATTAAAGCTATTTCAGAAAGGCCATGCATTGCGTAGCTTTGAGGTTTTAAGGGAATATGGGCTATTCAGCTATCTGTTTTTGCAGACTGAAGACACCCTGAGTGTCGACTCCGATCATTATGTCGAATCATTTATACGTGCGGGCCTGGAAAATACCGACAACCGTATTAATAGCGGCAAATTTGTAAATCCGGCATTTTTGTATGCTCTTCTGCTTTGGGGGAGCCTGCGGCAGGCAATGTATGATGAGGTGGAAGGGGATATGGATAATATTGCCGTGATGAATACCCTGTCCCAGGATATATTTCAGATTCAGTCTGAGCAGACCGCGATACCTAAGCGTTTTTCAGTGCAAGCGCGTGAGATATGGGCTTTGCAGCCGAGGTTTGGGCAGCGTCAAGGTAAACGACCGTTAAGACTATTAAGTCATCCTCGTTTTCGAGCAGCCTATGATTTTTTATTGCTACGAAATCAGGCTGGCGAGAATCTGCATGAGCTTTGTGAGTGGTGGACAGAATTCCAGAAACGTGAGGCGAGCAGAATGCGAGAGATACAAGCTAACCATATAAATTACCGGTCTCATACACGGTTCCGTAAGCCGCGAAGACAGACGCTCGGGTAACCATATGTCAGCCAGAGTCCATATCGGTCTTGGTAGTAATCAGGGTGCATCAATAGATATCTTGCTTACAGCGATTGAAGATATCAGGCATTATGCGCAAAACGGTTTGATTGATATGTCAGAATTTTACCGTACCCAGCCTGTCGGGCCGCAGGATCAGCCTGACTTTATCAATGCGGTGATAGCCCTGAGAACCGAACTTTCTCCCAAAGCCCTGCTATGCAGGCTGCAGTCCATTGAAGGGCATCATAAGCGTCAGCGCAATAATGAGCGATGGGGACCTCGTACTCTGGACCTGGATATACTTCTTTACGATGATCAGAGAGTGGTAAGTGAAACATTGATAATTCCTCATCCACGAATGGCAGAGAGGCGTTTTGTATTGAAGCCTTTAATGGACATTGACCCGGATATCGAAATTCCGGGCTATGGTGTAGCTCAGATGTGCCTGTGTAGATGCGAACCGCTAAGAATGGAAAAGATTGAGATCACCGCCTGAATCTGTCAGGCCGGATGAGCTCTTTGCAGACAAGCTGCGGGAACCGAATATTTACAGAGACTGTCACATGCTCATAATTATACCGTTCAACAATTTTCTGGCAGTAGAACCTGGAAGATATTTTTAACTTCTGGATGTAAAGAATTTGAATATTCCAACCAAACACCTGACCATGACTGATCTCCGCGGTATGAAGCATGAAGGTCAGAAAATTGCCTGTATGACCGCTTACGATGCAGCTTTCACTATGCTGGAGGAGAGGGCGGGGATGGATGTCATTCTTGTCGGAGATTCGCTGGGGATGGTGGTGCAAGGTCATGACAGTACATTGCCAGTGACAATGGATGATATTGTTTACCACCTTAAGAATGTCAGCCGTGTTAGTCAGTCCGCATTCATTATCGGCGATATGCCATTCATGAGCTATGCAAATCCGGAGCAGGCAATTGAAAATGCCGCTCGCCTTATGCGAGAAGGAGGTGCTCATATGGTTAAATTGGAAGGCAGCGAAACCCAGCTATCAATTGTGCCCGAATTGAGCCGACGTGGCATACCGGTCTGTGCTCATCTGGGCCTGCAACCGCAGGCTGTGCATAAGATCGGCGGATATTGGGTACAGGGTCGTGATGAATCTACTGCAGCCGGTATGCTGCGCGATGCCCATGCGCTTGAGAAGCATGGGGCCGACATGTTGTTGCTGGAATGCGTACCGGCAGAACTGGCGGAATCGATTTCCGGGTCAGTTGAAATACCCGTTATCGGGATAGGTGCGGGAGGTGGTTGTGATGGTCAGATACTCGTATTACACGATGCGATTGGTGTGACGGTTGGGCGTGTGCCCAGGTTTGTAAGAGATTTTTCGGACAAGCAACGACATCCGCTCCAGGCAATACGCGCCTATGTCGAAGCGGTGAAAGACGGTAGCTTTCCAACGGATGATCACTGTTTTGCTTGAGCTATACCGTCCGGTTCATGTTGACTGAATTTTCGATAGCCGGGTTGCGCCGGATCATCATGGGATACCGCAAGTCTGGGGAATCCGTCGGTTTTGTGCCTACCATGGGTAATTTGCATGCGGGTCATTTGGCGCTTGTCGATGAAGCCAGAGTCCGTTCAGACCGTGTTATCACCAGCATCTTTGTGAACCCCACCCAGTTTGCTCCGAACGAAGACTACAACGATTATCCTCGGACCGAAGCGGAGGATGCGAAAAGGCTTGAAGCACATGCCGTCGATGTTCTTTTTCTGCCTTCAGTTGATGCTATGTATGGTGACGTGAGCAGCACAACAACGGTAAGTGTGCCCTATCTTTCTTCAATACTGTGCGGAAAATCACGACTAAGGCACTTTGACGGAGTGGCGACTGCTGTGACCAAGTTGCTAAACATCGTACAGCCCGATATTGCGGTATTCGGGTGCAAAGACTATCAACAGCTGACCCTGGTCAGACAAATGGTAGGTGACCTGGCAATACCCACACAGATCGTTGCTTGTGATACTTATCGTGAGAAGGACGGATTAGCCATGAGTTCGCGCAATGTTTATTTGAGCGAGGAACAGCGTCACATTGCGCCGAGGCTATATCAGGAGTTATCCCGGGCGGTCGATATGATTAAGCAACGAAAAGCCGGCTTTGATGAGATAGGCTTGCAGATAAAAACAAATCTTGAGAGGGAAGGTTTCGAGCTCCAGTACGCCGAAGTCAGGCGACAGGGAGATCTGCACCCACCCGGAGAAAGCGATACTTCATTGATTATTCTGGCTGCCGCCCACCTTGGTAACACCCGCCTTATTGATAATATTGCTTTTGAGTTGACCTAGTATAGTGTCGTTACGATATTTCATGCCATACAAACAGCATATTTTGAGTATGCTGGCGCAAAAGACGTGATATCTATTTAGTGTACGCAATACATGTGCCCATGTTTCGGATACATAAAGTGTATCCCTCATAGATAGAATGTCTTAATCGTTACAGGTAACGGTCATAATCGCGCCGCCCTTTCCGATTCTACTTGGGCCGAACTACCGGTTCAACGCCCTGCTTCTTACAATACGTCAGGGCTTAATTGTTATCGTTGGCGCGGTGGTATCCAATTCATAGCCGAATGCGATTTCGAGTTGCTCTCCCCTTTGTGGGACTCATTGCCTGATTGCTGTGTTGGGGTCCCCGGCCCACGAGGATGCACTTTAGATATAGTTGGTACCTATCATCAACTACTTAATGCTCCGGCTTCTCCATGAGCCGCTTAAATAATGTTTCCCGGCCTGAGATATCGTATCAATAGCAGGAGCCTGTCATTTTGTCTCTCCAGTGGGCGGTGATCAGACGGATAGCGCGTTATCACTCTATCTCATGACGGTACTATCCAGCTCAGATATTCTGACTGTAGTTTGTAAATCCTCAAAGTCCTCAGGTGTCGGAGAGCAGGCCTAATGTATTTGTCTGCAGCACTCCAAGGACTGAATGTCTGAACAAAACGCCTTGTAAGGCATGTGGACAACTTTTTACTTCTGAGGCCGCTGTAAGGGGCTGTATTTGCCCGACAAAATTTGTACAATGCGGTTACTATTCGGATTAGCAGGTCTTCAAATATCGGTTTTGGCTTAAAAAAGCTCTGATATTTAGCTCGGAGTTTGCTGCGATACGCGAATATCACCAAAGGCAATGATGCTGGAACCTGAATGAAACCGTCATTGATTCCGAGGAGAAAGCAAAGTCATATTTTTGTTTTCCGCGCTCTGGTAAATCCGGGATGGAACTATTCAGAGCTTTTTTCAATACTGACCTTAAGGGATATGAAATGGTAGTTATACGACTGGCCCGTAGCGGGGCTAAAAGGCGTCCTTTTTATCATGTGGTAGTGACGGATAGCCGCAATAAGCGTGATGGTCGCTATATTGAGCGTTTGGGTTTTTTCAATCCCATTGCCGGTGGTCAGGACAGGCGCCTGGATCTGAAGATGGATCGCGTTGAACATTGGAAGTCCCATGGTGCAAAACTGTCTGATCGTGTTGTATCCTTGGTAAAGGAGCAGGCGAAGGTATCTGCGGTCTGATAGCTTCATGGTGGAATCGATCCTGCGGGAAGCAAAATTCGATACTCTGGAGCGGATAGTAGTCGGGAGAATAAATGGGGTATTTGGCGTTCGTGGACAGCTTAAAGTCTTTTCCTACACCGAGCCCATAGAAAATATATTCAGCTATGTGCCTTGGTGGCTGGGATCAGGCAGTCACTGGGAAGCTAGGAAACTAATCAGAGGTCAAAAGCACATCAGAGGGTTGATCGTCAGCTTGGAGGGTTGCCAATTCCGAGATCAGGCACTTGCTCTGGCTGGTAAGCAGGTGGCAATATTGAGAGAACAGCTGCCTGAAACCGCTGAAAATGAATTTTATTGGTCCGACCTGATCGGTCTGACCGTGTCCACCGGTACCGGAGTCCAACTTGGTGTGGTTGATTATCTGTTTGAGACCGGCGCTAACGATGTGCTTGTTGTCAAAGGTGACCGACAGAGACTAATCCCGTACATATGGAAGCAGACAGTGTGGAATGTGGACCTGGATGGCGGTACAATCACTGTCGATTGGGACCCCGAGTTTTAGGTACTGGTTATAACGGTGGTTCAGTGTTTTGATGTCATTACACTGTTTCCTGAAATGATTCAGGATGCTTGTGCTTATGGTGTTACCGGCAGAGCGATAAAAAAAGGCTTGGTAAGCATTGACTGCTGGACGCCGCGCGATGATGCAATCAATGTGCACCGTACCGTTGATGACCGGCCCTTTGGTGGAGGTCCCGGCATGGTGATGATGGCGGAACCGTTGGCCAGAACACTGGACCGCGTCAGGCGAAGCAGGGCAAATTCAAGGCTGGTTTACCTGTCGCCACAGGGGCGGCCAATCACCCAGTTACTACTGGGTGCGCAGCGGGATGATTTAATTCTGTTGTGCGGCAGGTATGAAGGTATTGATGAGCGTTTTCTGGAAAGCCATATCGACGAGGAATGGTCTTTGGGCGATTTTGTGTTGAGTGGTGGTGAAATTGCCGCAATGGCCGTCATTGACGGTATAAGCCGATTGATCCCCGGGGTGCTCGGCGATGAACAGTCTGCCGAGCAAGACTCTTTTATGGACGGATTGCTGGACTGTCCGCACTATACGCGCCCGGAAGTCTGGCGAGATATGGTGGTACCTGAAGTACTCATGAGTGGCTGCCATAAGCATATTCGGTGCTGGCGTCTCAAGCAGTCACTGGGAAGAACTTGGCTACGCCGGCCAGATTTGTTGGAGAGAAGGACTTTAACGGACGAGGAGCAGATGCTCTTAAATGAATTTATTCGTGAGCAGAATTAAAAATACTTCAAGGAAGTTCTGATTCATTCGGAGTTTCCCCGCGGTACAGGAATGTATCGCCAGAATTAATAACCCGTAATCTCGATACATATGGTGCAAAACTAATGAGTAATATCATCAGAGAACTCGAAGAAGAACAAATGAAGTCTGATATCCCTGCTTTTAGTCCGGGTGATACAGTAATTGTTGATGTGCGCGTAAAGGAAGGTGACCGCGAGCGTCTTCAGGCCTATGAAGGTGTGGTTATCGCCAAGAAAAACCGTGGTCTGAATACATCGTTTACGGTTCGCAAAATTTCACATGGCGAAGGTGTGGAACGTGTGTTTCAGGCTCACAGCCCTTTAATAGCGGAAATCAGGGTCAAGCGTCGCGGTGATGTACGTCGGGCCAAGCTCTACTATCTGCGTCAGCGCACAGGTAAGGCGGCACGGATTAAGGAAAAGCTGTCAAAAAAATGATCGACATAGATTGCAAACAGCGAGTGTAGATCGCTACTTTTTCATCAGAGATAAACCGGTATATGCTTGAATACTCCACCGTTTTTGCTTCACCGGTTGCGAAAATCGGGATTGTCGTTCGTCAAGGAAGCCTGATCGGTGTGAATTTCCTCTGCAGGGATACGGTACTTAAGAAGCCGCAGGATGCCTTATCACGGGAAGTTGTTTGCCAGTTACAATCCTATTTTTCAGAACCCGCATTTTGCTTTGATTTGCCGTTAAATATCCGGGGTACCGTTTTTCAGCGTACTGTCTGGGGGTCACTGCGGGGGATTCGGGCGGGCGAGACGCGCGCTTATGGTGAGCTGGCGGCTCAGCTGGATACGGGTGCCAGAGCAGTGGGAAATGCCTGCAGCCAGAACCCGTTACCTCTGATTATTCCCTGTCATCGCGTTGTGTCCGTCTCAGGCATCGGTGGTTACGCCGGGCACACACAAGGTAAGGTACTGGAGCGAAAACGCTGGCTGCTCGCACATGAAGGTGTCCGCATTGCTTGAAAACTCCAAGGCTATTCCCCATATACGCGCCCATATTTCTGTGAATGGATTACAACAAGAGGACGATGAATGAATGCTACTGTTGAAAAGCAAACCCATGAATTTCAGGCTGAGGTAACTGAACTACTCAAGCTGATGGTTCACTCGCTTTATTCCAATAAGGAAATTTTTTTGCGAGAGCTAATATCCAATGCCTCAGATGCTTGCGACAAGCTACGTTTTAAGGCGCTTTCCAATGATTCCCTGCTGGGCGACGATCCGAATCTGAAAATCAGAATTGATTTCAATAAGAGAAAGAAGAAGCTGGTGATTACGGATAATGGCATCGGTATGAATGCCGAGCAAATCGTTGAGCATCTGGGGACTATTGCCAAATCGGGAACGAAGGAGTTTTTCCGATCTCTCACTGGAGATCAGGCTAAAGATTCGCAGATGATTGGTCAATTTGGTGTTGGTTTTTATTCTTCATTTATCGTAGCGGATAAAGTCACAGTTATCAGTCGCGCTGCGGGCGAACCTGCTGATCAGGCTGTGATCTGGGAATCCGAAGGCCAAGGTGGTTATACACTGCAGGAAACCACGAAAGATATGCGCGGTACGGAAATCACATTGCATATGAACAAAGAAGCCGTAACCGAGTTTCTTGAAGAATTTCGAATTCGTAACGTCGTAAAAACCTATTCCGACCACATAAGCTTTCCAATTGAAATGAAGTCTGGTTCGGGTGATAACAAAGGCGAATGGGAGACGGTTAATAAGGCTTCGGCACTTTGGACCCTGCAAAAGAAAGATATAAGTAAGGAAGAATATAAAGAATTTTACAAGCATGTTGCACATGATTTTGAGGATCCTCAGGATTGGATCCATAATCATGTTGAAGGCAGGCAATCCTATATCAGCCTGTTTTATATACCCAAACGGGCACCTTTTGACTTGATGGAGCGCGATAAACGATATGGTATAAAACTCTATGTGAAACGTGTATTTATCATGGATGATGCGGAGCATTTGATGCCGACATGGTTACGTTTTATCAGAGGGCTTGTTGATTCTGACGACTTACCATTAAATATATCACGTGAAATTTTACAAGGTAACAAGATCATTGATACAATCCGTAATGCCTCGATCTCAAGAATATTGAGCATGTTGGAGAAAATGGCCAAGAAAAAACATGAAGAATATGCTGAGTTTTGGAAAAATTTTGGTCATGTCTTAAAAGAAGGACCTGTTGAAGATTTCAAGAATCGCGATAGAATTCTAAAGCTTTTGCGATTTAGCTCCACGCAGGAGGATAATGTGGTACCGACCGTTACACTTGATGAGTATATCGGTCGTATGCAGGAAAAGCAGGATAAAATTTATTACATTGCAGCGGAAAGTTTTAATGCTGCGAAGAGTAGTCCCGCCCTGGGAGTGTTTCGTGAAAAAGGTATTGAAGTTCTGCTACTGCATGAGCGTGTTGATGAATGGATGATGTCACATGTCAGCGAATTTGACGGGAAGAGCTTCCAGTCTGCTGTCAGCACGGACCTCGATTTAGGTGATCTTGCCGGAGAAGAAGAAAAGCAAGATCGAGAAAAAGTCGAAGAAGAAAACAGGGAACTGGTCGAACGTATGAAAGAGATTCTTGGTGATAATATTAATGAGGTCAAAGTTTCCGGTCGTTTAACCAATGCGCCATCCTGTATTGTTCAAGGTGCCTATGATATGAGCATGCACATGCAGAAAATTCTGAAGACGGCCGGGCATAATATGCCTTCCGGTAAGCCGACTCTTGAAATCAATGTCGATCATGCTTTAGTCAGACAATTAAATGATGAGAAAGATGATGAGCGTTTTGCTGACTGGACGCACCTGCTTTTTGAGCAGGCGGTATTGGCGGAAGGTGGAGAGCTTGCCGATCCGTATGCCTTTGTCGAGCGCCTGAACAAGATGTTGTCGGAGTTCAGCAATGTCGGAGGCAGCCGCATCATCCTTGACTAACCGTTTTGTCTGACTCGGTTCGTATTGATAAATGGTTATGGGCGGCGCGTTTTTTTAAGATGCGTTCGCTTGCCGCAGACGCTGTAAAAGGTGGAAAAATTCATCTGAATGGCAAGCGTGTCAAGCCGGCAAGGCATATAAAGGCCCATGATATATTACATATACATAAAGCAGAAACAGAGTTTACCATTAAGGTTTTGATTATCTCCGATAAGCGTCAACCAGTCAAAGCGGCGCGGTTTTTGTATGAAGAGACCGCCGAAAGCCTTGCGCTGAGAGAAAAACAGCGTGAAGCTCGGCAATATATGGCAGATAGTGGTTTATCGCCACGCAAACGCCCGGATAAGCGGCAAAGACGACGGATTATTCGCTTTAAAGGTATTTAAGCGAGAGAAGGAAGAAGCAGGTCGTTACCTTCCCATTCACGCTGACTCCTCTCCTAGAGTTATGATAAACGCCCTGCCAATATGCCGCCCTGCATCTTGATCATACGATGATAAATATCCTCGAATTCGGTGACGACAGAATTCTGAACAGCATCCAGCTGCAGCAGATGATTACTCCAGCTATTCAATTTGGGATAGTGATCTTCATGGAGCAAATCTATGGCTGTTTTTAGCAGATTCAAACGCATAAACAATGAAGCGTATATAGTATCTATGAGACTGATTTCCTTGCCGTTGAAAAAAACTCCATCAGATTTTAGCGCCTCAATCCGGCCAAGTTTTTCACGAATGTCATATTCATGATCGTTTAGGGAATCCTCGTCTTTGGCCCTGATCATATCTCGTGTATTTCCCAGTATGGAACCACAGAATTGGGTCCAGGCCCGATTTTGAGCCCTGATGAGTGGATCCGATGGTATCATACCTCCGCCGCTGACTTCATCCAGGAATTCATTTATAACAGCAGATTCGAAGATAATATTGTCCTTATTAATTCTTACTAATGGAACCTGACCGGTGGGTGATATCTCATCAAACCAAGCAGGTGGATCGCTGATATCAATATAGGTTATTCTATAATTCACCTTTTTGTTGAGTAGTGTGATAATTGACGACTGTACGAACGGGCATAGCTTGAAGCTGATTAACTCTATATCCATTGTCTTTAAATCCGGGTAACGAGGTTTTTGGGAAGCTGCTTATTTAAGCAGAGTTTTGTTTATGTTTAAACCCATAGCATGGATATTTATGCACGGATAAACGATTATCAAACTTTGACAGCGGATTGATTTTTTACAGAATTGCTCGACAAGGACGAAAGTTTGCTGCAGGGCTGTATTATATGTTAATTCGGCTGAGTGCTCGGCGATATGGCGGGAAAAAGAGTGCTGCGGGTCCGTCGTATCTGTACAATCTGGAAAGATATTGGTAATTGTTTCTATCTTCTTTGGTCAGGATTGCTGTGAAACTGGTGTTGATGGTCGTGTGTTAGATCTTTAAGGTAGGTTTTGGTGATCAATAAATGTGCTTCCCTGAAGAGAGCTGCCATTATAGCTATCGCCCTAAGCACGGGTGTAGGATCTCTCGTGGTTCGGGCGGACTGGTCCGGTAAAATGAGTAATATTGAGCTTTATCACAAGTTGATTTTGTTTCAGAATCGTCTGACAAAGTTGGGAATCTCTGATTTATCGGAGACTGTCTTGTATGTTGATTCAGACAGCCAGACTTTGGAGCTATGGCGGGCAGAAAGATTATTGCAGGCCTACGATATCTCCACAGCGGCGCAAGGCCTCGGCAATGAAAACGGATCATATAAGACACCTGTCGGCATACATCGTATTGCCGCAAAAATTGGCACCGGGGAAAAGCCAAATACAATATTTCGTGGTCGGCAACCCACAGGTGAGTATGCCAGCATTGAAGTAATGGATGCTGATACGGGTCTCGATCAGATTACCGGCCGGATTATGTGGCTGAAAGGACAAGAACCCGGCATTAATCTTGGGGCACAGATCGATACATATGAGCGTTACATTTACATACATGGTACCAATGAAGAAGGTCGAATAGGTCAGGCGGTTTCTCGTGGTTGCATACGTATGCGAAACCATGATGTTATTGAGCTTTATGATCAGGTTGATGAAGATACGCTGGTTATTATTAACTAGCGGCCACTTTAAAGAGATGAGCTTTTGTGATTTATCCCTTGGCGCGGACCCATGCCGGGATAATAATAAATACAGGAATTGATTGTGGCTGCTATCGAATTGACTGTTGATAATTTTAATTCTTTTATTAACGATAACGATATTGTGGTTGTTGATTTTTGGGTTGCCTGGTGTGAACCCTGCAAGCAGTTTGCGCCCGTTTTTGAGGAGATGTCCGAACAGCATCCGGATGTTATCTTCGGCAAGGTGAATACTGAAGAGCAACAAGCACTGGCAACACAGTTTAAAATTCACTCTACTCCGACACTGATGATCTTCCGCGAACATATTAGCGTTTTCGTACAGCCGAATGCCTTATCACCTGCTGATCTGGAAGAAGTTGTTGGTAAAATACGTGAACTGGACATGGATCATGTGCGCACTGAAATTGCCCGGCAACAGGAGAGCCATAACTAAAAAAGTGACAGATGAAGATGAGAATCTCATTGATCGGTTTATTGATCGTCTCTGGATGGAACGTGGTTTGAGCCCGAACACCCTGGCGTCATACCGGTCTGATCTGGTTTTATTTACGCAGTGGCTTGCCTGCTCTGATGTACGCCTGTTACGGGCCGGTCGCAGAGACATCCATGATTATTTGGCTGATCGGCTTGCCGAAAATTCGCGTCCTCGCTCAATGGCCAGGCTACTTTCCAGCTTACGTCAGTTTTTTCGTTTTATGTGCCGGGAGGGACTGCGGGAAGATGATCCCTCGGCCCTGATAGAATCACCCAGGCTGGGGCGTGGCCTGCCTAAATCTCTGAGTGAGTCTGATGTTGAGTCACTTTTACGGTCACCTGATACTGATACAGTTCTCGGTTTGAGAGATAGAGCCATGCTGGAATTGATGTATGCGTCAGGCCTACGGGTTTCTGAACTCGTAACTTTGGTGCTGGAGCAGATAAGTTTACAGCGTGGATTGGTGCGTTTACTGGGAAAAGGTAACAGAGAACGTTTGGTTCCTATGGGAGAAGAGGCACTGGATTGGCTGCAAAGCTATATGGCGACTGCTCGTGAGGACTTATTAAAAGGCCGGCGCACAGATGCCATATTTGTTACCTCTAGAGGAACATCAATGACGCGACAGGCATTTTGGTATTTGATTAAGCGCCACGCAGAAAAAAACGGGATTACTGTTCCGCTTTCTCCGCACATGTTGAGACACTCATTTGCAACCCATTTACTGAACCATGGTGCCGACCTGCGCGTAGTTCAGATGCTGCTTGGACATAATGACTTATCTACTACGCAAATTTATACCCACGTTGCCAAGGAACGTTTAAAGCAGCTGCACGCGAAGCATCATATGCGAGGATAGTCCACCATAGCATGTGAATTTTATGCCGGGCTGATGGTCGAACCAAGCGATTCATAACGAAGTGAGAACAAAAATGTGGTTAAAGCGCGTTCATACTGTGTTTCTGTCTACATTGCTGGTATCGCCATTTACCGTCATGGCCGAGGGAATTCCTGAAGAAGTCAGTGAAGCTGCAAAAAAGCTCGGACTCATAGAGGACAATGTCAGCGCTACCCCGGTTAAGGGCCTGTATGAGCTTCAGGTGGGCACACAGTTGTATTACTTGTCAAAGGATGGAAAATATTTGATATCCGGGTACATTGTTGATCTTGAGAATCGTAAAAACCTGACTCAAAATCGTCTTAAAGATATACGGATGGAAGTGGTAGCCGATTTGAAAGATGACCAGATGATTTCATTCCAAGCCAAGGAATCCAAGCATACAATAACCGTTTTCACTGATATTGACTGTGGATATTGTCGGAAATTACATGCAGAAATGACCGACTATAATGATCTTGGAATTTCGATTAACTACCTCTTCTATCCGCGCACGGGCATAGGGTCTGCCGCTTATAAGAAAGCTGTGTCTGTATGGTGTAATAAAGACCAGCAGGATGCAATGACTCGCGCAAAGGCTGGTAAAGTTTTGCCTGAGCTGAGCTGCGCGAATCCTGTTACTCGTCATTTTATGTTGGGCAACGAACTGGGAATTAATGGCACACCTGCTGTTATTACTGAGCAGGGAGATTTGATGCCAGGTTACCTGCCACCACAAGAGATGAAACGTCAATTGGACCAATATAAAATGTTGGTCGGAGATAAAACATAAAAAAGCCTTTGCATGATAATCATGCTGCTTGGATGGGATACTTAGGAATCCTCATTAGTTTGTTTTTATTAAATTGATATACCCTCCCGACCAGATTTAGGCCTGTTACCAAGGTGAGCTGAACTAGTACGAAGTTACGACAAGAATAGCTGCTGATTTTGATGCAGCAGATTTTGAAATTTGAAATTCCGTTTGTAAATTTTCTGTATCCAGGTCCGTTGGTTTACTGATCCGAAAATCCAGCCTTTCATAGTTTTTGTTTCAATTACGAATACACCATAGCGTGATACCACGATTGTTGGTAACGTCACGCCCTTGATTAAGCAATACCTGTTTGGAGAAAGATACCTCTGTATAAGTGAGTTGACACGAGATTCACCGACTTTTCCCTTAAATTCAGGAGACTCAGGCCAGTTAAAGATGACAATGCCCGCAACAACAAGCAGAATGGGCAACAGCCACCATATGGAACTGGCATCCATTTCCCTATTCGTTCCTGATGATTAAACTTCTCTTTAACGGTAGCAAAGTCATGCCTGATTATTCAGAAATACTGGTACATAAAGCGAAAGGATTCTATGGCTTTTTGGAAAGGCACTAGCAGCCTGATCCGGAGAGGCCCATGCTCGCGAGAGCGAAATTCGAGGGAACCAGGACAGTATCCACGGGTTCTTTATCTTCATGAGGTTCTGGATAGTCAAGCGTGTAATGCAGTCCCCGGCTTTCTTTGCGCTGCTGTGCACAGCGTATAATCAGGCTGGCGCAGGTTGACAGATTTCTGAGCTCCAGCAGGTCGCTGGTGATGCGGAAGTTGGAGTAATACTCATCAATCTCAAGCAACAGTAATTCGGCCCGGCGGTGTGCCCGCTCCAGACGTTTGTCGGTACGGACGATACCGACATAGTCCCACATAAAATGCCGCAGTTCACTCCAGTTATGGGATACCACCACTTCTTCGTCCGAGTCCGTTACCCGGCTTTCGTCCCATGCTGATAGTTCGGTGACGAGCTCCACGCCATGAATATTTTCGTTGATATGCCTGCTGGCGGCGCGAGCAAATACCAGACATTCCAGCAGCGAGTTGCTGGCCATGCGATTGGCACCATGCAGACCGGTGCAGGCGACCTCACCGATAGCATACAGGCTGCGCAAATCGGTTTCGCCATGCCGGTCGGTCATGATACCGCCGCAGGTATAGTGGGCCGCCGGAACGATTGGTATCGGCTCCCTGGCCAGATCAAAGCCAAAATGCTTACAGCGTGCATACACATTTGGGAAACAGGTTTCGATGAAGCCGGCTGATTTATGGCTGATATCAAGATACAAGCATTCGGCACCGATACGTTTCATTTCATGATCAATGGCGCGGGCGACGACATCGCGTGGTGCCAATTCTGCCCGCTCATCAAACTTACTCATGAAGCGTTTACCATCCGGCAGCCTGAGTAATGCGCCTTCGCCCCGCAAGGCTTCGGTTATCAGAAAGGATTTGGCCTCCGGATGATACAGGCAGGTTGGGTGAAACTGTATAAATTCCATATTGGCTATCCGGCATCCGGCGCGCCATGCCATGGCGATGCCATCTCCGGTTGAACCGTCAGGATTGGAGGTATAGGCATACACTTTATTGGCACCGCCCGTGGCGAGTACAACGGCTTTTGCGGCCAGGGTACTGATCGAGTGATTGCGTATATCGAGGACATAAGCCCCCAGACAGCGATGATATTTTCTACCTATTTTGGATGCGGTAATCAGATCAATGGCGATATTATGGGGCATTAGCGTGATATTGAAGGCTTGCCGGGCGGCATTCACGAGGGTGTCTGCAACGGCTTTACCGGTTGTATCTGCCGAATGCACAACACGTCTGTGGCTGTGCCCCCCTTCGCGCGTCAAGTGAAGTTCATATCCATTCTCACGGGTGAATTCCACGCCCTGCTCAATCAGCCACTCAATTGCGGTCGGGCCTTCTGAAACGGCATAACGGACAGTGTCCTCATGGCACAGGCCGCCGCCGGTCTGTATTGTATCCTGCGCATGTGATTCCGCGCTATCTTCTTGATTCAAAACGGCAGATATGCCACCTTGTGCATAGTAGGTGCTCGATTCCTCGAGAGAATTTTTTGATATAACGCATACCCTCAATGAAGAATCAAGTTGCAGGGCGAGGCCAAGTCCAGCTGCTCCGCTACCTAGAATGAGGACATCGAACTGTTCCTGTTTCCGGGGCAATGTTGGGTGTAATCGTAAAAAACATATGGTAACTTTATTTAGGCGTGGAAACGAACTTTAATAACGATTTTCTGTCCTTAACTGTGACTGAAGTGGCTTGGTTCATGGCTAAGATGAAGGTGGCTTGAATGAGCGAAGTGGCAACGGACCGCGAATTAGTCAGCCGCGTTCAGGCCGGTGACGAAAGATCATTCGATCTGCTGATGCTGAAGTACCAGAGCAGAATTGTGAAGCTGATTTCACGATTTGTTCACGATCCGATGGAAGCTCAGGATGTCGCACAGGAAGCGTTTATCAAGGCTTTTCGTGCGATTGGTTCGTTTCGTGGAGACAGTGCGTTTTATACATGGTTATATCGTATTGCCACGAATGCAGCCAAGAATCATCTGGTGTCGCAGAGTCGTCGACCGCCACCCGGTGGCGTAGATGTAACAGAGGCGGAGCAATATGCTATGGATACTCGTCTGAAGGAAAAAACCACCCCTGAGGGGTTGGTAATGACCGAAGAGCTGAAGCAGGTGATATTTCGCGTGATATCCAATTTGCCTGATGATCTGAGAGAAGCTATCACGCTTCGTGAAGTCGAAAATATGAGCTATGAAGACATTGCTCTGGTTATGGATTGTCCGATCGGGACCGTTCGCTCCAGGATATTCCGGGCGCGTGACGCGATTGATCAGAAAATTCGGCCTCTGCTGAATTAATGGATACAGCGCATAGAGAATAGAATAATGACTGATACCATCAACGAGCAAATATCGAGCCTGGTCGATGGAGAGCTGCCGAGCGAAGAATGCGAGCTTCTGCGGCACCGTTTAGCGCAAGATAGCGAATTGAGGGCGACATGGCGGAATTATCATCTGATTCGCGATGCCATACGGGGAGGCCTGCCGAAATTTATCAGCACGAGCGCAGAGGTGGATGATTTCTGGCACCAAGTGCCGGATAGCCCGTATCCAGCCTCAAGATTTGACGTATTACAGCGCTTTAACCGTCCTTTTATCGGAATGGTGATTGCGGCTTCTGTTGCCATGCTTGCCGTAATCAGTGTGGTTTACAACGACGAGCAACTGGCGGATCCTTTATCCCCGCAAATTGCGACTGCATTTCAAACGACCGAACAGCAGCGGATTCGGGAAAATTTTGTCATTGTGCCAAGAAGCGGCTGGCAATCGGCCAAGCCGGCTGTTGTATCTCACCTAAATGGATATCTGGTGGATCATAGCCATTATGCAGGTTTTGGTTCAGCTCCAGGTATCATATCTTACAGCCGCGTAGCTGGCTATGACAAATTTTCACCTGAGAAAGAGCTGCAGCAAAATGCAAGGTAGATCGGATAATAATACGATTGATGTTACAGTTGGTTATTGCCGAATGATTACAAAGCGACTGCTCGGAACCATCATTCTTTTCGTGATGGTGTCGAATCTGCAGGCTAACGCAAGCGATGCTGATACATGGCTGATTAAAATGAATAACGCCATCCGCTCAATGGACTATGCCGGGACATACATTCACATAAGCCAAGGCCAAATCGAAACAATGCAAATTGTTCATGCTGTCGATGAGACCGGTGAACGCGGGAGATTACTGTCATTAAATGGTGAAGCCAGAGAAATACTGCGTGACGGTGAACGTGTAACCTGCATCCTTCCTGCGGATCGTTCTGTTGTGGTGGGTCAGCTTAAATCTGATTTTGGCTTACCTGCTCTGGTTCCTGATAACATCTCTCAGCTTGGCGAAATTTATGATATGCAGTTAATCGGCAAAGACCGCATAGCAGGGTATCCGTCTGTCATACTTTCCATACAGCCCAAAGACAAAATGCGCTACGGCTATCGTATCTGGCTGGAGGAAGATCATGGTATGCTGTTACGTTCCGATATTCTGAATGCCGAGGGCCAAGTCATGGAGCAGATGATGTTTACTGAAATCAGTTTTGAGCCGCCGGTACTGGCTGCCATGTTACAGCCAACGGTACCCCATCAGGGTTTTGTGACCGTAGAGAGCTCAGAGCACGGCGGAAGTATTGTCTCCGGCAAGTCAACCTGGATTCTCCGCGGAATGCCAAAAGGCTTCAAGGTTACCAGTCAGGCACATAAGCGTATGCCGATGAATCAATTTGACGTTGAGCATATTGTTCTTTCCGATGGTTTGGCGACAATATCGGTTTACATTGAAAAATCTTCCGGGGGAAATGCCTTAAAAGGGCCATCCAGTATAGGTGGCGTGAATGCCTATGGACGGTCTGTTTACAATCACCAGATCACAGTGATGGGCGAGGTTCCCGAAGAAACCGTTAAACAAATTGCTCACTCCATAGCATACTCCTATTAATTATTTGAATCAGGTTGATATTCATCCGGTGTTATCTCAAAGTGCCATTATTACAAACAGCACGGCTGATTATCTGGAATTAAAACCTGTTGAATCAGGGTGCCATAGTTGTAGCGGGGGATGCGGGATAGCACACCTCTCAACGCTTTTTGGTCACAAGGAAAAAGTTCTGCGATTAACCAATCCTGGTGGTTATCAGGAGGGTGAACGGGTTGAAATTTTACTGAATGAAGCCAGATTTATGCACAGTACCCTTACTCAGTACCTATTGCCGTTAATTAACATGATGTTATTTGTCGCAACTTTTGATCTGCTGTATAGCCGGCCCATGCTGAATATAATGGCTGCTGTGATTGGTTTATATCTGGGTGTGCGGTTGGCGGCTTATTGGGTTAAGCGGATTCAAGGGCGATTTTCCGCAAATGATTTATGTATTCGCAACCTCAGCTGCGCTTCGATTGACAACATGCAGCCCGTTAAGGTAATTCAGACATGACAGAGAAACTTTCTTTGAGAATGGTGCTTACCGCTATTCTACTCCTGTATCAGATACAGGCTATCGCCGGGTTACCGGACTTCACCGAACTGGTTGAAAAGTACAGTCCGGCTGTGGTGAACATCAGCACCAGCCAGGAAACAGAGTCAAATATGCAATCGCGGCTTCAAATTCCGGGATTGCCGGAGAATCACCAGTTTGGTGAACTGTTTCGCAGGTTTTTTGAGCAGCAACCGGATTTCTGGGACCCTGACAGTTTTGATACCCGTTCCATGGGATCCGGTTTTATCGTATCCGAAGATGGCTATGTGCTGACAAATGCACATGTTGTAGAGGGGGCAGATAAAATTACCGTCAAGCTGCATGATCGACGGGAGTTGGTTGCTCAAATCATAGGCACGGACGAACAGACCGATATTGCATTACTGAAAATTGAGGCTGACAACCTGCCGATAGTCAGAATGGGTTCGAGTAAAAACTTAAAGGTCGGAGCATGGGTGATGGCTATTGGCAATCCATTTGGTTTCGATCATACGGTTACGGCGGGTATTGTCAGCGCCAAAGGCCGCAGCTTCTATGATGAAAACTATGTACCCTTTATTCAGACTGATGTGGCCATTAACCCCGGGAACTCGGGAGGTCCATTATTTAACGTCCGTGGTGAAGTGATCGGAGTAAATTCCCGTATCAGCAGCGAACCGGGCCGTCGCAGCTATGCGGGCCTATCCTTTGCGATCCCTGCCGAGGTTGCCAGCGATGTTATGTTGCAACTGAGGGACAAAGGGCATGTTTCCAGAGGATGGTTAGGTGTTATGATTCAGGATGTAACACCGGAGCTGGCACAGTCTTTCGGACTCAAAAAGCCACAAGGGGCGCTGGTTGCCCGGGTCCTTGAAGACAGCCCGGCCGAATCCGGAGAAATCCGGGTCGGTGATATCATAATGCAGCTTGACGGTACGATGATTAACACATCTGCTGAACTTCCCCCGCTTGTAGGACGTGTTCAAGAAGGTCAGACGGTAACTCTGGAGGTTATGCGACAGGGCGACATAAAAAAACTCGACATTAAAATAGGCGAGTTGCCCGACCAGCCACTGGCCCGCGCAGCGATGCCTGTACCACAAAAAAGCCCTGTTGCTGCTGGCCGCCTGGGCTTGGATATTGAGGATCTGACGGAAGAGATAAAGGCTGAAACCGGGGCAAAATATGGCGTTATAGTGACCGGTGTATATGAAGGGCCGGCACAAGATATGGGCCTGCGCGAGGGAGACATCATACAGGTTCTTGATAACAAAAAAGTTACCAGTGTAAAAGAGCTGAAACGCATAGCGATCTCTCTGCAGGCGGGAGAAAGCGTCGCGATACTGGTCTATCGTGAGACAGGGCCCATATTTCTGGCCATGCGTATCCCGGGCTGACAGACTGTGGAAGCCTGCCTTGGCAAGTGCGGGGACAGCGCGCAAAGAAAGCGCGATTTGCCTCGAGTAAACGAGCATTTTAAGAGTATTATTAATGCTGTACTGTGTACATCAGCCTGAAGAAATGCCGTTTACTGTATTTGAGCCGTACATCCCGGCATTGGCAGGGAACTGTGGTTTAATCAGATTGGCTTCAGCCCGGTCACGGTAATCCGCCTACCCTGAACCGTTCCGTTCACGATAAAATACCGGGTTTGTCCAGGCCGGGCCGGCATTGCCGTACATGAACCATATACGAAATTTTGCCATCATTGCTCATATTGATCATGGTAAATCAACACTGGCAGATCGTTTTATACAAAAATGTGGTGGCCTGAGTGAGCGTGAGATGGAAACCCAAATACTGGATTCAATGGATATTGAGCGTGAGCGTGGTATTACCATCAAGGCCCAAAGCGTATCACTCAACTATACGGCCGCAGACGGAAAAACCTATCAGCTTAACCTGATTGATACTCCGGGACACGTTGATTTCGCTTACGAAGTATCCCGTTCACTGGCTGCCTGTGAAGGTGCGCTGCTGGTTGTTGATGCTGCACAAGGTGTAGAGGCGCAGAGTGTGGCTAACTGCTATACGGCAATAGACCTCGGACTGGAAGTTGTACCGGTACTGAACAAAATTGATCTGCCGGCCGCTGAACCTGATCGAGTCACCCGGGAAATAGAAGACATTATTGGCATTGATGCCACTGATGCCTTGGCTGTAAGCGCGAAGACAGGCGCAGGAATTGAAGAACTGCTGGAACAGATCGTAAAACTGATTCCGTCGCCATCCGGAAACCCTGAAGCTGCCCCGAGGGCGCTTATCATGGATTCCTGGTTCGATAATTATGTCGGAGTTATCTCGCTGATTAAAATGATTGACGGTTGCCTGGAGAAAGGCCGGAAAATCAAGGTTATATCCACGGGAGGGGAGTATGGTATCGACGAACTGGGTGTTTTCACACCGAAGCGAACATCCCACAAAGCGCTGGAAACAGGCGAAGTAGGCTACATGATTGCAGGAGTAAAAGATATTCATGGTGCTCCGGTGGGTGATACCCTGACACTGGCCGGAAAGAATGTTGCAGTTTTGCCCGGATTTGAGCGCGTACAACCGAAAGTATTTGCAGGCTTGTTTCCTCTGGGTTCCGATGATTTCGAGTCATTTCGGGATGCGCTGAATAAACTGAGTCTGAATGATGCGGCGCTGCACTTTGAACCTGAAAACTCGCAGGCGTTGGGGGCTGGTTTCCGGTGTGGATTTCTGGGCATGCTGCATATGGAAATCGTCCAGGAGCGCCTGGAACGCGAATACAATCTTGATCTTATCAGCAGCGCACCCACGGTGATTTACGAGGTACTGGGCACAGATGGCCAGATTTTTACTATTGATAACCCTGCTGATTTACCGGCCCCGAACAAGATCAGTGAAATACGAGAACCGATAATTAAAGCCGGTATTCTGGTGCCCTCTGACTATGTAGGACCGATAATCAACCTCTGCATAGAAAAACGTGGAGTACAAAAAGGCCTGCAATACATGGGTAACCAGGTATCAGTAGAGTACGAGCTACCCATGTCTGAAGTGGTATTGGATTTTTACGACCGGCTGAAATCAGTAAGCCGTGGTTACGCGTCTTTTGATTATTATTTTACTAAATATCAGGTTGCTCCCGTGGTAAAAGTCGATATTCTGATCAACGGCGATAAAGTTGATGCCCTGTCCATCATTGTGCATCGTGCCCTGAGTGATCGTCGCGGTCGTGAACTAACGGACAAGATGAAAGAGCTGATACCCCGGCAGATGTTTGAAGTTGCAATTCAGGCAGTAATTGGCTCAAAGGTGATCGCACGTTCCACCGTCAAAGCGCTACGAAAAAATGTCACAGCCAAGTGTTACGGTGGCGATGTCACACGCAAACGCAAACTGCTGGAAAAGCAGAAAGAAGGAAAAAAGCGCATGAAACAGATAGGTAGCGTAGAAATACCTCAAGACGCCTTCATGGCGATGCTCAAAATAGATAACTGAGCGCCGGGGGGATATATGCACTTTGATTTCGCTGCATTTTTAGTCATTGCCGCCGCCATTGCCGGCATAATCTGGTTGGCGGACACCATATTTTATAAAAAGGCCAGAGAACGGAACAATACAGACAAGCTGGAAACCGATGCCGATTATCTCAAGGAACCGGTAGCTACTGAATATGCCCGTTCCTTATTCCCTGTTATCCTGCTGGTGCTTATCCTGCGGTCATTCATATACGAACCGTTCAGAATACCTTCAGGTTCCATGATGCCGACCCTGCTGATAGGCGATTTCATTCTGGTAAACAAGTTTGCATACGGCCTTCGCATTCCGGTTACAGAATGGAAAATTCCCGGTTCGGGGAACGATCCTGAACGAGGAGACGTAGCCGTATTTCGTTTTCCCAACGACCCATCGTTCGATTATATTAAACGGGTGATTGGACTGCCGGGCGATCAGATTGCCTACATCAATAAAACACTGGCGATTAACGGCAGAAAAGTTGACAAAATTCATAAGGGCAATTACAGCGGCGAAGGTTATGAACTGATGCAGCCGCCAATCACCGTTTACAGCGAAGTCATCGGCGAGCACCGATTTAATACCTTGGAGCAAAGCCACAAACCGGGATTGGAGGGTATCATCCTTGTTCCCGATGGACATTATTTTGTGATAGGCGATAATCGTGATAATAGTAATGACAGTCGTTATTGGGGGTTTGTCCCGGTTGATAATCTGGTAGGACGAGCTGATCATATATGGATGAGCTGGGACAATGATGACTACAGCATCAGATTTGGAAGAATAGGAAGCAGGATAGATTAAACAATCGGGAGAATAGCAATGCTGGTGAAAAGTAATCAAAGAGGTATAACATTTTTAAGCCTGTTGATTGTACTGAGCCTTATTGGATTTTTCGCACTGATAATTCTTAAGGTAACACCGCTGTATCTGCAAAATTCAACGGTAAATTCTGCCTTGGACAGCCTCGCGGCGGATACCAAAATTGGTAAAATGGGTAAAAGAGCAATGCAAAACAAGATTGCAAATTACTTTCTTATCAATGATGTGAAAGTCATAAACAGCAAAGATATTGAATTCGAGAAATCAAAAGAGAAAAAAGTCTGGAATGTATCGGCGAACTACGAGGCACGGACCATATTGTTCAAGAATGTTGGCGTTTTCGTTGATTTTCAAAAGACAGTGGAAGTCCCGCGCTGATTAAAACATTGCCGGTAAAACCAACAAAGCTCCAGGCAGTGCTGCGATACGAGTTCCGTGATCGTCGGTATTTATGGCGAGCCCTCCGCCATCCCAGTGTCGGCAGTAAAAACAATGAAAGGCTGGAATTTTTGGGTGACTCCATTCTTAATTTCTGCATTGCAGAAAAATTATATGAAATGAAGCCGAATGCGTCTGCAGGAGAGTTGAGCCGTATGCGCGCCAGCCTGGTAAATAATGAATCACTGACCGTTCTCGCGGATCGGCTACAGCTGGGTAACTACATTGAACTCGGCCAGGGAGAGCAGCAAAACGGAGGTAAACAGCGTAAATCCATTCTCTCCGGTGCGATGGAGGCTGTACTGGGTGCCGTTTTCCTGGATGGTGGCTTTGAAGCCTGTAAAAAGCTGATTCTGGAGCTGTACCAGCCACTTCTCGCGAATCTGCCGGATGCGGAAGAGCTTAAAGATCCAAAGACCAGATTACAGGAACTTTTACAGTGCCAGGGTAGAGAATTACCGCAGTATACGATAGTTGCGCAAACCGGCATGGATCACCAAAAGCAATTTGAAGTGAACTGCCTGGTGGAAGGAGCTGCTCCCGTCTCGGCAATCGGCAGCAGTCGTCGCAGAGCCGAACAGCTTGCTGCCAGCAGGATGTTCAAAAGCCTGACAGATGGCTGACCACAACTTCACTACGATCATTGCAGTCGTCGGGCGTCCCAATGCAGGCAAATCAACGCTGATCAATACACTGCTTGGTCAAAAAATTGTTACCACATCGCGCCGGCCGCAAACCACCCGCCACCGCATACAAGCGATCCATACCAAAGATAACTACCAGTTCGTTTTTATTGATACCCCCGGCATCAATCATAGCGGACGCACCGCCCTGTTGCGGCAGCTGAACAAAACCGCACGTTCAGCGCTGTCAGACTCCGACCTGATTTTATTCATGTTTGATGGCCTGACCTGGGATGCCATCGAAGATACCATCCTGAAATACATACCGGGAAACACCATCCCCTGCCTTGCCATAATTAACAAAATTGATCGCTACAGACGACAAAAAAACCGTACTCTGGAGTTTATGCGGGATACCGGGCGAAGATATGACTTTAAGGAAATCATACCCCTGTCAGGCCGCAGGCCGGCAGATATCAACTACCTGGAGAAAATACTGCGTAAATATGCGGTCAGCAAAGAATTCATGTTTTCCGAAGAGCAGATCACAGATCAGTGTATGCGCTTCTACACCTCTGAACTGATCAGAGAGCAGATATTCAGAAGATTCAACCAGGAGCTCCCGTACTCTGCAGCGGTAGTCATAGAGAATTATGAAGAGCTACAGGGAGAAACACGCATTAAAGCGACCATACATGTTGAACAGGAAACGCACAAACGCATTATTATCGGTTCACGGGGTCAGGGAATAAAAGAGATTGGCAAACAAGTACGGGCAATACTGCGAAAAGAAACCGGAACACACATTGATATTCGGCTATGGGTCAAAGTGAGCCAATCCTGGTCAACCAATCCGAAGCTGCTGCGGACATTCGGATATCACGCTTGGTGAACCGGTACCAGTCAGAGTCAGACGGATTTATTTTGCACCGGCGAAACTATGGCGAGACGAGCAAAATAATTTCAGTGCTGACACAAGCATACGGACGTGTTGATATACTGTGCAAAGGCTGCCGCAGTTCCGGCAGAAAAAACCGCATACTTGAACCATTTCGCTGCTACAACCTGCGCTGGTCCGGTCGTTCCGGCCTGAAAACCCTCCGACAATATGATGAAATGGCAATATACCCGCTATCATCCGAACAGCAGCGCCTGTACTGTGGCTTATATCTCAATGAACTACTGCTCTCCATTATTCGCGTAAACGAGGCAGAGCCTCGCCTGTTTGCCTTATACGATACAGCGCTTGCCGAACTGACACATTGCGACAAAGAACATATTGCACCCCTGTTAAGGCTATTTGAAATAAACCTGATCCGGCTGATGGGATATGGCGTAGAGCTGACTGTAGAAAGGGATGGAAAAACACCTGTAGAAGACGATACAGCATATGCCTTTACGGTCGAACAGGGCTTTTACCGTTGCGATATCGAACAAAACACAGCGATACATGGTGATACGCTGGTCGCCCTGACATCAGGCAGATTCAGCAACGAGCGTCAGTTACGAGAAGCAAAGCGATTCACCCGATCACTAATCAATTATTATCTGCCGAATTGTTCGATACAATCACGCAAACTATTTGGCTGACCGGACATGCCTGACCACAACCCGACCGATATCATCTTAGGTGTCAACGTTGATCACGTTGCCGCCCTGCGACAATCCAGGCTGACGCACTACCCCAGTCCCATCCATGCCGCCTGTGTTGCCGAAATGGCAGGAGCAGAAGTTATCACGTTTCACCTGCGCGAAGATCGCCGCCACATCCAGGACCGGGACGCAGAGCTGCTGAAGCAGGCCGTTGGCTGTCGGACCAATCTGGAAATGGCAGTGACAGAAGAAATGCTGCACATGGCAACCCGGATAAAGCCTGATGACTGCTGTCTGGTGCCCGAAAAAAGACAAGAACTGACAACCGAAGGCGGCCTTGATGTACAGGCGCAGCCGGATAAAATCAGAGCGGCCACAACACGCCTGCTGGAACGAAAAATAAGAGTTTCCCTGTTCATTGACCCGGAATTTGAGCAAATTGATGCCGCCGTAAAATGCGGTGCACCGGTAATTGAACTACACACAGGCACATATGCACAGCTGACAGGTTCCTCGCGCCAGGAAGAACTGCGACGCCTTGCAAAAGCCGCCGACTATGCCGACAGCCGGGGCCTGATTGTCAATGCAGGCCACGGGCTTGACTATCCCAACGTAGCTGCCCTGGCCGCCATACCGCAGATAAAAGAACTCAATATCGGACACTCCATTATAGCAAGGGCGATGTTTACCGGGCTTGATAACGCGGTTCGTGAAATGCTCAAACTGATGAAGGAAGCCAGAAAATAGATGGAACTGATGCCAACAGTCGAAACCGTTATAGGCAACACCCCGCTGGTCAGACTGCAACGGATGAACCCCAATCCGGCCAATCAGATACTGGTCAAACTGGAAGGCAACAACCCTGCCGGTTCAGTCAAGGACCGTCCGGCGCTGAATATGATCAACCAGGCCGAACGTCGCGGCGAGATTAAACCCGGAGACACCCTCATAGAAGCGACCAGCGGCAACACAGGGATAGCGCTGGCAATGGCAGCAGCCATCAAAGGCTATAAAGTAATACTGATTATGCCAGACAATATGACGGCAGAAAGACGTGCCTGCATGCAAGCATACGGGGCACGGCTGATACGGGTCACCCACAAACAGGGGATGGAAGGCGCACGCGATCTGGCCCTGGAGATGCAGACCCGGGGTGAGGGAAAAATATTGAACCAGTTTTCCAATCCCGACAATCCGGCAAGCCACTACCAGACCACAGGTCCGGAAATCTGGCGTGACAGCAAACAACAGATCACACACTTCGTCAGCGCAATGGGCACGACCGGGACAATCATGGGGACCTCGCGCTACCTGAAAGAACAAAACCCGCAAATAGAAATAATAGGAGTACAACCGGCAAACCAGGCAGACAGAATACCGGGCATTCGGCGCTGGCCTGAAAAATACCTGCCGTCAATATACGATGCCAGTCGTATAGACCGCACCATAGACATGACCCAGTCCCTTGCAGAGCAGACAACGCGCGAACTGGCTGCCAGAGAAGGCATATTTGCCGGCGTATCATCGGGAGGTGCGGTAGCGGCGGCAATACAGATAACGCAACAGACAAACAACGCGACCATCGTTGCCATCATATGTGACCGTGGAGACAGATACCTGTCCGGCGGAATTTTCTCTGCCGGATGACTCTGTGAAAAAGAGCGGGTTACACCCATAAAGGCACCTCTCAAAATCAAAAGAACCAGCCTGACACGACCCCCTCTCCCTCTGTGGGGGGGCAAACAATCCCTTCCCCTCTCCCTCTGTGAGAGGGGCCAGGGGTGAGGGAACTGAGGAAAGGCCGATGAGGCCACCATACCCCATGACCCGCAGCAAATTCGCACCGCTGATAACAATGGCCGGCTTGCGGCTGACACCCGCAAACCGGATGAAAAGGTACAAAGGTCCAGGCTGTCTTATGGGTTGACACGCCGTAAATCGTCCGCTAGGCTGGCCTGTATGAACGAAGTCATTGCATTTGACACCCACGCCGTTGTCAAGCGCCTGGTCTCG